>JAZLJW010000001.1:0-2657 GCA_045597345.1 Treponemataceae bacterium
TCCACAAATCTACCGGATTGCCAGTACATGCAAAACCGCTAGCTAGCGTCGCTATTGGTGAATCCCGGCGTAGAAACTATATATAGTTCATGCTGCCGCATTAACGCCGGGCTTCAACAATTTTTGCCTGTACTGTCCCTCCTCTCGATTTGTGGCATTCCTGTACAATCTTCGTTGCTGTGTAGTATTCAGCAACACTTTTTACGGACAAAACGTTTTTATTTTTCACTTAAATATTCCATTGCTTCCTGAACTCCAGCATTGGCAGCCTGACGCATGTAGTTAAGGCCAAGTTCTGGATTTGGCTGGATACCTTCAATATTGCTGCAAAGCATAAGTCCTAATTCATACTGGGCATATGGAATTCCCTCCTCTGCAGCTTTACGCAAATCCTTCATTCCTTCGGTAATATTCTGTGGAAATCCGTTAATACCCTGTATAAGGTATTCACCTATCCGTAAATTTGCTATGGTACATCCACTGTTACAAGAACTGATAAGTGCCTGTCGTCCTTTGTCAATGTTTTGAGTACAACCTATTCCATGTATAAGCATATCAGCATATACAGCCCGTGCTTCTGCATTCTTTTTCTGCGCAATTTCAATGTAATTGAATGCAATATCGGGATTCTTATCACACCCCAGTCCATAGAGCATGCAGTAGCCTTTAAGATACGCAGCATCACAATTACTTTCACAGTATGGCTTACATTCTTCCAAAGCCTGTGAATATTTTCCTTCATGGTAGTGATCCCATGCTGTTGCAATTTGTGATTTTCGATTCCGCGAAATCCCAATAAAAACACCAATTACTACTGGAATTGTTATGAAAGTGAATAGTGCAACACCAAATGATGTACTGGTCCATATACTGATAAACAGGATAATTCCTATTAATCCAATTACACCATCTAAGAAGGACCCTTTCTTTTTCTTTTCTGTCGGTTTCTTGCTTGAAAGCATTGCTCCAATTACCACACCACCCCAAAAATCATCACTCCGGGAACTCATTTCACAATCTCCTTTTTCAATACACACAAATAGATTTACTTCAAAGCCGTCAGTTGTCACATAATTAACACAAAACAGACTGCAGTCCATTATACAGATATATAGGACAACTGCAACATTTCACAAAGAAATTGACACTTAGTGCAGTAAAAATATCAGTATGTGCTTTTGGGAAATGGTTGTTAACGAACTTGAATATCAAGGAAAACCAAGAAAATGGCTGGCTGAAGAAGTTGGCATTGATGTTTCAACTATTGGTACAGGTATCAGGAGAAAAAGCATTCCACAGGCTGATATTGCACTGAGGATATCCAAAGCGCTCAATGTTTCTTTGGATTATCTGCTTTCTGGAGTCCATAACGTTTCCGAGTCAGGAACCGCAGCAGAAGCTCCCGATTATTCTTTATACTGCAAATATCACAAGATTCTTGAGAATCTTGAAAAAATCTCTCCTGAACAACGAAAAGCAATCATAAACCTGATTTCAGTTGCCAGTGAGGAAAATCATAGGAACTACTCATTTACAGAAGTTTCCTATCCGCTTGATGGAGATTCCAGCCCTGATTATCCGAGAGGTTACCTGGATCATCAATAATCCATTTAACAGACATTTAGTGGTATTCAGCCCATTCCACCATAAGAGATCATTATCCCTTTCAAAAAATTCTCGGCGCACTGGAAATTGATGTGCAGATTTCTTCTTTTGCATATCTGCCATACAACAAAATCCAGCCAAGCTCCATCTGTTGTTTCAAATTTCAATACTCTTATTGGGGATATGATATCATCAGAAAGATTATACACATTCAGAAGATGATTTTTGACTGTTGCACAATAACGTTACCACCATGATACAGAATCATAACTGTGCTATATCACACAATTTGTCTGATACAAAATGAAAAAACCCGCCAGTTTCTTTATTCAAGACCTGGCGGGCTTTGTTTAATTCAAGGGCATTACAGCGGCAGGAACTTTCGCTGATACAGCTGGTGCTTTTGAATTACTTAGTCAGCGTTTACATCTTCGCAGATGGTCAGCTCGGTTTCTTTATCAAAGAACTTAGCTTTTGACATATCTGGAACGAAGTTTGCTGTTTCACCGAGTGTGAACTGAATGTCCGGTGCGGTACGAACAGTAATCTGCTGAGTTTTAGAATTGAGGAATACGTTGGTTTCTGCACCCAGTGGTTCAATAACAGAGATTTTCATCTGCATGTTGTTTACTGTAGCTGGAGTTGCTGCATATTCCATGTCTTCCGGACGGATACCGAAGTAAACTTCTTTACCAATGTAGTTCTTCAGTCTTGCAGCCTGCTCTTCAGTAGGTGTAATTTCGAAAGAACCTTCATCAGCTACCAGTTTTCCGCCTTTTTCAACGATTTTTACGGTCATGAAGTTCATTGGCGGTGAACCAAAGAAGCCTGCAACGAATTTGTTGATTGGGTGGTTATACAGGTACATTGGTGAACCAATCTGCTGGATTTTACCATCTTTCATAACAACGATTTTGTCAGACATAGTCATTGCTTCAATCTGGTCGTGTGTTACGTAAATCATGGTTGCCTTTAAGCGGTGATGCAGGTCAGAAATCTCTGCACGCATCTGAACGCGGAGTTTAGCATCCAGGTTAGAAAGTGGTTCGTCA
>JAZLJW010000002.1:0-4496 GCA_045597345.1 Treponemataceae bacterium
AGGCCAGGCCAGCCGCATCTCCGGCATCCGCACATCAGACGTAATGCTTTTGATGGTGTATCTGAAGTAAAGAAAAAGCTTCACATTAGTGAAGCTTTTTCTTTACTTTATCTTAATTGAATCTCAGTACCATACCAGCCATTCCAATTTCCTTCAAAATATGAATGATCAATAAGACGTATGTCATATATCTTCATACCAGTGTTCATATAAACAAATGAATTCACTTCTATGTATGTTTTACTGCTGTCATATTGTACATCTGGATGATCAACCATCATCAAGCATTTTGTACCTTCCTGTCTGAATTTTTTCATATACGCAGATTGCACCGTTGAGTATTCAACCAGAAAGCTTTCGTCACTACGAAACTGGTCTTCATACCGGCCCCAGACAGAACGGTTTTCTCCGCAATTATATATAGTGAAAACGGTTCCTATTTTATTAATAATAGCAGCTACATCAGCAGAAGGTATTAAGGGATAATAAATTGTATTAACCATGTCTGTAAATGCTTTTTTTTCAGCTTCTTTTTCAAGGTCAAAAGGATAATCACTGTATTGTTCCTCTATGCCTTCGGCAAACTCAAAATGTATCGGTTTCCAATCTGCTGTTGAAAACGTACTGTTGAAAAAAGCTGATTTAGCATACCAACCATCTGCATTATACGTGTCCATAAAATTTCCCCAGAAAACACGAATCTCATAGGCAACAATTTTTCTGGTAGACAAATCTGTATAGGTAGAAAATTCAACATATTTCAGATTAGAATCAAATTCTATACCAGGGTAATTCTGATGCATCATCGCATCGTTGTTCTCTTTCGATTCAACATAATCCAACAATTCTTTTTCAACATCATCATATGCAACCAAAGCACCTTCAAATCCAACATTTTCACATCCCAACCAGCTTCCGTCCATAATCTGTCCAGTGTAAAAACGCGCATCTGAAGAAGAACCATATACATGATTTATCGTACCTATTAATTTCATTGAGGCAGTTGGCTGTAACAGAATCGGCTTATTATTATCAAAATTATCCCCAGATTGATTTATACTGTCATCATTTATACCAGGACAACTAGCCAATAGAACAACTAAAGCTAAACTAAAAAAAACAGGATATACTTTTTTCATATAAAAACCCCATTACTGCTATTATCTAATACCAGTATATCATACATAGCACATGTTTACCCTTTAAAAACAGTTTTTCTTGACCATAGTTAAGCCAATAAGTAACCAATAATTTTACTTTTTTTCTAAAACCTGCAATTTTTTTTCATTTCGGGGTCAATAACTATACCGTAGCGATACGGAGGTGCCCCATGGCAAATGAAAAATTCAGTAAGCCGCTTGAAGATATGTGTCTGTTCGATGATGTGTTCATGACAGCATGTCTGGCCGGTCAGAATGAATGTGTTGAGTACATATTAAAGATTCTGCTCAACAAAGATCTAAAAGTGCTGAAAGCAGAAGGACAAAAGGAACTGTCCAATCTTCACGGTCAGACAGCACGGCTTGATATCATGGCCGTTGATGAGAACGGCAAGCAGTACAACATTGAAGTGCAGCGGGACGACCGTGGTGCCAAGCCTAAGCGTGCCCGCCGCAACGGTTCAATGCTGGATGCAAACGTAAAAAATCCGGGTGTTTTTGGCGAAAACCTGCCCGAAACATACATCATTTTCATTACTGAACACGATTACTGGCATGAAAACCAGGCGCTGTATCCAGTTGAACGTTTTGTCCTGTGTGGGGATCAGTATTTGCCTTTTGAAGACAACCTGCATATACTTTACGTGAACGGCCAATGGACTGGAGAAGACCCGGTGGGTCAGCTGATGAAAGATTTTCACTGCACCAAAAGCAGTTTTATGAGTACTTCTCCATTAAAAGACCGGGTTTGCCAGATTAAAGGCGGTGACAACGGAGGTTCAGTTATGGGTACCATGTTAGACCAGGCAGAATTACGCGGTGAAGCCCGTGGAGAAAAGCGCGGTATGGAGAAACAGCGCAAGCTGGACGAAGCTGAACTGAAAGCTAAAGAAACCCAGTTGCAGGCTAAAGATGAACAGCTGAAATCTCAGGCAGCCCGCATCGCTGAGCTGGAAGCACAACTGGCAAAGAAATAACCCCGGATTCGCCGTCTCACAGGCTGCCGCCACGGACGGCGGCACAAACGCGGTAGTTCTGCGCCAGCAGTCCTCCCGAAAGGAGATGCTGAATCAAGTTCAGCATGACATACTGCCAGCGCGCGGCAAAGCATGCCCGCCGCTCAGTCAAATTGCATATTGTACAGTTCTGCGTAAATACCGCCCTTCGCCAGCAATTCCCCGTGCGTTCCCTCTTCTGCAATACCTGTGTCAGTAAGAACGACAATTTTCTCTGCATTGCGGATAGTACTTAAACGGTGTGCAATAACCAGCGTGGTGCGGTTGGCAGCCAGCTTTTCAAGAGATTCCTGAACAACCTTTTCGCTTTCATTATCAAGGGCACTGGTAGCTTCATCAAAAATGAGAAGCGGCGGATTCTTTAAGAATACCCGGGCAATACTCAGGCGCTGTTTCTGACCGCCACTTAACTTGACGCCCCGCTGACCGATATCCGTATCATAGCCGTCCGGCAGACTCATAATAAATTCGTGAGCATTGGCCTTCTTTGCAGCTTCAATAACTTCTTCGCGGGTTGCCCCCGGTTTTCCGTACAGTATGTTTTCAAACACGGTGCCGGCAAACAGGTACACATCCTGCTGCACGATACCAATCTGATTACGCAGACTTGCCATGGTTACATCACGGATATCGTGGCCGTCAACAGTTACAGAACCTTCGGTAACGTCATAAAAACGGGGGATCAACGAACAAAGAGTGGTTTTCCCGGCACCGCTGGCACCAACCAGCGCATAGTATGAACCGGCAGGCACCGTCAGATTTACGCCATCAAGAACTTTGCTGGTCGTTCCTTCATACACAAAAGATACATCCTTGAACTCCACATCGCCCTTAACCGGTGGCAGAATAACAGCATCATCCTTATCCTTGATATCAGCTTCCGTATCCATGATTTCGCGGAACCGTTCAAAGCCGGTAAAACCACTCTGGAACTGCTCAGTAAAGGCAATAACGGCATTAATCGGTTCAATAAGAACGTGGATATACAGCAGGAAAGTTACCAAATCAGTTGCATCAACTGTTCCGTGTGCAAGCAGTAAAGTGCCGGCCACAATAATAACAACCTGCATCAGAAAGTTTCCCGTATCCATTCCGGCCGAGAAAATTCCCATATTGAAATAGCTGTTCTTCTTGGCATTCAGGAATCCCATATTGCCGATTTTGAATTTCTCGTTTTCAGCCTGTTCGTTGGCAAAAGATTTTACAACCCGGATACCAGCCAGATTATCTTCAATCTGTCCGTTGATTTCAGCAATCTTCTTACGGTTTTCGCGGAATGTTTTCCGCATCCGTTTATTCATCACTACGGCAAAAACACCATATACCGGCAGAACACACAGAGCAGCCACAGAAAGCTTCCAGTTGATGTTGAACAGAATGATGAATGCCCCAACCAGTCTGATGGCAGAAAGAATGATGTTCTCAGGCCCGTGATGCATCAGCTCGGTGATGTCAAATAAGTCGGTAGTAATACGGCTCATGAGTCGGCCAATCTGCTGATTATCATAGAACGAGAAACTTAGTTTCTGCAGATGGTCAAAGATTTCTGCACGCATGTCAAATTCAATACGGGCCCCCATAACATGACCAACATTGCTGATGTAGAATTTGCAGTAAAAGTTGATGGCCACAAGAACCAGAAATCCCAGGGCAAGAGTTGGGACCTGCTGCAGAATTACTTCTGAAGGGTAATTTACCAGGGTACCGGTTACGTAGCGTACAATAAGAGGTATAATCAGTGAGATAATCGATGAAACCAAGGCAAAGAACATATCAAGCCAGAATACAGCCTGATAATTCCTATAATACGAAATCATTTTTCTAAAATCTGAAGGTCTCTTTTCCATATCCCACTACTATAGCAATTTTTAAACTTTTCGTGACCTTTATCACAACAAAAGAAATTTTTCCTAGCATGATTTTTGCAGTGTGGTAGCATTAAGCTGTGATGTATAATGTACTTGCAGAAAAATGTATATTCCTGCTTTCCGTAATTCTCACCGTCAATGTATTGGTGTCCTTTCATTTTTATATTAAACGGCACCGTATTTTTCTCTGGTGTGTCCTTTCAATATCCCTGTTTACAGCCCTGAACGTCATTTCTGTATACATCATTGATAATTTCTCCCCGGAACGCATTGTCGCAGGTTATATCATTACCTCACTGTATTTCATAACACTTACCCTTACACCATATCTGTTCATCATCTATTCCTACTATTTTGTCAGTTCAAACCACCGTCACGAAACAATCTACAGTTTGAGTGTAGCTATACCTTTTGCAGCATTTCTCCTGCTGATTATCAGTAACTTCTGGACC
>JAZLJW010000003.1:0-4769 GCA_045597345.1 Treponemataceae bacterium
CAAGCAGATTCACTGATTTCCACATGGGCAACCGGTTCAAAACCAGCTTTAATAAATCCTTCTGAGAGTCCGCCAGCTCCAGCAAATAGGTCTAAATAGCGCATTAACTGGCACCTCCCTACATAATGCTACAACATCCCCATTAAACAAAACTATATATTGATTTTCTCTAATTTTCAATGATTCATTTGAATGAGGTGAGTCGCCGGGAATAAGCTCTTATAGAATTTATGGATTCCCGTAAACAGGAAAATCGTGTATAGTGGCCATCGCGCTTTTTCATAAAGTGCGAGCACTAATCACATCTTTTGCCGTTTCTGTATCAAACGTCAGCGTATAACTTCCGGGAGGAATTATGAAAAAAACGACGTTTTATACCGAAGCGTCTTATGCTATCGGATTGCTCGTTCTTGCCCTGGGTACTGCCTTCATGGAGCGTGCCGATTTCGGCATGTCTATGATTGTGGCTCCTGCCTATATCCTGTCACTGAAAATCTCACAAGTGCTGCCATTCTTTACCTTCGGTATGGCTGAATACTGCATTCAGGCTCTTCTCATCGTGCTCCTTTCCATAGCCTTACGGAAATTCAAACCATCGTACCTCCTGTCTTTCGTAACAGCTGTCATCTACGGTGTCGTTCTTGATCTGATGATGACACTAGTCTCCATCATTCCTTCATCCGGCTTTGCAGCAACTTTTGCGGGGCGCGCCATATTTTTCGGCGGTGGCATGATCTTGGGGGCCTTGGGTGTTGCCTTATTGTTCCACACGTACCTGGCACCGGAATCTTACGAACTGGTGGTAAAAGAAATTACCGCAACCTACGGATTCCCTCTCAGCAGGGTAAAAACCATCTACGACCTTTCGAGTTTTCTGATATCTGTTGCCCTGTCATTCCTCTTTTTCGGCTTTCTTCACTTTGAAGGCATAAAAGCCGGTACGGTTGTCTGTGCCCTGTTCAACGGCAAACTTATCGGCCTGTTCAGCACCATGCTGGAAAATCGCTTTGAGTTCACCGATGGTCTAAGAAGGAATCCGGTATTCCAATCTGGTGTATAATCAACATACGCCATGAAAATAGGAGTCGGTTGATGAAAGATATACGTGCGATGAAAGAATCTTCTGTTGATATCCTGCAGATAAGTGTACGATCCTCCAATTACCTGAAAAATCTGAATATCAAGACAATCGGCGAACTTACCAGCAGGAAAAATCTTGATAGTCCCTTCATTTACCTCTCTACAGGTGAGTCTAAAGCAGCGCTTGGCATTATTGCTGCTTTGGAGACCCTTGGGCTGCACTTGGATATGTCAGAAGAAGATTGGATTACATGGAGTACTGAGCCGGCACTGTAAACGGCGATATTTCAGACCGTAACTGTCTTGTACGGTTTACCGATTTTCTTGCACAGATCAATATCGTTTTTGGTGCCTTTTGAAACACCGTCCCAAAGAATAAGGCAAAAATCGCAGGCTTCAACCATCTGCTTATTGCGGACTATGCCTGCTCCCCGGCCATACCGGGCCCAGTCTGGGCGGTGCCATTCAATGGGAACATTTTTTGAGTTCGCCCAATGAGCTGCATAGGTATCAACACCTTTTGCTCCACCGTCAACAATTATCAGGTCATCAAGAGAAACCTGTTTTTCCGTAAGTAACGCATCAATCTGCTGAAATACCCAGCTGGAATCGGTAATGCTGCGGCTTCCACAAACCATTAATTTCATATTTTACCTCGTGAGAAAAAAAGAGTTGTTTGACAGATTCGAATCGGAAATAGTATAGGAATAAATTCTGCACATCGTATACAATAATTGCAGTATTTTCAAAAAGGACGGAAATCATGAATCCACAAAATGCATATGAACTGTTACAGAAATACGTACAGGGAGAAACGCTGCTGCGCCACTGCCGCACCGTAGGAACTGCCATGCGGTATTTTGCCGAAAAATATGGCGAAGACGCCGATTACTGGGAAAGTGTGGGGATTCTGCACGATATCGATTACGAGCAGCATCCTGATAATCACTGCGTTGCCTGTGTAGATATTTTCAATGCTGAAAAGGCTGCAAATCCAGTCATTGATGACCAGCTGGTTCACGCAGTACAGAGTCACGGTTGGGGAATCTGTGCTGATGTGGAACCGGTTCACAAGATGGAAAAGGTTCTCTTTACGGTAGATGAACTGACAGGGCTGATTTTTGCCTGCGCCATGGCACGGCCTTCAAAATCAGTTACCGATATGGAAGTAAAATCGGTAACCAAAAAGTTCAAGACCGTGAACTTTGCCGCAGGCTGTAACCGTGACGTTATCTCAAAGGGCGCTGCCATGATGGGAGAAGAGCTCAACTCCATCATTCAGGACTGCATTCTTGCCATGAGAACACGTCACGAAGATCTTGGCTGTTAACGTTTTGTACTGTTAATCTGGTTTACTGACCGGCGGTAGTTGGTGTAAATGCAGATCCAGATTATAACGTAGATAATGATGTATTCAGCCAGTGCAATGAGTACCCCTGAAAGACGGTGGGGGTACCAGAAGCACAGGTAGCCGCTGAGAACACACACGGTAGTAACCAGCACAAAATGGGTAATGGTCTGGCGGGTAAGGCTCCAGCGATCTTTATCCCAGATAACGGTGGTAAACCCGAAAATAAATCCCAGGGCTGCATTGCACAGTGTCTGTATCAGCATGGCTACCAGCTGGCTGCCGTACTGGCGTTCCATAATTGGCCAGTAGCCGTACCAGGTGCCGTTGTGTATGGCTAGGGAGACTATCAGACAGATAAGCTGACCTGCTGCCAGGGAAATACACATCCCGATTAATCCTCTCAATACATATTTCTTCATTGTTATATCGTCCTTCCTTTTATTTGTCCTATTACCTGATGTTCAGCCGGGTCTTTATGTCTTTCATGTACCGGCGTGATACAAAGACCCGCTCGCCATTGGTCAGGTTCATGATGATGTTTCCGTTCAGGCTCATATCCATGTTTTTCAGATACGCAAAATTCACGATGTCGGTATTTGAAATCCTGATAAAGCTTTTGAACTCGTCTTCGGCCATGAGGCCTTCTATCTGGTACAGCCGGAGGTTCAGTTCGTAATCGCCGTCGCTGTCGTCACCGGCTGCAACGGCATACACTTTTTTCTCCAGACTGTAGATGCGGATGACGTTTTCTGTTTTCAGAAAGGTCATCGTTTCACCTTTTTTCCCGGTAAGCACCGGTGTCATGAATGCCTGCTGTTCCTCCCGGTTCAGCCGGTCCACGATCCGGGTTACCTTTTCCGTTACTTTTTTTACATGGAGGCAGATTTCGTCGTCGCGAAGTGCCTCATCAGTCTCAATTGACAGTTTCATAGGTTACTAATACTGTCTCCAGCCCAGGGTAAGGAAGTTGTAACCGAAAGATTTTGTCTGCTTTGCCCGGCACCAGCCGCCACCGTATTCAATAACGAATGCTGCGTAGGGTTCTGTAACAGTTCCCAGTCCCAGTTCGAATCCTCCGCCGCCACCAAAGTCCCAGGTGGTTGCGGCACTGCTTTTTGTACCGGCCAATGGTTCTGCAAAAACAAGGCCTGCTCCGGTATATCCGAATCCATAGCTTTTTACGATAAAGCCGTTGTTCTCGTATGTGGTACTGAACAGCAGTTTTGCAGTCAGCATGCCAGTTCCGGAAGGAGTTGTTTCCTGGATGTAGGCAGCGCCCCCTGCTTCAATATGTCCGCGGATGGCAAATCCATCTTTTTCGTAGAACGACGGGAGTCCCAGTTCAATGGCACCTCCTGCCCGCTGTGAATCTGATTTCCAGAATCCTCCGAAGCTGAATCCTTCTGCAAAAAGTGCAGTACTTACCAGCAGACTTATGACTGCTACCATACTCAACTGTTTTACTGTTCTTTTCATAGTTCCCTCCAAAGGGCTTTTGTACTGCCCCGGTTGTTTTGTTGTTGTGTCACTCTGTCTTAGTGACACTGGCAGAATACCGCAGGAGGAAAGTGTCATGTGGTGTTTTTTGACAAGTGGTATGAAATTTGCGACGGATGGTCGTTCTTGCGGTACAATAACGGTAATGAAAAGTATGATGGTAAAAATTCTTCTGTGGGCAGTAGTGGCCCTGGTGCTTGGATTGCTTATTGTTACTGCTCTTTTTGCTGCAATCAGTTCCGGACGCGTTGAGCCCTATCGTGATGCCAATGGAAAGATACTGCCCGGCAGTATTTCTGAAAAAATCATTGTTCGTCTGAACGGGGCTGACAACGGGCTGATAATCCGGGGTAAAAACCTTGATAACCCGGTGCTGCTGCTGGTTTCAAGCGGACCGGGATCGTCTGACTATTTTTTGAACCAGGCATATCCGGCCATGAATCTGGAAGAGTATTTTACTGTGTGCTGGTGGGATTACCGGGGTATGTGCATGGTGTACGACAAGGATTTGGCCCCGGCTTCCATTACCAATGAGGTTATCCAGCAGGATACGGCTGCAGTTACGGCCTATCTGAAGGAACGGTTTCACAAAGATACCATCTACCTTATGGGATTTTCCGGCGGTACCCATATTGCCCTTGAAGCTGCAGCCCGCCATCCGGAATCCTATGCGGCATACATCGGTATGGCGCAGACGGTGACCAGTGGCGCCGATATCGATACGGTCATGTATGATTTCATGAAGCAGGTGTTTACGGAACGGGGCGACAGAAAAAGCCTGAAAAAGCTGGAAAAGAGCGTGGAACCGGCAGATGGCGCATCTGGCAGCGGAAGGGTAGTG
>JAZLJW010000004.1:0-26098 GCA_045597345.1 Treponemataceae bacterium
TATGCGTAATACCGTAGAAGCACCTGCAGATACTGCTGAAGAACAGTTACTGCAGCTTGACCGCATGACACCTTCACAGAGAGCAAAGTCAGTTCAGAGTCTTGAAGATGACCGCATCCGTCAGCAGGTAAAAGACGGAACACTGAAAATGGACGGCACAATTGACCGTGCTATCGAAGTACTCTCTGGTGATATCGATGACCTGAACAAGAAAATTGCTGAACTGCAGCAGGAATATGACGATGCTCTTGCTGAAATAAAGAATGAGCAGAAGGCAGACCTCGTAAGGGAATATGCAGAACTACAGAAGCAGATTGAAACCCTCGAACGCACTGCGCCATCTCAAATCAATGGAACAATTAAGAATGCCGTTGAAGCAGGAAAAGCAGCACAGAGCAATGTATCAAGCGGAACCAATGCCGGGAAAATTGCTGAAATCAACAAGCGCATGGAATATCTGCATCAGATACTCGAAGGTGAAAAAGCCGCAACGAAAGCCATTGAAGCAGCAAAAGCAAAAGGCCACTATAAGACCTTATACAACAAGAAACTTGAAGACAGACGGACTGAGCAGGAAATCCGCAGAGCTCGCAATGCAATCGTAAAAGGCATTTCAAGAAGAGTTAATTTTGCAACAGTAGACTATGAAACCGGACGCAGAATCATTGCGGTGCAGAACCTGCTGAATGACTGGCTCTCTGATGGAGTTAACAAGTGGATAGGTACAGACTCACCATACCTGCGTGAAGTGTACTCAGCATATGTAACCAACGAGGACGCAAGAAAGGAAATTCAGAACAAACTGAACGGACGCAAGCGGAAATATACTGCCATTGCTGCACTGAACCTGCTCGAAGGTGCACGCAACGGTACAGGAAAGAAATTTGACGAGTGGACAAACACAGAACGCAAGACCGTACTGAAAGGACTTGGTAGCACTGACTGGTATGAGAAACTGTCTCTATCTAAAAAGGCTAAGGAACGCCAGGAACAGTTACCTAATCAGCTCGACAAAAACGGCAAGGTAACCGATGAAACTAGAAAACTTGCAGAGTCTATTCTGAGTCCAGAAATCATGGCAAGAATTGAATATCAGCCTATGGCAGAGTGGAACATCAACCAGATGGAAGAACTCGGTAAGCTCATCGATGACGCATACGTCGAAGGTAAGAAACTGCTCGCAGGACGTCAGCAGCTGAGACGTGATGAGATTGAAGCCATTAGGGAACAGATTAAAAAGACAATCCGTGATACTGGCATTGTAATAAATCCCGATGACCCGGAAGACGTGAAAAAGAAGAAGCAGGAAAAAATAAACAAAATTCTTGGTATGCGTAACGCTGCTAAGGGAACCTCTGCTGCAGCAAAAGAGAAGAATTCCTTCAGAGATAAATTCATGGCTATTGACCGTGGAACCGGGAACGTGAGACGCTTCGCCCGTGTAATGGATAACTACTCTGAGAATGTTTTCACCACAACTCTCTGCTTCCGTGAGTATGCCGCATACAACGAAGAACAGAAACGGATTAAGGAAAGAACGACAAGAATTGATAACTATCTGAAAGAGCATAACATTGACATGGATATGTTGCAGGAAAGATACAATTTTCCTGCTCTTATGAACGGAATTGACAAGTCATACAGTCTGGATGAACTGCTCTACATCTACGTTGCTGACATAGACGAAAAGAGCCGTGATGCCGTTATGTACGGTAATTTCGGGACTGCAGAAGAGCAGGAAATCGCTGCCAAGATGGACATTGACGGACTCAACGGATACAAGGCTCAGGCATACCAGAGATACCTAATCGTTCTGACCAAGGCACAGGAACTTGTTAACGGCAACAAAGACCTGCTCGGACTGGTTAACATTATCGAAAAGGACTACGCTGAACAGTACGACAGACTGAATGAAGCATCCATCAATCTGTTTAACATGCCAGTAAACCGTGTATCTGCATATGTACCACTGTACCGACTCGAAGCAAGTGGAGAAGCACTTGAACAGCAGGTAGCACGTGACCTTATGGCAGACACTACCGGAGCACCTGCCCAGTACGTTAACCGTGGTATGACCAAGAACCGTATCACAATCTCACCACTGCATCAGAAGCCAGTCCAGTTAGGACTCATGAAGACCTGGGCTGACAGTATGGCAAAGACTGAACACTTTGTGGCATACGGTGGACTTGTGCGGGACCTGAACGCAATCTATACCGGATCCGCAGCAGCAGGAACCCGTGAGGTAATCGCATCCCGTTATGGGGATGACGCTAATGCCTACATTAAGGACTATATCAACGAACTGGCTAACCCTAACAAAGGACAGGTAAAAACTGTAGCAGATAAACTGGCGCACCTCTTACGTGGTAAAACCGCACCTGCCTATCTGTCATGGAAGGCATCAGGTGTTATCAAGCAGTTATGTACTTCGCCTTGGCCATTCATGGCATACATCACACCCGCTGAATACCTACTGTCGATGAGTAAATTCATTGCGAATCCAAAACGCATGAATGAACTGGTTAAGAGCAAGTCAGTGTTCATGGAGACACGTACTATTGACCCAATCATTGACCTGATTAAGGAAGCAGAAGACAAAGCTGACAACAAAGTAAAGGCTCTTTTTGCTCAGATAAACTCTATGGGTATGCAGGGGCTTGAGTGGGCTGACTGGATTTCTGTAGCACCCGGTTGGCTTGCCATGTACGACCGTACCATTGCAGAACTGCAGAAGCAGAACCAGGGTAAAACTGAACTTGATGACGGCTATATCACGCCACTGAAGATGGAAGAAATTGCCGTAGCAAAGGCCGATGACGTTGTGCGCATGACACAGCCAAGCGGACGCAAAGCAGACATTGCGCCACTGTTCAAAAATTCCAGTGAAGTAGCAAATCTTGTGCTGCAGTTCCAGACTGCGCTCAACTGCATCTATCAGCAGATACGTTTTGACATCCCATACCAAATACATAACGGACAGTATGGTCAGATTGTGGGAAGTATCATCGGTTATACACTGGCAGGAATTCTTGTGAATGCAGTAGTAAGTGGCCCCGGTGATGATGATGACGATACTGCAGATAAAGTAAAACGTGGAGTGTACTACGCAACTACTCAGTTTACTGACGCAGTACCTATGGTAGGAAGCCAGTTAACCGGAGTGGTTGAAAAACTGCTGACTGGAAAAGGCCAATTTTTCAGCACAAATCTGTTTCCCGTGCTCGATAGCCTTAAAAAGACGGTAGTAGACGTATCCAATGATAACTGGACAAAAGCCTGCGAAGACTTTGCGCAGGGTGTAGGCTACTCACTCGGTTTGCCAGTATCAGGCTCAAAGGAAGTAAAGTCACTACTTGGAATAGATGAACTGGGTGATAAAATAGAATTGCATCCAGAAGCACTGTGGGGTAGACGTAAATGACTAAAGAACAGAACATGGCGGGAAAAGTACTGGTAGTAGACGGTATCAAAATCTTGAAGGAAAACGGACTTGAAGGCGCAGCAGTTACCAGGTTTGAACGGCAACTTGACAGACTGGAACAGTCAGTAACTGTAATGGCAGGAAAGCAATCTGACTACTGGGGAACCATAGCAGCAGACCGAACCGTAGACCCGACAGAAAAAAAGACACTCAAGAAAGAATGGACTGTCATTCAGACCGACGTAGTAACGTTGAGTAAGTCAGCAGAAGAAGCGGGAGTACTCACAGAAAAAGAATACAACGACTACATGGATGCTTACGAGGAACTACGGAAATATCTGATTGACCAGATTCAGATATTCGACAACATGGAAAAGGCCACGGTAGTACCATCACGCAATGAGTTTAACGCCCACTACAACTACTATTACGAATGTCGGGACGCACTCAACAACAGAATAACAAAAGGCCTTATAGCTGACGCAATATCACTTAATGACACTACATCAGTACCAGTCATGGATATATCAGCCCCAGTAATAGGCATAACGTCATGGACAGCAGAAAACCCGGAGTTTACGGAGTATTCACCTGCATTTATCAAGTTTACTGGAAAATTGGTAAATGTTTCATATGAACAGCCTTACAAGACAATTTTCAAGGTGTTCAGAAACAACGAAACAGAACCAGTAAAGGTAGTTGAAGGAGTTGATAGTAGTACGTACTTTATTCCACCAGACACAAACAATTTAAAAATTGTAATGTATGACCAACACGGGAAAGTACCATACGATATTGAGCCTATAGACTTTGTGACTCGTAATTCTGGTATTACACTGCATTTAAGCAATAAATATCAGACATTTTATAGTAACGTTTCTGGAAACAGTAACTCATACTTTACAACACGTGTAATAGGTTATAACGGACTGGAAGAACGCCCGGTAGAAATCACTCAATTTCCTGAAGTACCAGGTTTTGATTTTGAAGCAAGCGGAAATTTCATAAAAATTAAACCTATAGCTGAACTTTATGACGAAGGTTCTATAGAATTCGGTGCCTTCGTTGAAGCTATAGACGGCCAGGTATATGGTCTATATGACGATGCAACCGGAGAAACAATTGTAATAGGTTTACCGCCAACAGAAGACTCAAAGCCTATCGTTATGGGATATTTCTGGGGACAAGAAGAAAAAGTAACATTTAATTATGTAAACATCGAAAAAGAAGAGTTTAGGTACGACCTCAACGATACCCAAAACAAATACCTTGGTGCATTTACTAATCTTAATGACCTGCCAACAGTTTTAAAAAAAGGTGATTATTTTCTGTATACCGGATTTACAATTGACGGAAGTATATACAAAAAAGGACTGACATATATTTTTGATGGCATCAACTGGAAACAAGACTATAATCTTGAGCATACATCTTCAACAGTTACAGATATGCTGGCCATGAATGACGGATTGAGTAATGTTGATAAAGACGCTCAAGCATTGATACTTGCTAAAACAATATCCGCATGTACAGCATTCTTAAACAATCTGTTTTCCCAGAAAATTACTGTCATGCAAAATGGCAGCATCCAATCCGAAGATTATGCCGAAGGCCTTAGTGGTTTTTGTCTCAAAAGTTTAGAGGACGGGCAAGGAAATAAAAGAAGCTACATTGAAATTGGTGACGGACTTTTCCGTGGTTCTATAGATAGCGGTCCTCTTTTATTTTCAAAGGCACCACCTGGAGCAGAAACAGTATCTATTCCTTCCGGTAAAAACTGCATCGAAATAAAAACCATATTAAGCAGTAAAGGTTTTTCAAGTAACACTCTCCCCGGTGCATTAGTCAATTACGGTGGTAAAACTTATACAGGTTTAACAATATCTTGTTCAACCATTGTAACTTCTGGTAGTAATGTTGAGGTATTTAAAGAAAATTATAGACCTCTGTATCCTTTAGACCCAAGAGAAGATGACCCGTCTGTCTATCTTGCGTATAACATATTTAAGTATTCATGGAGTTATGAAAGGACAATATATACAAATATATTGAAAATTGGAGATATTACGATAATAAATGAAACTCTAGAAAGCTTAGTGATAAGTAATAAAAAGTATGAAAGAATTATAGATACAAATAGAACTTACGGCAGTTATCCAATCAGAAGTGATATAGGCTTCAAATATCCTGATAATATAATTCCAACATTCAGTACGGTGTCAGGATTTAATGTAACTTTTGGATCCGGTAGTTATACAATGCTGTTTAGGGATTTACCTCAGCAGGCAACAAATACTATGCCGAAAGGTACAGTCTATGTAGATAATGGATATTTAAAGATTAAGCAGTAACGATAAAAAACTGCCCGTTGTTAGGGCAGTTTTTTTTATTCAATCAAAATCAAAGCCTATAGTTAGATATGGTGTAAATGATAAGTTTTTAGCTATCGGAATAGTGTCAGTAGTTGAATCCACAGTACCAAATATACCTGAGTTATAACTCGTTATAACGCCAAATTTATAAATGAAAATATCTTTCCGAGCTTTTATATCAATATCGAAGTATGCACCAATACCTTCGAATATTTCAAAGTAGTCATCGCCAGAAGTAATAGAAAAATATATACTTGCGTCAACTCCCGGTTTAAAATCTATCATCCAGGTATGTGACAAAGGCAGTCCGATTGATAACCCAATACCAGCTACACCATTAAGTCCGAATATTTCAGCTGCACTAGTTTTAACACCATCTATATATTGATTATAATCAGTAGAAAAAGAAAGAATAGAAAATCCAGAAACTCCAATAATTTTTTTTAAATAATATTCCTCTGAAATAATCAATCCAATATTGGATAAGTTTGATTTATACTCCTTTGTTACCACCGCATTGTTAGTATCAAAACTACGTTTGTGGGGAAGAATACTGCTATAAGTATATGTGAAGCCAAATGTGAAATCACTTCTACTATCACTCTCATCTGCGAAAAGTGGTACAACGGATATAAATGCTAAAAAAAGTATAAATAAAAATCTTTTCATGGGATAAATCATACACCTCAATATAAAAACATGCACGAAAAAAAACACTACTTATTACAAAAAATATCGCAGGATATACTTACTGTATGAGCGATATAGACAACACCACCCCGGCCACAGAGCCAGGAATAGTAGCAACACCACTTACAGTACGCGATATCGTACCGATATCTAACTTTGACCAACTCCCAGACATACACGAGGACGACGTACTGGTTGTCCAGGACGTATCAGTCCCGGCCTACCGCAAGCTGACGTTAAGCCGACTGCTTTCGTGGCTGACCGTAGGCTTCCGCCAGATGGCCTTTGACTCCGCCCATCCCGCCTACGACCCAGATACTGGCTATGGCGATATCTACGTCCAGTACCCAGTTGCCTACGACATGGACACACACACCATTCAGTACAACGCCCCAGAACCCGCTCAGCTTTACAACCGCAACGGTATACAGTCGACTTGGGTAGAACTTGATTTTGACGGAGCGTTTTTTAGGGCAAACGGTGGTTTATCTCAAAACTTTGATGGGCAGACTAAACCTCAGGCAGAAGAACTGCCTAATATTGTAGGCTCAACCTATCAAAAATTCATCGGCTGGCACAACGGTAGAACAAGTACTACTGGCGCCTTAACATATACTGAAATTATTGAAAATACTGCACCTACAACCAGCGCTGGCGGTAATGCAGGAGTGCTCGGTATCAATGCCAGTAAAACTACTGGTACTGGTAATGGTGTTTACAAAGATAACGGCCATGTAACACCTACAAACTTTACCATCCGTGTATGGCTCAGAACGGCTTAGGCAGTGCGTAGCCATACACGGATGGTGTAGTTAGTAGGGCGGGACTCAGAGTCATCTAAAGTTGATGGATACAACTCTGATGAACATATAGAATCACTCCCCACATCAGCATTGCCAAAAGCCCACAGAACCCCCCAGCTACCTCCTGAACTATGGTCTGTCGATGTCTTATTCGAATACTTGATTTGATGCTTGTGTTTCCCAGTTGCATACTGCTGTGACGTAGTCTGACCTTCGAAGTTTTGCGATAAACCACCCTATAAAATGAAACTAAACCCACAAAGGGTATAAAAAAGGAGAAAAAACAAATGGCTAGAGCCACAAAAGAACAGCTTGAACAGCGCAAAGAGAATGCGCTGGCACTGCTTGACGCACACGCAGACAGTTACCGTGTATGGTATGCATCAATTTCATCGATGACCTCACCGACTCCCGCACAGTTCGCAGAGTTGAAGTCTCAGCGGGCACTGATGGACTTAAAGGGGGACGCCATCCACACGCAGATTAATCTGCTGGACGAACTCATTGCAACGTACGACACGGACGACCAGTCCGCCTAACCGCTACGCCCTGTATCACGCAGGGCTAGTCACCACACTCACCAACGAATCATCAACCAGTCACAATAGACAGTTCCCGGACTACCGCCACTGGTAATCACGCATTACCATATCCCTATACCAAAAAGTAAAGGAATTCTATGTGCGAGAAATCCCCAGGGGTAGCGTACCTGACAAGACAGATAAGAACCACCCCTAGAAGTGAGATAGTAGCAATAATCAATGACAGCCCGCTGTCTGACAAAGACAGAGTTTTTCTCATCGACATACTGCATGGATACAGCTACAAAGAACTGGCAGTACGTCATGGTATGGCAGTATCATCTATCGGTAAGCGTAAGAAACGTGTGTATGAAGCTATGACTCTGTATGAGAGACAACGTCAGCGCTAGGCAGCCGTTTCTTTCATATCCTTATACAGATACTCATACAGAATGTTACGCGTGCACAAAGGCATTATTTCGTCCCTGGCATCGGTTAACCAATCAGTGCATTCTATCGGATAGTGTCGGCCGTTTATGTCTGCATAGATACCGTTTTTAGCTGATATACACAAGTCAAAGTCAATGTAACTTACTCTATCAAGGCCAGTGACAACAAAATTGTATGACTGAAATTTAAATGAGCCGTTTTTATGTGTCTTTTTGTGGAACCGTGCACAAAGTATATCATCAAGATTTTCATCTACTGGTAGGTAGAAGGTATCATCACGAACCGCCTTAACAGCGTATTTACTGTTGTAATAGTCGATAAAGTAGTTTGACAACCAGACGTTAGCTTCTGTCATATTGTGTATCTTGAATTTACGGAAAAGATAAGGTAGCTGTCCTTGAACTGTTTCCCACATACGTTCTACACGGCCTTTTGCCTGAGGAGAATGAGCAAGTATCTGTACAATACCTAACTGATCCAGTTCACGCTGCCACTGGGTGCGCTTCTCATGCAGTCCGGCAAGTTGTTCTGCTATGGTAAGTTTGAATTTGTCTTTTGGACTGACACAGAATATGGCCGCCTTATCAGTGTATACACAGCGTGGTTTTCCGTACTTATTCATTCCATACCGCATAAGTTCGTTGTACCCGTGCAAATATTCATTATCACACATATACAGACCGTACAGTTTGCCTGTAGCATCATCTATACCGCCCATCATGTCGTAATAGTTCATGTCACCACACCACGAAAACCACTGATATGGTGTACCGTCAAGCTGTATCATGTCGCCTTCACACTCCCGGCGTAGTCGTGGTTTATGAGCCTTAATACGTTTTGGTTTCACTTTCCGTTCTTTTGGAGACCGTATACCATACTCCCGCATGATATTACGGATAGCGTGATACGATACTTTGATATCTTCAAAGTCGATAAGGCACTGCAAAAAAAACTTGAAATTACAGTCCTGGTATTCAGTGACATAGATATTGACAATTCTATCACGTAAATTTTTTGGCAATTTGTTTGCTGGTGCAGTTCTACGGTAGTTGTAAGTCTTACAGTCCCAACCGGCACGGAATTTCTTTTTTAGCGTACATAAATATTCCGGTGTATACCCGGTACTTTCAGCTGCTTCACGCAGCGTATACTTACCGGTGCATAAGCCGGAAAGATAATGTGGCAGAGCCTTCTTGTTTTTTGTTGTAACCATGTTAAGGAGTTTACAACCACTTCCAGTTTTTTAAAAAGGCAAAAATCACCAAAAAATAAGTAATTTTTACGTAAAAAATACGTTTATATTATTTCCGGGTACTTGACATAAAAAAAACTATCTGTGCATAAAGTATACCTTCAGCAATACAGTATTTTTAAAACATTGAAATAACCGCTACTTGCAACTATACTGAAAGTATGAATAGACCATTAATTGCGGTTACTATGGGTGACCCTGCCGGTATTGGTCCGGAAGTTGTTGTTAAAGCATTATGTAAAGATGAAGTATATGAAGCAGCCCGCACCGTTGTTGTAGGTGATGCTTCTGTTCTCGAAAGAACCATTGGTATATGCGGACTGGATGCTCAGCTGAATGTCATTTCCAATATTAATGAAGCTGCCTTTGATCGCGGTGTCATCAATGTATTTGATTTGAATAACTGCCGTGCTGGAAGTTTTACCACTGGAGAATCAAGTGAAATTTGCGGTAAAGCATGCTTTGAATATGTGCAGTATGCAGCCCGGCTTGCTATGAGTGGTTTGGTTGATGCAATTACTACCAGTCCTGTAAACAAAACAAGTCTGAAAGTAGCTGGCGTTCCGTACATTGGACACACCGAAATGCTCGCCGCTTTCTCAAATACAGCTGACCCGCTTACATTGTTTGAAGTACAGGGACTGCGTATTTTCTTCTTAAGCCGCCATGTTTCCCTGAGAAAAGCATGTGACTTAGTAAAGAAAGACCGCATTGTAGATTATGTTAAACGCTGTACCAATGCTCTTTCACGACTTGGTGTTGAAAACCCGTCTGTTGCAGTTGCAGGTCTTAATCCTCATAACAGTGATAATGGTATGTTCGGAACCGATGAAGCAGATGAAATTGCACCAGCTGTTGCAGAATTGAAGGCTGCAGGTTTTAATGCAGCAGGTCCTTGCAGTGCTGACAGTGTGTATCATCAGGCTCATAAGGGTTTGTATTCAAGTGTTCTTGCCCTTTATCATGATCAGGGACATATCGCAGCAAAAACACTGGATTTTGAACGAACTATTGCCATTACCTGTGATATGCCTTTCCTCCGTACATCCGTTGATCATGGAACTGCATACGACATTGCCTGGCAGAACAAGGCAACTGAAGTAAGTATGGTTGAAGCCATACTTCTGGCAGCAAAATATGGTCCTGCCTATAAAAAGAGCAGATAACCTCCGTTGAAGAGAATTCCTTACAGATTGCTGAGGGACTCTTCAACCATTTCAAGACGGCTGGTAAGTTGACTGATAGTCTTTTCCAGCCGTTTTTTTTCTTTTTCAAGACGTGATTTAACGTCTTCTTCTTCCACTTTCTTTTTCATCATACTGCGCACCGTATCAGGGCTTTTTCCTGCCAGAATCTGCTCCTGTGCCTGCTCACGTTTCTGCGGATTGGCAATGGCTGCAACAGTTTTCATGTTTTCAAAGCCCATGCTGGGGTCAATGGGTGCATTCTGTACGGTTGCTGCACCGATTTTTGCAATGGTTTTAGCTGCAGCACGAGGCAGACGGAGTACACGGTCAATATAGTCTTCATAGCGGATATTGGCATCCTGACACAGCTGATGAGCCTGACTCAGTTTCTGGGCAAACTCCAGCATCAGTTCACCGTTCCGCTGCAGGTAGTTCTTGCGGATATCGTCAGTAAGGGCAGCCAGTTCCGGAGAATCTTCCAGTCCTATAACATATATCCCCTGTTGCTCTGCAATCTCCAGCAGACTGTGGAATTTTGCCCAGAATTCATTAGTGTGGGCACGACTGGTACCGCTTAACGGTAACCCACCGTTCATCTCCAGTTTTTTTTCAGTGATCAGATGATGGGTATATTCGTGAATGGCAGTATAAATCAGCTGGTTATCTGACTTGAAATTTTCGTTGTGCAGGAAAATTTCATGGGTATCAGGCTTATACAGGCCGTTTACTTTATCACTGCTCTTGCCCGTCATGGTTACAGTAAAATCTATGCTGGTTTCTTCCAGTTTCAACAGAATCTCTTTAATCTGATCGTTATTCATACTAACTCCATAGCTTGAAGAATCAAAGTTGTAGCAACCGTTACGGCTGTTTCAGTTCGCAGCACCCGGTTCCCCATAGAACAGAGTGCATAACCTTCTTTGCGGAATACATCCCGTTCATTATCAGTCCAACCACGTTCACTACCGATTGCTGCATATACCATATCGCCTTTTGAGGACACATTCTGTCCCTGTAGGAAATGAAACAATGTATTTTCCGGTTTGATGTTATCCAACAGAATCCGTACCTGACGTGATTCTCCCTGTTGGGAGTTCTTTATTGCTGCAAGGCATTCAGCAACACTATCGTACAGTTCCAGCTCAGGAACATGAGTACTTTTTGCCTGGGCAGTACCATCGGTTAACGCTGCCATGGCAGCTCCCCGTTCTACAATGGTGCTGTCCCGGTAGGATTTTTCTCCTAGTTCAGTACCACACAGACAGATTCTTGAAACACCCAAACCTGCTGCATCCCGAAAGAGGCGTTTCAGTTGTATCGGTCGTGGAAATCCTACTATCAGTACAACCGGATACAAAGGTTTTCCATCAGACTCAGCTTCAAATGATACATGCAGACCATCTTCACCAATAGCCGTTATGGTTCCTGTTCCTGCCATGCCATTAATAATTCCTGCATCGAAAGTATCACCCACGCCTTTATGCAGGATTTTTATAAGGTGCTTAGCCCGGTCATCCCGCAAAGATACTGGTACTCCTGAGTCAATCTCTTCTTTAGTAAACAGAACGATATTCATAATTGGCCGGGTCAGTATATCCTCTTAAGATTTTTTTTAGAAGTCCGATATTTGAAATATGAAACAAGCCGAAAAACTTTCAATTGCAGCTGGAATCGTTATTCTTGGATTTGCTGCAGTAATTGCAATATCATTTATGTTCCACTTTCTGGACTTTGGATTTCAATCAGCATTTGTATTTAAACTGGGAAATTTTGGCGCAATGCTCTACGGTGTGTACGGCCTTTCATCAGTTTTAATTCCTGTATATCTTATTGTAGCTTCAATTCTGCTCTTTTTACCCGGTTGGACTACCCGCAGAGGTTCCTATCTGGTTTTTTCTATTTTGCCGTTCTTTACTATTTCCGGTATTGAAAAACTCTGCCGGGCTTTCTTTGCAGGAACCGGGCTTTCTTTTTTCCTGATTAAATACAGTGCATTAGTTATTATCAGTGCATTACTTGTTGCTATTGAATACCTTGTGTTTGGACTTATTCTTGATTCTGCAGCAGTATCTGCACGCACTAAACAAGAACAGCGGAATACTGTTGAACCGCCTCAGCCAACTTCTGATACTACACCTGTTGAACAGTCAGACTCGTCAGTAATTCTTGCTCCTTCTTCCGAAGATTTTCATGCACCTGATGACAAACCCGAAAACAATCAACTCGGCTATGAAAATGCCATTACTGATGAAAACTTGATTTATCCGGCTCCACATCTTGAACATCTCAATGAACTCGAACTGGCAGAACCTGATGATGAACCTGTAACCGAACCTGAGCAGATGGAGATTCCAACCCGGTTTGGTCCTGAAGAACTGTCTGTTAAAGAGGTTACCGAATTAATTCAGGATAATCCTTCAATTGTTACCCCACTTACAGATAACCAAATTGATGAAATTGAATCAGAACAAGAACCTGTTGAAGCACAACAGATCATTACCATGCAATTTGGTGGACTTGATGAGTCTGAGCCGGAATGGGTAACAGAGGACTATATTCCTGAACCTGGTGAGGAAGATATCGATATACCATTACCACCTCCTGCAGAGGACTTGTACAACTCTGACGAAGATGCTTTTATGAACGACCCCTTTGCTATGGACGACGATGTTCTGAGTGAAGATGAAAAAGCTGCCCTTGAAGCTGAACGTTCTACCTATGAAGAAGAATTCAACCAGTTAACCCAGGCTGTTGCTGAAGTAACCGATACTGTATCACCCTCTGCAGAAGAAATAGATGATGACGCAGAGGATGGTACTGATATTGACGAAGATTCTGACGAACCTGACTATACTGATTACCCGGAGGATACGGCCATCCCGCAGGAACAACAAAACCCTGCTCCTACAGCTCCAGTAGCTTCGGGCAGGGTATACGCAGTTCCGACAGAAGGGTTGCTCAATAGTTTTGCTGAGGATCCTTACTGGATTATTGACGAAAAAACTAAACTGCAGGGGGCAATTCTCAAAGAAACCTTAAATGAATTCAAGATTGAAGCAGAAGTTACTGATATCCGAAAAGGTCCCGTTGTTACTATGTTTGAAATTCTGCCGGCTCCCGGTATCAAGCTGCAGAAAATCGTCGGTCTGCAGGATAACATAGCATTACGTCTTGCAGCTTCAAGTGTACGTATTGTTGCCCCAATCCCTGGAAAACAGGCTGTAGGTATTGAAGTTCCTAACCCAAAACGCGCTGTCGTTTCGTTTCGCGAATTAATTGAACGGGATTTACCCGAAGCTTCAAAAATGGCCATACCTGTTGTTCTGGGAAAAGATATTACCGGGGATGCACAGATGCTGGATATTGCAACTACTCCTCACCTGCTCATTGCCGGTTCCACCGGTTCCGGCAAATCTGTATGTGTTAACAGTATTATTCTTTCCATTCTGTACAAACGCAGCCCTGATGAAGTGAAAATGCTGCTTATTGACCCGAAGGTAGTAGAATTGAAACTGTATAACGACATTCCCCATCTGCTTTCTCCAGTTATTACTGAGCCAAAGAAAGCATTTCAGGCACTACAGTACTGTCTTTGCGAAATGGAAAGGCGGTATGCCATGCTTGACCGTATGGGTGTACGTGATATTAAAACCTACAATAAGCGCATTAAAGAACGCAATATTATGCAGGAAAAGATGCCGTATATCGTTGTAATCATCGATGAGTTTGCTGACCTTATGGCAACCACCGGAAAAGAGCTGGAATCTACTGTTGCCCGTCTTGCCGCCATGTCCCGCGCAGTTGGTATTCACCTGATTCTGGCTACTCAGCGTCCGTCAATCGACGTAATTACAGGTCTTATCAAGGCAAATATTCCTACCCGTATTGCATTCATGGTTGCTTCAAAAACTGACAGCCGCATCATCATTGATCAGGTAGGAGCTGAAAAACTGCTGGGTAAAGGTGATATGCTGTATGCCAGTGCTGTAGATCCTTATCCTGTTCGTCTGCAGGGAACTTTTGTTACCGAAGATGAAGTAGAACGTGTAGTTGATTACGTTAAGACTCTGGCACCACCACAGTACATTGATGACGAAATCTTTGTTGATGACGAAGACGATGAACTGGCTGAAAGTCTTTTCTCTGACGGAGAAGATCCACTGTATGATCAGGCACTGGAAATTGTTCTCCAGGCAGGAAAAGCTTCTGCATCCTACATTCAGCGCCGATTAAAGATTGGATACAATCGGGCAGCACGTCTTGTAGAAGACATGGAAGCTCGTGGAATTGTAGGACCGGCTAACGGGTCAAAACCACGCGAAATCGTTCATTATCCTTCGTAAGAACAAAAAACGCATTCATTGAGAAACAGCCCTTTGCAATGATGTTCTGTCATATGCGTAAGGGCTGTTTTTCGTTACAATGATTCTATGAATGTAGTAATCATTACCCCGCCAGTTGTTCAACTGAACACTCCGTATCCTTCAGGGGCTTACTTACAGAATTTTTTCAAGCGCCCGGAACTTTCTTCATATGTTTCCACAGTTCAATGGGCAGATCTTTCCATAGATTTATTCCATGCCATTTTTTCTGCAGCAGGTCTTGCTGCAATATTTTCGCAGACTACAGACAAGGCCCTGCAGATGGCAGATGCGGCAGAACAGTCCGGAGATGACGGAACAGCGTATAACCTGCGACGGTATGTAAGCTGTGCACCTTTATGGATTCATTGGATTGACACTATCAAGGCTATGCTGGGTTGTACAGGCTCTACAGCAAAAACGATAAGCGGCAGGGAATTTGTTCACGAATTTGTCCGTTCTGCCCATGCACCGCGAGGTCAGCGCATGGATCAGTTTCTGCAGGGACTGGATCGTGATGTTTGTGCAGACGATGCACAGATGCTCTGTACCTTTGCCCTTGCCGACCTTGCTGACTATATTACTGCAGTTTACGATGAAAACTTTGCGTTAATCAGATATGCAGAACATTTAGCAGCCAGCAATGCTCCCTTTTCTATATTGGAAAAAGCCAGCAACGGACCTGTATTAAAACATTTTTATGAACCACTAATTGAACAATATCTTGTTTCCATTCAATCAACACTCTCTTATGAGAAAACTCTTTTCTGTGTAAGTATTCCTTTTGCCGGAACTTTTACCGCAGGTCTTGCTACCTGCCGGGTTATCAGAAAACTATTTAAAGACAGCGCTGTAATCAGTATAGGTGGTGGATACATCAATACAGCATTACGAACGGTACATGAACCGGCACTTTTCAACTATACCGATTACCTGAGCTATGACCGCGGATATGCCTTTTATAAAGACCTTCTGACAAACCGGGCAGACCATTTCCCTGTCGGATTATCAACTTCTGCTGAGGATCGCGTTGGAGGCGCTTTATCAGCCTCTGGAGGGTATTTTGAACCGTCGGTAGAGTCCCAACAATTCGAAGAACTCTGTACCCGAACTATTACACCAGACTACAGTGGTATCAACTTTTCCCGTTACCCACGGCTGGCTGATGATGTAAATCCAATGCACCGTATCTGGTCTGACGGATCCTGGCTCAAGGCATACCTTGCCCATGGCTGCTACTGGCACCGCTGCTCATTCTGTGACACAACGTTGGATTATGTATGCAATTATAAGCCAGTAGATACCCTTGCACTTCATAAAGCACTTTTGCAACAGGCAGAAAAAACAGGTGTATATGGTGTCCATTTTGTAGATGAAGCGGCTCCTCCTGTTGCTCTCGAAAAATTTGCACTGCTGAATTGTAAAGTGCCTGACAGGCTAACCTTCTGGGGCAACATACGCTTTGAAAAGGCTTTTACCCGCGATATGGCAGACATTCTTGCTTATGGAGGTCTTACCGGTGTCTCTGCAGGTTTGGAAGTAGCAAGCAATGATGGTCTGGATAATGTACACAAGGGAATCAACATTCAAAGTGTAGTTTCAGCTTGTGCCGCATTTAAGGAAGCCGGAATTCTGGTACACAGCTATATGATTTACGGGTTTTATGATGAAACGCCGCAACAGCTTATTAACTCACTTGAGACACTGCGGCAGTTATTCAAGGCAGGATTAATAGATTCTGCTTTTTATCATAAATTCAGTTTGACCGAGCACAGCACTATTTACAAAGAATGGAAAGAAGGTAAGCATCCGGGATTACATCCATTACCGGTTGATGAAAACGCTTTTTCGTCCTACGAAAGATGTTTTAAGGAAGAATCCCGCAGTGAAAAATATGGGAATGGGGTTCAAACCGCTCTAAGTAACTGGATGCATGGGCAATCCCTGGAAAAAAACATAACAAAGTGGTTTGATTTCCCCATGCCGCAGCCTACCGTATCAAAACATCTGGTAGATGACGAAATAGCCCGATATGAAGAGCGGAATAGGAAAGCGTATTCTGCAAAGCAGGGATCAGAACGTTATGTCTGGCTCGGAGGCCGTCCAATAGTTCTGGAAAGCGGCAAAAACAACTATCAGCTTACTTGGAGTTACATGGGTGAACTACTCTATGCCGATTTTCCACAAGATATCCACAACCGGAAAGATGCACAGGAAGAAGCTGATCTGCTGTGGCAATACCGGCCTGAAGTGTATGATCAAAGTCATGACGCCGCCCCGCAGAAGAAACTCTTGCCAGCCCTTTTCCGTCAGTTGCGCGGTCAAGGGCTGTGCAGGATTTAGCATCAGAAAACACTCATGCGCACACCAAAACTAATCTGGGGTACCAGAGGCTTAACTTTTGGTGCGCCATCTGCAGACTTAATGTCTGTTGGGATAGACCAGATCTGCCCTTCTGTATAGAACGACAAAGTTCTGAACATCTTGCGTTTTTCCATGGTTATGCGTGGAAACTCAATCTGCGCCAGTACTGCACTCAGTACCTGCGGTTTGTCAGCCTGAGTTACGGTAAAATAACTGAAGTTTGCACCAACAGTAAATGCTGCACTGAGCCATGTCCAATCCGGACCAAACAGATAACTGAATGGCAGGTTACCAACGTTAGCAAGCAGTTTCAGACCAATTACGCTACCACCATAGCGCAAGGGTTCCGGTGCTTTGTTGAACAGACTGTGCAGCATATCGAACTGTTTTTGTGTCATCTGACCATACTGAAGCTGAAGCTTAACATTGTCATCATAGAATGTAAGTCCTGCTCCGGCACTAAACAGAGTATTTCCCCAGAAAGAGCCGTCAATATACAAACCTTCAATGAACGCCGGCATTTCGTAATTTGCCTTATCCCCCTGACGAAGTTCCAGCGTAACATTCTTTAACGCAACATCATCATTGCTCAGTCCACTTACATCCAGAGCCTGATTATAGCGGCCACCTTCTCCAGGACTAATCAGCTTGATTGTCGGGGCAGTTTTATCAATCTGAATGATTGAACGCGTTACCGCCGTTTCCCCGTTTTTCATAGTGGCTCGAATTACTAAAAAGTGAAATCCATCAGGCATTTCTCCATTTTCAACACGATAGCGCCACTGTTCTTTAGAGCCAATTTTTGTGAAAGTTTTTCCGTTATCAAAGCTTATTTCTATACTTTCTACAGCTTTATCCCGAAGCCTTGCTCTTGCCAGTTTATCTGTTTCTTTATCCTTAAGCATCAAAACTTCAGCTTCAGTAAGTAAATACCCGGCACGGCCTTCAATATATGGCCGGTCAATTGCAAAATCTCCCATTGCAAAATTGTCGATGGTTACCCAAGGACCCGCAGGAGTATATTTCAAGAACTGTTCTACGCTATACAGCATCTTTCCGTTAGGCAGGGCACAACGGACACTGTAAATATGCTCACCCGGCAACAGATTTTCAGGGCTCAATTTGAATTTGAAATACCCAGACATATTAACGGGAACGCTATCCACTTCCTTACCGTCAATGAGCAGACTTACCTCATCAACTGGTATTTCAGAAATGATATTTCCATACAGATTGAAGTCACCCTGAACGTTTTCTCCATTCATTGGATATAACAGATTAATGTGGGCTACCTCACCTTTGTTGTCTATATGGATATTGCGAGAAACACGAGTTACGTTTCCTGCGCTGTCTTCTCCAGACTCTTCAAGGTTATATACGCCGTTTGCCAATCCCGTTATATCCATTGCTTCATTGATGATATCCAGTACCTCCAGCTCTTTGTACGCAATGTGTTCTGGTATAGGAGATGCATTATCATCCAGATGTCTGATCCGAACATACAGTTTTTTCAGTCCGATATTGTCAGTTGTCTGTCCCGAAAGGAAAATAGTGTTTGTTGTATAGGTACTGTCATCCTGTGGAAGTTCAAGTTTAATTTCTGGAGTTGTGTTATCAATATTAATCAAACTTGAATAAAGACCTTGAACACCATAATCATCCCAAACTTTCAGGAATACTACATGTGTGCCATCCTGTACAACACGAGTATCAAATTCATATTCCCATGCTTCAAGACCTGAAACTGTCTGCCAGGTATTATCATTATCAACACTTACCTGTACTTTTGAAATCCCGTTTTTATCTGAGGTAATACCGGTCAGCTTTATCCGTCCGTTTACCGTTTCTTCAAAAGTAGGTGTATCAACACGACCATACGGTTCTTCAAGGCTGACTCTTACTTTCCGTGTTACCGGATTACCGACTACCCCAAACTGATCTTCAGCATATACGGTAATTGTGTGTTCATTATCGGTCAGCGAGAGAAGCGATACCGGCACACTCCAGTTTGTTCCCCAGTCCTTCAGAACGGTAAACTCACCATCATCAATTTTGTACCAGACGCGGGCATCCCCATCATCATCATATACAATTCCTGATACGACAAAGTCTGTTGTTTCTATGGCGTTTTCCGCTGGTAAATGAATTTCTATTACTGGCTTATCGCTTTCAGCATCAATCTGATATTCCCGTTCATTGTAAATCAGCAGATTACCAGAAGCATCAGTAAATTCAAAATGCATATCATCGCCAATAGGAACACTGCTTTTTCCCACCATAATGCTTACACTTGAATTCAGCTTCAGATCCTGGGTAAAGCTTACTAAACTGTCCAATGCACTGAGAGGACTAATATTGTTTTTATACGAAAGCAATTCCGTTTCTTCTTCAGTAATTTCGGAACCTTCTTCATCTTCAGCATGGGCTGCAATTGCAGCTTGCGATGCACTCAGTTTTTCTTTGGCTGCAGCTAAAGCCTCTTTAGGATATACAAACAGTCCCTTTACCAGACGTCCGTTATCCTTTACCAAAAGTACAATGCGGGTCTCACCATTTACTACATGGCCTTTGGCAGGCGTTACCGTTATTACTTCCGGTGGTGTTGTATCCTTAAACACACTCCGGCGGATTACCGTTTCTTTTCCAGCCGTATCAATGGTCCGAACATCTACACATATCAATCCATCACTTAAAGACGATAAATCAATATTTCCGCCAAATTGATTTTCTGCCTGTTCATCTGTCTGCTCTAATGAATTCCAGGTTTTTCCGTTATCCAAAGAATATTCAACTGCTGAAAGGCCATTACCATCAGAAGCTTCTACAACCAGTGGCAGACTTGACTGCAGCCATTGCTGTTCAGAAGGACTTATAAACCTGAGAGCAGGATGTTTCCAGTCACCACGTATCGTAACAGGTTCTGTTTCATAGGTAATACCATCACGATCAGTAATAGAAATAATGATATTTTCAAATACCCCTTCACTTACTGTTTCCACAGCAACTACGGATCCATGCTGCAGGACTTTTATACCACCGTTATACTGCTCAGCATCTTTCAGCTCAATGGAGTACTTTTGCGGTACATTAATGAACGCTGTAAGTGTTTCACCTTTATTTAGAGTATAGATTCCGGCAGCATCCGGTTTGCGGTCAAAACGCCAGTACGGCTGAATTTTATTTTCTATGCCGGAGTCTGGAGCTGAACGTACAAAGTGTACTGTTCCACTGACAGCCACCGGATTATCTTTTTCTGTTGCAGCTGAAACCGTAATATGCGTTCGTTCGGCAGGGTATCCTTTCAGAGTGATAAATGCTTCATACTGCACACTGCCCGGTTTTTTACCAGCTACGGCCATTCCCGACTCATCCACAACTTTTTTCAACGTCAGCTTACCGGTTTCTTCGACTGCTTTTGGGCTACCAAATGCACTATTCTGCTCACCAGAAATTGTATAAGCAGTATCAATTACAGGAAGTACACTTTCAACCACCACACGCAGAACATCAGTGCGTTCCTTTGAAACGGCTGCCGGTAATTCATACACCAGTCCGTTTACAAAAGCTGTGCCATTAATACTGTCTATTGCAATTTCAGGTTGCCCTGACGTTTTTGCGCTGTATTTTGAGGTAAAAAGCTTGTCTGCGTCATTTGCCACTTTTACTTCAGCATTTACCGTTCCTGGAGTCAGCAGTTCAGAAGGAATCATACCGCCCCATTCGTATGTTTTTGCTCTTCCACCAGCTTTTACTAAGTAAGCAGGAACAGTTTCCGGGGTGACTGCACTATTGTCCTTGCTGAAAAGAACCACGCCATTAGCAGTAACGCCAGTAAGGGAAAAATCATCCTGGTAATAACAGGTGTAATACAGGTTTTCTCCCCTGATCCAATTAAATACAGCTGGGGCCGGAGCCTGTTTCTTTGCTTTAGGATCCGCTTCAAGATCTGGTTCCGGTATTGGGGTCATTACCTTTACAAAAGCAGCATCTGCAATAGGTTCGCTATGGCTGCTTTTTGCGATAACCTCAATGACGTAAACGCCTTCTTTTTCAAATTTTGCCGCAGGTAATTCTATGGAGAACGTTCCATCGTCAGCCACGTCTTTGATGGGTATAAACGGTTTCTGTTCGCCTTCGACTGCAACAGTTGATTCCGCCGGTGATTCCAATACACGGTACTGAACTTTCAGGACCGAATCTTCAGCAGCTACCGCTGGCAGTGTTGCTTTACCGGTTACTACAACTGGTTTTTTCCCATCTAATACTGAACGGGCATCCAGTTTTAAACCGGGCTTTTCTTCCGCTATGAAAACTTTTAATTCTTCAGAGGTTGCGGTTACACCCGTATCTGTTGTTACTGTTACTCTAAATCCTTCACTTCTTCCAGCTGCCTTTTGTGCTGTAAGAAGAATGATATTACCTTGTAATTTTGCAGTTACAAACTCGTTTTCTGGTTCTACGGTTACTTCAGCGGCAGTTCCCCCAATAAAATAGCCGCTTACCGTCTGGGCGGCCTGTAACTCTGCAAAACCTGAAGCAAAACAGTCATCAAAAAGTACCTCAGGATTTCCAAATGAACCTGCCCTGACTGTAGTAAAATCAGTACGGTACAGCAGATACTGCTGGTCAGTTGTACGCCCATACAAGTCTTCTGCTGTAACGATTGTTTCTACTAATCCCCAAGGTGCATCAGCTAAGTTGATGTCAAAATTAGTGCTGCCTTTAACATTTTTCAGAAGGACTTCTCCACCGGGATTCCCGTTAAATGTCCAGCGAATGGCAGATAGGCCACATTCACTGTATACACTTCCAACAAGGCTGGTATTCCCTTCACTGTTCAATTCCATTCCCGGTTCGTATGTTGTTTCTTCTGCCACCGGAGTCTTGGTTTTTACTACAACAGCATCCTGGGAACAGAATTCTGGAGCTTTACCCTTCACGACAAAAGGAACAACCATCTCATTGCCCTTAATTCCATGTACATCAGTTGCCCACAAGGTAATTTTATGAACTCCGGCACTTAATGGATTTGTGTGATGGGAAAGAACATCAATATAAAAGACACCTTCTGTTGCTTCTTCAGCTGTCTCCATGGTATCAATCTTCCAATGAAGGGCTGCAACCCCATCATCATCTGTTATCTGTCCTCGAATAAAGAATGCATCCTCTACAAAAACATCATTTTCTTTTGTAAGGGTAAAATCATGGACAGGTTGTGCAAGATGAATAACCGGCTTGTCAGATTCCAGATCTACCGGCAGCTTTTTCTTGAATACCGTAACGTTGCCGGCAACGTCAGTAGCTGTAATGACTAATTCCTGAGTTTTTGCCGTTTCTCCACGAATATCAAATTCATGAACCCAATAAGGATTTCCATCGGTTAATTCGAACTCGCCAGACTGTTTTCCCAAAGCCCACGACAATTTTTCAATACCAATACGGTCATAGGCACTTCCTGCTACACTGAAAATTCCGTTCACCGTTTCTCCATCATCTGGATATAACAGTGTTATCTGAGGTTTTGTATTATCGACAAAATAAAGGAATGAACTGGTTCCTTGCGTATCCTGTTTATCCGTGGCACGGAACCAGCATACCTGCGGACCATCTTCAAGCTTTTTGGTATCTATTGTTATGCTGAATGTATATCGGTTTTCTTTTTTATTTTCCTTGAGTTTTACCGGTAAAAAGGTTTTTCCACCATCAAGCGAATAGAACAGTTCACGTATACCGTTACCATCAGAGACCTCTCCCTGCAGCGTGATTTTTCCGCTTACCAATTCACCAAGGCCGTGATTCTGCACTTCAGTTACCGGCATCTTCCGGTCCAGATGCCACTGGGTAGTTACACTATGACCACGGGTTCCATTGATATCAATACCTGTTACTGTAATTGTATGGACGCCTTCTTCCATTTTGGTAGTATCCAGATAATAAGACCAGAACTCTTTTCCTTCAGCAATTACAGTTTTATCTTCATTACCATCAAAATAGAGTTCTACTTTCTGAACTGCATCGTCATCAATACACGTTCCAACAATATTCAGGTTTCCAGGAACACGCATTTCAGCCGGGGGGTTAGTAATATCGGTAACAGGTAAATCTGATTCTGGATCTACAGTAATATTAAATGGCCCTACAGCGCTGGAATTTCCACCAAGATCTTCAGCAGTGATAAGAATGTTATATGTACCGGTTTTTTTGTCTTCAAGAGAAAATGATTCCTGCCAGGAATTCTGTGCACCAACATTCCTTGCTTCGTTATCCCGCTTTCCTTTTGCAAAAAGCTCTGCTGAAAACAGTAACACACAGATAACAATAAGTACCGCTCTTTTCACCATAAACCCCTATATGTGCTGGCATATATAAACATCTCTCTGGATAGACCTCTCCTTTATAAAGAGACACTACCCCCGTCTACATGATATCGGTTATTTTCGAATAATGAGTTAAGATTTTTTGTTAGCTGAACTGTTCTTAATTCTGTTCACCAGTAATCAGATTGAATACTCTATCAAGATCATCACCATTAAAGTACTCAATCTGAATAGATCCCTTTGTCAAAGAACCTTTGATTACAACTTTTGTTCCTAAAACCTCAATGAGCTTTTCTTCTAAAGTCTTTAGATTAGGATCTTTTGCTGCAACAGGAGCTGTGTTTTTCGGTTCTACCTTTGCCCGAGAACCACCGTTCATTTCTAAAGCCTGCTGTTCTGCATCACGAACCGACAGATTCTGTCCCATGATGCGGGCAAACAGTACCCGCTGATCAGAAGGGTTGGTTACAGAAAGCAGGGCCCGTGCATGGCCAGCTGTCAATTCTTGAGTAATCAGCTTTTTCTGCATATCCTCAGGTAATTTCAGAAGACGCAGAGCATTCGCTACAGCAGAACGGCTTTTACCCATGCGTTTAGCAACTTCATCTTGAGTAATCTGCGCAAGATCCATCAATTCCTTATAAGCAACAGCTTCTTCAATAGGATTCAGGTCTTGTCGCTGAATATTCTCAATAAGGGCTACTTCAAGTTTTGTAATATCTGAATATTTCTGCACCCGAACAGGTATTTGTTTTAAACCTGCCAGTTTTGCAGCACGGGTACGACGTTCACCGGTAATAATCCAGTAATTTCCATCCCCTGCTTCTTCAACAACCGGTGGCTGTATAATACCATGTTCTTTTATTGATTCTGCCAATTCCTGAAGCTTTTCTTCATCAAATTCAGTTCGAGGCTGATGCGGATTAGGTGACAGTTTATCAATATCAACAAGGAAATCAGCTCCTGCTGCTGATGTACTCCGATTAGCGCTTAATCCTCCAGCAGGAGTATCTTCATTAGTTGGACTTGCAAAATCTTTATTTTCCAGAAGTGCATCCAGACCTCTTCCCAAACCAAACTGCTTAGCCACGAGCGATTACCTCATCAGCAAGAGCTTTATAACTGCGAGCACCAACACAGGTAGGATCGTATTTGTTAATGGGAAGTCCATGGGAAGGAGCTTCAGAAAGACGTACATTGCGAGGAATAATAGTGTTGAAAACACCGTCTTTGAAATATGCCTTTACCTGCAGAACAACCTGCTGAGCAAGACGGGTACGGGAATCGTACATGGTAAAGAAGACACCACCAATTTTCAGTGACCGGTTAGTTGAATTCTGAACCAGTTTTACCGTCTGCAGCAACTGAGCAACACCTTCAAGGGCAAAGAATTCACATTGCATGGGAATAAGAACTTCATCAGCAGCGGCAAGACCATTAACCGTGATAATACCTAACGAAGGCGGGCAGTCAATCAGAATGTAATCATAGGCATCCTTAACAGGAGCCAAAGCTTCTTTCAGGAACATTTCGCGGTTTTCCTGCTCAACAAGCTCAACAGCAGCACCTGATAAATCCATAGAAGCAGGAATAGCATCCAGATTATCCACAGCTGTACGGCGGATTACCTGATCTACAGTAGCTGTTTTTGCCATAAGTTCATATATGGTCGGCTTTTTATTATCTATGCCAACACCGCTGGACATATTTGCCTGAGAGTCAAAGTCTACAAGAAGAACTTTTTTACCTGCATCTGCAAGGTAAGCACCAATATTGATGGCTGAAGTTGTTTTACCTACGCCACCTTTCTGATTAACAAATACAAAGGTCTTTCCCATACCTTTAAATATATCATTTTTTATTGCTTACGTATATATTTTTGATATTGCTATGTCTACTACAACTATATTTACTAAAGCTGAAATTCAGTTTTTACATTCTGCAACTCTCAGTAAATCTGTTTCTGGAACTGAATGTAACAAGATTAAAATAACCCGTATTTCTCCAGACGCTCTATCCAATACCTTTCAAGTTTCAACTTTCAGGGGTTCACAGGTTTTTCACAAGAATGCCAGTAACGACACCGTTACAGATTTGCTGAATAGTATGACGGGCACAACGTTTCACAATGTTGTTGTCAATACGGAATCTGCTGTCATAACTGTTCTGACCAGCAAAAAAGGAAAAACCACCGTTCTAAGAAAGCCATTGCCCGTATCCCTGAGCAATAATGAACAAAGCTCATTGGCGAAGAGTCCCACTAAAACTTCTCCCCTACAGCAGTTAACAGCAGCCCCGCACAACCGTGTCAAAAACTACATCATTCCAGAAGGGAAACCCGTCCTGTTCCTTGAAAA
>JAZLJW010000005.1:0-4398 GCA_045597345.1 Treponemataceae bacterium
CAATCTGAAAAACCGTCAGCCACTGAAATCTGCAGAGTTTGTAACCCGTAACCCTGACGAAAAAGCCGTTCTTCTTGAAATGGAAGACTCTATCCGTGAAGAGCTGAACGTTAAGAAAGTGGTATTCCACGAACGTGAAGACGAACTGGTTGAATACTCTGCCAAAGCAAACTTCCGTACCCTTGGTAAGGAACTGGGACCTTTGATGAAGGCTGCTGGAGCGGTAATCCAGACTCTTGATCAGGCTGCAATTCAGTCAATTCTTGATGGATCAGTGCTGAGCATTGAAGTAGAAGGTAAGAATGTTGACCTGGATGCAACCAAAATCGTTGTTGACCGTAAGGAAAAAGCAACCCTTAAAGTTGTAAACGATGGCACCCTTACCGTTGCGCTTGATTCAGAAATTACTGAAGAACTGCAGCTTGAAGGTTACGTACGTGACCTTATCCGCGGTATTCAGAACCAGCGTAAGGAAAACGGTTATAATGTAACTGACCGTATTACCCTTACTGCCAGTGGTAGTGCAACTCTGAAAAAAGCCTACGAAATGTTTGCTGATTACATTGCTCAGGAAACCCTGACAGTAAAAGCAGACTGGTCTGAAGCAGCTCCTGCAGGAAGTATCACTGTTGAAGCTGGTGAAGAAACCTGGAGTGCTCTGATTGCGCTTGCTTAACACATGCCGTGTTTTTGTCCTGCTTGCAGGTTGTATCATTCTAGCAGCCTGTGCAGGTACTCCACGGCGTCAGTTTCAGACTGATCCACTTCTGCTTCTTCCTGAAGAGGCAGAAGTGTATTTTGGGATAATTCCAGAACAGAATACACTTCTGATTGACGATGTTCTGTCAGAGGTGTGTTCGGAAAAACAATCAAAACAAATAAAGAAAATTCTGTCGTACACCCGCATGGTGTATGGTGCTGCTGATACCGCGACAGACAGTCTGCAGATTATAGCTACCGGAGAGTTTCCTGTCGGAATGTTACCAATGGTACTTACGGGGAATAATGGCTGGCGTAAAGAAAAACAGAAAATTCCAGGTACTACTGTATCTCAGGTTGTCTATATTCACTCGTCTGGAATGCAGGTTACTTTTCCATCAAAAAATGTTGGTATTGTAAGTTTTTCCTCTGTTAAGGAACCTTTGGAAAAGTATTATTCATCCGAATCAGGAAGTATTACGCATACTGCTTCACAGTGGTTGAAAGACTGTTTGGATGTTGAAAATCCTCTTGTAATCTACAATTATTCTCCTGAAAATCTTGTAGCTTACTTATTCGGTCCAAAAATTTCTTTTGGCATTGATACTGCAGGATTGCGATTACATCCTTCTGAATCTGAATATAGGGGAAATCTGGAATTATCATTGATTGATCCACGATCCAGGGTTGCAGCGCTGTTTATCCTTAAAGCTGTTGCACTGTCGCTTTCGATGGATAAAGAAATTACCGTAACACCAGTATCAGAGGATGTTATTCTGCTTGAAAATCTTACTATTTCAACAGACAGTGTGATAGAATTAGTAGGTTCTGGGATTCAGAAAACCGGTATATAACAGGTACCGGGTATTGCCGAATACTCTTATGACCAGATAGTATATGACTAGATTGAATGGAGGAACGAAATGGGTTCAAAAATTGTGTTACGTGCAGAAGATCTTGACGGTTATTTAACCGAAAAAGACAATGAATATCTTTCTCAGATGGATGCTTTGTATGAAAAGGCTATGCAGTCAATGAAAGCGCTGTCTGCCGGTGGATTCAGTTCTACATTGGCAGCTGAAGAAAAAAAAGTAATTGATGTATTCAGTGACATGGGTCATTTAATGCAGGAAATCTGTAAAGAAGTTCCTGGTCTTAACGTTTTCAGCTTCGAAACTGATGCCGGCAGTCAGGCTGAGGCTTCACGCGTTATTTCAAAACTGCGTGATATCCGTACTGGTCATGACGAATTTGTATACTATAACCAGCGTGCTTATGAAATGCTTTTCCGTCTGGCTTATACTCAGGGACCAAGTGAGAATAAAAATCATCTTGTTGTAAAAACTCCTGTTACTTTCCCTGTTCAGAACTATGCAGTGCATAAAATTCCGGATATTGATTACAAACTGAAAAACACTGTTATGTGCGTAATGCTTCGTGGAGCATTGCTTCCTTCAATGATTATGTCAAAAGAAATTGAAGAGTACTCGTCAAACGGATATGTAACACCTTTTGCGCTGTTCAAGATTAAGCGTGATGAAAGCAAAAAAGAAGACAATATGGAATACGTTCTTGATCTTGATAAGTCATTCTTCAATCTGGAAGATCTTGACGGAAAAGATTTGATTTTTGCAGATCCAATGAATGCCACCGGGGGTTCACTGGTTACTGTTGTTAAATATCTGCAGAACAATGGTGTTACACCTAAGTCAATTAAGTTCTTCAACGTAATTTCTGCACTCAAAGGTAGTCTGCGTGTTGTACGTGCCCTTGATAACTGTACCTGTTATACCCTGTGGATGGATCCGGTTCTTAATGCTTCTGCATACATCATGCCTGGTCTTGGTGATGCCGGTGACCGTCTTAATGGCCGTGATACTGAAGAATCTCCCCGTAACATTATTCAGCTGATTGCAGATTACGGTTCAAATATTGCCGGCCTCTATCGTTCTCAGCTTCGTGTAATTGAACAGACTGTACTTGGAAAATAAGGACTGATAATGAAAGCTGAAAAACTCTGCTTCTTTTTGCTCATGCTGATGTTTTTCAGCTTTTCAGCAGTTTCCTGTACCTCCCGCGGAACCAGTGGTATTGTTCCAAATGAACGGGAGATTGTTCTGAAAAACCTGTCATCAGAGTATGTAATCATCGCAGATGCATATATGAATCTGAAGAAATATGATAAAGCGGTGGAGTTTTATCAGAAAGCGCTGGCTGGCAATCCCAGAAATAAACAGGTGGAGTATTCTCTGGCAGGGGCGTATGTCTTCAATAAACAATATAAAGCAGCCCTTAAACTGTACCAGCATCTTTTACAATCTGATGCTTCAAATACTTCAATTCAGTTATCCATTGCGTATGTGTATGCCCAGCTTGGTGAAATAGAACCGGCTTTGAACATTTATGAATCGCTGTATCAGACTGAGACCTATAACAGTACTGTTCTTACAAACTACGGGCTGCTTTTAGTACATCAGAAATCTTATGAAAAAGCTCAGTCGTTATTACAGGAACTGACTGAGCTGAATCCTGAAAGTGAGGCTGTAAAAAAACTTGAGAAAGCATTAACTGAAGCAGAATCTGCTGCAGAGAAACTGCTTTCTACTGATACTGAGCAACAGGATGTTGTGTCAGACTGACGGTTGTTCAATATCAGATAACAACGATTCCACATCCTGAATTTTTTTTGCTTCTTCTTCAAGATATTCCTTATATTTTTCCTGATTCACCCGGAATGCAACAATAGGCATATCATCTTCTTCAAGACCGTGAGAAACGGCTTCTTTTGCTTCATTTAAAAGTCGGGCTGCAGAAGTCAACCGCATGCTGCGTGTACTGATACCGATTACAATTTTTGCAGAAATTCCGGAAGATGTTAACGAATCGTGCAGCAGTGAATAAAGTTTTTCAGAAGCATTCATGGCTCCGTCAACACTGATGTTAGGTACAATACAGATGTAACTTTCGGTACCATATTCAAAAATCAGATCACGGTACTGGAAAAACTGCAGTAATTGATCAAAGAAGGGTTTGAGACCGTTGGTGGTATTCCTGATACCTGCAAGGCGTATATCAAATACTGCTAAATCTTCTTCACTTGAAGCTGCTCTTGTCAGCTCTGTTTCCAATCGCTGCTCCAGGTAAGATTCCCAACAGAAACCGGTAACGGGTGAAAAAAGACCAGTCGGATCAGTCACCACAGGTACTACTGGTTCAATAGACTTTGCTGTTGCAGAAGATTCAGTATCTGTAATTTCTTCTTCCTGAACTGCTGCTGTTTCTTCTGGTTCTGGAGTGGTTTCAACCGGTTCTTCGTTTACCGATTCTGAGGTGGGCACCTCCGTATCTGCTACGGTAACAGCCGTTTCTGCTGATACAGGTGTTTCTGAAATCTCTGTAGTAGAATCATTTTTGTTTGTTGCATTTCTGTCCCTTTTTGTTATTAAAAGGTGCAGGAAAATGACAATAGTTGTTACCAATATGACACTGAATGACTTAATGGCAAGAGAGAATATTTCATCTTTTGTTAACGTACTTACTGCTGCAGTAACAGTAATGGTTCCAGTGGTACCCAATGAAACGGTTTTCGTATGCATTTTTATGACTGGTGATGAACTGGTTAATACAGGTGTGTGGTTTTCATCCTGTTTAATCAATCCACTGTCTGTTGGATATGCAAGAAATGGTACGGAATCTTTT
>JAZLJW010000006.1:0-14273 GCA_045597345.1 Treponemataceae bacterium
AGAGATTCAGAAAGACTGCTGTTAACTGCGAAAAGGTAACTGTACTGGGACAGCTGAAGCTGCCAGTCTGCAATAAGACGGATAACTCCCTGTGCATTTATTTCTGCACGGTCTTTTTCATTTTCCAGAAGTTTCCGGTCAAAAACTGTTATTGAAAGAGCAAATACAACAAGGCAAGAAACAAGGACGGAACCAGCAAGCATACCCATAAGCTTAGTCTGGAGGTTTACGTTCTTTCTGTACGTTTTTGCAAATCGGTCTAATTCTTTTTTTGCCACAATTTCCCCTGTCTGATACTGATTATATCGTTTCCATTATGACTCAGTTCGACAAAACAGTACAAAAAAAGCGTTTTATCAGAATTGCAGAATTATATTTTTCTCATTTCTCATAAAATTTGACTACTTTACTGCGTTACCCGTACCGTTACGTTTTTAAATCCCATGGCAGAAAAGAAACTTTCAAACACTGACCGTGCATGTCCATTGGCTTCTGAAAGAAACCCCTGCTGCAGGAACTCTTCACCGGCTGCCTCACGTGCTTTTTCAATTTCTGACAGAACTTCCTGTGTCTGAATAGGGGTAAAGACATTCTGAGAATCATCAAAAACGCTGAAACTGGTTACATCATTACTGAGAATTTCGCAGGAAGGCACAACTACCACTACTGACTCGCCATCAGGTGAAATAGTTACAGCGATATCGGTAAAGTTCCGTATGCCTGCACGTATCACTGCCTTATACCGCACAATGCTGTAACTGCGTGCAAGGCCAAGCATGGCCTGTTTCTTTATGCTTACAATGTCAGCGTAATTTTCTTTAAGGGTACATAATTCAGCACAATGAACCAGTTCACGCTCAACCATGGCTGATCGGGCCTGGTATTTTTTATTCTGCATGTATTCCCGAACATACTGCACCGTAAAATACCCGGCCACTCCGAAAAAAGCGACAAGACAGAGTACAAGAATGAGTTTTCGGATAATCGGTGTCAGGAAGGTGTTTTTTTTCTTTTTTTCAGTCATACCCTAAGTATACAACCATACCGGTATTTTCGTCGTTTTTTCTTGTATTTTTGCCAAGCTATCAGTACCTTTTAGTAATGGAGGCTCCCATGGAAGAGATGAACACCAGTGGTAACAAACCTAAGAAAATGAAAGTTACCCCCGGCCTTGTTGTGATTATTGTCATTGCTATCGCTGCTTTTGCCTGTATCAGTACTGGATTCTTCGTAGTAGATGCAACAGAACAGGCTGTTATTACCCGATTTGGAAAATATGACAGAACCGTAGGAAGCGGTCTGCAGTTTAAGATTCCTTTTGGAATTGAACGCGATTATAAAGTGCCGGTTAAAGTTGTACAGACAGAACAGTTCGGTTTCCAGACCATTAAGTCAGGAACCATCAATCAGTACAAAAACGGTATTACCAAAGAATCAACCATGCTGACCGGAGACCTGAACATTGTTGATGTCGAATGGATTATCCAGTACCGCATAGTGGACCCTGCAGCATGGCTGTTCAATGTTCGGGAGAAAAAACAGACTATCCGTGATATTTCGCAGTCAGTAGTCAATACTCTGGTAGGCGACCGTGCCATTCTTGACGTTATGGGTAGCGAACGTACCGCCATTGAAACTGCAGCCCTTGATACCATGAACGATAACTTCAGGACACTGGGACTGGGTATCAACGTCATCGGTGTAAAACTGCAGAACATTGTTCCACCCACCGGTGTTCAGGATGCATTTGAAGACGTTAACAAAGCAAGCCAGGATATGGAACGCTACATCAATGAAGGTAAGGAAGCCTACAACCGTGAAATTCCTCTGGCTAAAGGTAAAGCTGACCAGGAAATTCAGGTTGCAGAAGGTTATGCCGTTGAACGCGTAAACAAGGCAAAAGGTGATGTTGCCCGTTTTACCGCTGTATATGACGAATACAAAAAAGCACCGGACATTACCCGTGAACGATTGTACCTTGAAACCATGAAAGAAGTATTTACCACTAATGGCACTACCCTCATCGATTCAAATCTTGAAAACATGCTGCCTATCAAAAATCTGAAAGGAGCCAATTGATGAAAAAAAAGAACACACCCTGGATTATCCTTACCGTTATCGTACTGGCCGTTATCCTGTTCTTTGCTACAGGTCCCCTGTATATCGTAAACGAAGGCTATCAGTGCGTTGTCACCCGCTTTGGTGACATTGTCGATTACCACACAGAAGCAGGTCTGCATTTCAAAATGCCGTTTGTTGACGTAGTAACTACCTATCCAAAACTGATTCTTTCCCTCGATGGAGACGCACAGCGTATTCCGACCAAAGAAAATCAGTTCATCATCGTTGATACCACCAGCCGCTGGCGGATCAATGACCCGGTACAGTTCTACAAGTCATTCAAGACTCTGGATAACGCCTATAACCGTCTGAGTGATGTTATTGATTCTTCAACAAGAACCATCATTACCCAGAACCGCCTCAGTGAAGTCGTACGTACCAGCAACATCATCAACGACAGCAAACCGGTAACCGTGTATGATTCAACCAATAACGAGGATGAAACTACTGCAGAAATTGATTCACTGGTTAATGCGAAAACCACATCAGAAACCGTAACCAAAGGCCGCCGCCAGCTGTCGCTGGAAATGGCAGCTGATGCCAGCACCATGATGGCTGAATACGGCATCGAACTTATCGATATTCTGCCCCGCCAGATTAAATACTCTGACGAAATGACTGAATCCGTGTACAACCGTATGATTAAGGAACGTAATCAGGTAGCTCAGGCATACCGCTCAGTTGGTGAAGGACGTAAAGCTGAACTTATGGGTCAGCTGGAAAAAGAAAAACGGTCCATTGAATCAGAAGCCTACCGCAAGGCTGAGGAAATCAAAGGTAACGCAGACGCTGAAGCTACCCGCATCTATGCAGAAGCATACTCAAAAGATCCTGATTTCTATGCATTCTGGGCAAGCCTTGAGTCTTACAAAGAAACCATGGGTACTATGGATGCAACATTCAGTACTGACATGGACTACTTCAAGTATCTGTACTCTCCTGCAGGAAAACGCTGATGGCTGCATACTGCTCTAATCTGCTGACAGTGGATGAAACCGGCATCAGTCTTGATACCGGTCTTTCTCCCCGTGAAGCCGCTCAGTCGAAAGTAACGCAGTACCTGAAAGAACCAGGATTCAGTGCACGATGTGACAGCACTGGTACCTGGCAGTTCCAGGAATGGACCTGGGACGACACCAGAACAGCGGTTCCTTCAGGCAGAAAAACTGAGTCGGTATGTATTACCGGCTCAGCATGGAATGGAGTACCGCTGTACTCCATTCTTGAAGCAGCCATGAAAGAAACAGCATCAGCAGAAGACCTGAACCGGGCAACGGTGGCTGTGAACCTGCTGAATCAGGCAGTAGAATCCGCAGCCACTGACTCGGTGCAACTGCCAGACTGCGGTCCTGCAGCTATTCTCTGCGGTACCGGAGAAAACCAGGGGGCATTGCTTTTCCTTCCTGCAGAACTGTTCATCCGCGCCCTGCAAAGCCGTGGAGATGCAGAAAAATCACGATACGAAGGCATGTGGACCAATCCAGTACTTTCCGGGATTGATGCCTGGAGATTTACTGTTGCATCCTGCAGTTTTGCCGTATTAACCGGTAAACCTGCCTACCCTGCCCTGGACACCGATAAACGCAAAGAAGACTACCTTGATAAAAACCACATACCGCTTACAGTATGTGCTGCAGGTCAGCATACCGAACTGCTGAAAGCCATAGAACATAATCTTGACCAGCAGGGAGCGTTCTCAAAAAAGGCCCGTAAAGGTAAAAAAACGGCTTCTGATGCAATCGTTGAGCGAGAGACAGTAAATACCTCATATTCAGTAAAAATGGCTGATTTACAGCCTTTTACAACACGCTCTGTTACTGATCCTGCTACCGTAGAAACCTGGATTCAATACCAGAAGAAAATCAAGCGGATACGGTTTGTCAGAAAGCATCAGACTGCATTAAAAATTGCTGCTGTTGCGTTTGTTGCACTCATTATCGTAGGAGTCTCGGTAATCAGAGATATGCGGGATCAGCCTACTACAGCAGGATTAACACAGGATGAAGTTGTTGAAATGTATTTTTCAGCCATAGATACACTGGATACCACACTATTTGATGCAGCCCGCAGTAAAAAAGCCGGAAAAGGTTGGTCCAATTACATTGCAACGTTATTTGTTACCTCAAAAATGAGGGAAAATTACGAATCCATACATACCTGGACACCAGGACAGTGGCTGTACATCAAAAATCCTGAAAAAGCCAGTGTATTCGGTATTTCGAATCTGCAGTATGAAAAAATACACAGTTATGACAATGATTCTGCAGAGTATCATGCAACTTTTTACATTATCCAACTGTCAATGGGTGGTGAACTGACGGTTTCGTACTACACAACAGATTTGACTGTCGGAAAAGTAAAGAAAAACTACCGTGTTATATACGATGAAAGTGAAGAGGTTGAAATACCGGTAGATCTGGCAGCATTTCTGACAGATCTGACAGAAGCCGCAGCTGTTGCAGAAGACGAAGACTGCAGGATAGAAACACTTATATCTGCACTGCGGGACACCTACCCCTGGATGCCATCAATACAGGATGCCAACAGAGGAAAACTGCAGCTTGAAACTGACTTGCGCTGATTACAGCCGGAAATTTCAGTCAGGGCACCTTGTATGCAGCAGAAGCTGTATGCAGGATGCCCTTTGTTTTTTTTAGTCAGCCCTTTTGCGGTTGAATATCAGAATAAGTAACAGAATGATGATTACCGGGGTAGCCCAATACCCAAGATAAATCACACTTACAACAGCACCGATAATAACTCCTAAGATACTGAATATCATACCGAATACAACACCCAATACTGAAAAAAGAATTTTACCTACCAGTGCACATACACCAAGTACCACACCTACAATAAACAAAGTTAAAAACGTAATCATTTCATTCCTTCCTGTTTTTATTATGCAGCAGCCGCAGCTGTCTTTCAGTGTCATTATAGCGCATTGACAGTTGAATTTCACAGACGCTGCAGGTAGTATAGTACTACAAGGAGCAAAATTCATGTTAACCTTTGAAAGTGATTATACCCAAGGCTGCCATCCTGCCATTCTGGAAAAGATGATGCAGACCAACTTTGAGATGTATTCCGGCTATGGCGAAGACCCCATAACCGCCAGCGCCCGTGAAAAAATCAAGGCAGCCTGTAACTGCCCGGATGCAGATATCTGGTTTCTGTCAGGTGGAACCCAGACAAATCAGATTGTCATTGATTCCCTGTTACGTCCCTGGGAAGGGGTGGTAGCAGCCACAACAGGTCATATTGCCTGCCACGAAGCTGGTGCCATTGAATACACCGGAAATAAAGTTCTAACGGTGCCCGGGTACGAAGGCAAAATGAAGGCAGCTGATCTTGATACCCTGATAACCGATTTTTACAACGATTCTGCGCACGAACACATGGTATTCCCGGGAGCAGCTTACATTTCCCATCCAACTGAATACGGAACCCTGTACACCAAGGAAGAACTCACCCAGATTCATGATGTATGCCAGAAACATAACATACCACTGTTCATGGATGGTGCACGTCTCGGCTATGGACTGATGGCACAGAACACCGATGTAACACTGGAAGACATTACCAGACTTACAGACGTGTTCTACATTGGCGGTACAAAAGTAGGTGCGCTCTGCGGAGAAGCAGTTGTGTATACCCACCACAACATGCCGCCACATTTTGTCAATCTGGTTAAGAAACACGGTGCACTTCTGGCAAAAGGCCGCCTGAATGCCATTCAGTTCGTCGTTCTGTTTACAGACAATCTATATTTTGACATCAGTAAGAATGCCATTGAACTGGCCATGTTCCTGAAAGAACAGCTTAAAAACAAAGGGTACCAGCTGTTCAAAGACAGCCCTACAAACCAGCAGTTTGTGGTTCTTGAGAATTCCAAAATGGAAGAGCTGAAGAAACATGTCGGATTTAATTTCTGGGAAAAATACGATGAAAATCATACCGTAGTCCGCTTTGCCACCAGCTGGGCAACAACCAGGGAACAGATTGATACACTTCTCAGCTATCTGTAAACGGATCTTTCTGAAATTTTGCATAATTATGAGAGAATTTTACATTTTTTGAAAGTTCATACATCCCTTTTGTCAGCGAAAACAAGAGGGATGTTTTTTTTACTAAAAAGTGGAGATAAGAACTCTCTTATAATTGACAGCCTATCAACGATATTTTATGTTTTAAGCAGAACGCGAGAGAAGGGGTGCTTTTAATGTTCTATGACAGTGATTTACTGGATTCTGAAATTTCCAGTTATAGTGCTGAATTAACCTACGATGATGACTACGATGATTTGAGTGATGAAGATTACGAAGATGACTTCGAAGACGATGAATCATACGAAGGTTTTGACAGTGACGATGATCTTTTCGATGATTACGATGATGATGAATATCGTGATGATGACGAAGATGAGGAAGACTGGGAAGATGCCGGATTCGGTTATGAAGACTTCGGTAATGACGACGATTTCTGATATCAACCTGTAACAAGGCTGCAAAAAAAGGCTGTGTACCACTCGAGGATAAGTGATACACAGCCTTTTTTATATTCCGGTAAAAATCAGCTTAGCGAAGTTTTTCACCTGCGTGCCACAGTTTTTCCAGATCATAGAAATCCCGAGCTTCCTGACTCATCAGATGGACAACAATAGGACCAATATCAACCAATGACCAGTCGTCACCATCGGGAGTTTTCTTATTAGGAACATGAATCTCAAGTTCATTTTCCTTTACATAATCCTTGATATATTTCTGTAAACCACCAAGCTGAGCAGAACTGTTGATTGTTGCAATAACAAAATAGTCAGTCCAGCTGTTCAGTTTTGATACATCAAGTACCACAACATCTGCTGCTTTGTAATCTTCAAGCAGCTGTGCAATTTCAAGAGCTTTTTCCTGTACAGTTTTCATCGAACATACCTTCCGTCGAAATCTTTTCCTAAAACAATGGTGAAGTCTACCAGCGTATCTGCTTCCAAGGTTTCATCATCCTGAATTTCTGCAGTCTGAATATTCTTACACCGTATAAACTCTGCAAGACCCTGAGCAACGGTCCCATTACCAATATGATCAACCACATAGGTTTCAGCAATATCGTCAGAGTCAGCATTTACCATACTCAGAACCTCGTATCCAGCGCTTTGGAGCAGAGCTGCGGTGTTACGGGCAAGTCCCTGAGTCTTGGTACCATTTTGTATTTCAAGCACGTAAACACGGCTTGCAATTATACCATCAGTAGAAACCAGCGCACTGGTTGTCTGTTTAACAACATCTTTAATAAGCTGCCCATCGTAATAGGGAAACAGCAGCAGTTTTCCATCTACAGAACGAAGCGATCCTGTAACGGTCTGAGGAGACAAACGGTCGGCATCAATTTCCGAAACCTGCTGCAATAGCTGAAACAAACCTTCAGAATCAACATTTGCAGTGAAAAGCTTTGCAAAATGCGTAAATACATCCTGAGTAAAGATGGTGTTTTTATTCTTGTTGAACGCAGAAAGCATGGCAACAACCGTGTTCTGCTTACGGTCCTGTATATCACTCTGAGTCTCATCAGGCAGCTGATATTCCAGATACGTACGTATTTTATCGCCGTCAAGATTTATCGCACCACTGGGCAACAGATACTGGACAGAACCTGCCTTTCCTGCTTCTCCAACAGTATAATCAACCGGTGCTGGAATGAAAATTCTCAGTCCCCCTACCATATCAGTGAATGAAGAAAAATCATCCAGTGAAATTTCAACCGTAAACGGGATGGTGGTTCCTGTAAGCTTTTCAATTTCTGCAGTAAACGCCTTTATACCAAGCTCACTGTATACCATTTCAATTCCATCGGTTCGCCCGTTCTGTCCGCTGGAACTTTTCAAGACACGATAAATCGCACCGGTATTACGTGGAATATCAAAAATGGCACCACCATGTGTTACCGGATAGTAAATGAGCAGGTCACTCCAGATAATCTGCGGACCATCATGCAGGACAAAAAGAATTTTTATAACTTCATCATTTTTTAATGCTTCTGCAACAGGATCAGATTGCAGCGATATTGCAAGAAACGTAACGGCTCCAACAAAAATCACTGCAATGATGATGAGAAACATGTAACTTTTGAAAAACTTGTTCCGACCAGCCACCTAGTTTCTATCCTTTATCAGAGTGTACAGAAACTCTTCAGTTTTGTAATAAATTTCGTAGCCCATTTCATTCAGATAATGGATGTTACTTTCCAGTACTGAAAGTACCAGATCATCAAGTGATTCATCCTGATGCTTCTCAAGATAATCGCTTTCTATCTGAGGTCTGCCTGGTTCAATCTTATCTGCAGTATACAGTACTTTTGCCAGCATTCCCATGGTAGGAGATCCGGTAACATGATAGCGGACGGCTTCAATCACATCCTGATTATCAATACCGAATTCCTGCTGCAGATATATTGCAGCTGCACGACCATGCAGCACTTTTGGTTTATCATTTTCAAGGCGGCTGATTTCTTCTCCATCCTGTTTTGCAAGGGAAAGAAGTTTCTTTTCATCCATTTCCTTACAGATATCATGAGCAAGACCTGCAAGATAGCCCAGGCGTTCGTCAAGACCATACCGTTCACACAGCAATTGTGCAGTTTCAGCAGTCCGTACACTATGATCATACCGACTGGGTTTTACCAGTTTGCGAACAGCTTTATCTATTTCAGTAATCAGTTCCTCAATATTCTTGTCCATATAACCCTCTATCTGAAATATACCTTAGAACTGCCGGCGGTACAAGTGAATCACAGGCCTCTCCCCTGCTGCACCGGCTGCGTATCTGCGATGAAGAAATGTCGAACAGTTCATTTACTACGCTGATATGCGGAAAAGGAAAGGACCGGGCAACACCGTCCGCATCTGCTTCTACACAGGGCCGCCGAGCCACCAGTAAATCAACAAGCTGCACCAGTTCCGTAACCCTATACCACTCACCAAACCGTTCAGAAATATCACTGCCTACAATAAGACCGGGTTTTCCTTCCAGAATGCCCTGCTCTGTATACCGGGCTATGATATCAACAACAGTATCATAGGTATAACTCAGTCCGCCTCTTTCCAGCTCACAGGTTTCTATCTGCGCCCAAGGAAACGGGTCAAGAGCTGCATGCAGCATTGCCAGCCGGTCAGCATCCGTTGCACCATCATTGCCAGCCTTAAAAGGAGAACAATAAGCCGGAATGTACACAACCCGGTCATAGCCCATATGTTCTGCAACAGTGCGTCCCAGAGCAATGTGACCAGTATGTACCGGATTGAAACTACCGCCCAGCAATGCTATTTTCACAGATCCTCCAGGCCGTGACCGTTGCTCTCCTGACTGCCGGGATACTGGGTGTCAGTATCATCACACCAGGCACGGTCTGCCATAAAGCTGCTTTTTGTTTTTGAAACAATTGGACGACCGGTACCATTGGAACCATCAGCAATATTGCCATTTCCTGTGTAGGCAGGACCGGCAGGTTCTACTGAAGCACAGGAGCCGGCAGTACGGGCTGCCAGAGCAGTAATTTCTTCTTTAACCCTGGGCAGACCTTCCTTTGTCAATACCGACATAGGAATTACCGTCACATCTGTATACTTCTGAGCAATTTCAGCAGCTACGGAGGCAGCATCTTCTACATCTATTTTATTTACCAGAAGAATCTTTGGCTTTTCAGCCAGATCTTCTGAAAAGTTTTCCAGTTCTTTCTGAAGGGTATCATAGGCAGTCAATGCATCCGGGTCACTGGCATCCACAATGTAAACCAATCCCTGGGTGCGGGAAATATGTTTCAGGAACCGGATACCAAGACCGGCGCCATCAGAAGCACCTTCAATAATACCGGGGATATCTGCAATAATGATATCCTGCTGATCGTCAACCCGAAGAACTCCCAGATTAGGAATCTTTGTGGTAAACGGATAGGGAGCAATTTTAGGACGGGCATTGGTAAAGTAATCAAGCAGAGAAGACTTACCTGCATTGGGGAAACCAACCAGTCCGATATCTGCCATGATTGAAAGTTCTACGCGAAGAGTTCTGGTTTCTCCAGGTTTTCCGTCGTGAGCATACCGGGGAGCCTGATTAGTAGAACTCTTAAAATGCATGTTACCCCACCCGCCTTTTCCGCCGGTTAATAACGTAACTGATTCATTTTCAGCTTCAGTGGTAAATTCAATGAGCACTTCACCAGTTTCTGCATCACGAACAGTAGTTCCTGGTGGCAGTGGGATAACAACATCTTCACCGTCTTTTCCAAATCTGTTATTTCCGGACCCATCACCACCATTACGGGCTTTGTAATGCTGTTTATAGCGCAAATGAGATAGAGTACGGAGATTGTGCTTTACGGTAAAAACCACATCACCGCCGCGTCCTCCATCACCACCGTTTGGTCCACCATTCGGTATATATTTCTCGCGTCTAAAAGCGATACAGCCATTACCGCCTTTTCCTGATGAAACTTCAATGGTTGCTTCATCTGCAAATTGAATCATAAAAAAATCCTTCCCAATCGTCTGCTAAAAAGCAGGCAGACATATATAAAACGCTCTGTCCCTAAAAAAAAAGCCCAAGGTGCTGTAACTGCATTCCTTGGGTTTTTTACATAAGGTATATTTATGACTTAGCCTTCAATAGGTTCAATTGAAGCAAGTTTTCTACCCATGCGTTCGTGGTACACAACTTTACCGGTTGCAGTAGCAAAAAGGGTATCATCTTTACCTTTCTGTACGTTTACACCAGGATGAATTTTGGTACCTCTCTGGCGAACGAGAATTGATCCGGCAGGAACAACTTCACCAGCATATACTTTTACACCCAAGTATTTAGGATTTGAGTCGCGGCCGTTTTTAGCACCGCTACCACCTCTTTTACGAGCCATAGTATGCCTCCCTGTTAAGATTCAGTAAGTACCCGCAGTTTTACATTTTCAGGAAATTCCTGCTCCGTAAGCTGAATGCTCCGTATCAGAAAATCACTGCAATGTTCCAGGAAACAGGACTCTGTTTCCTCATAAGTCTTAATCCGGAATGCGAGTACTCCGCGATCAGGACAATTAGTTTCAATAGTGACACACAGATCTTCGTCAAGCAGACTCTGTATAGTTCGTATGGCAGATGTCACTGCAGCACATACTATATCAGAACCTCTCCGGTCAAACCTGGCGTGGCCATCTGCTGAACAGGATTTTAACCGTCCGTTTGAATCACGAACTACCGTTACCTGTATCATGCAGACAACTCTTTATAGTAATTACAGTACGTAAACCGATTATGCGTTAATTGCGCTAATGCGGATGTTGGTGTACTGCTGGCGGTGACCGATGGTGCGGTGATAATCTTTCTTGCTCTTGTACTTGTAAACGATTACTTTGTCGTCTTTGAAGGTATCTTCAACAACAGCAGTAACTTTAGCACCAGCTACGTAAGGAGTACCTACGGTAACTTTGTCGCCATCGCTTACCAGCAGAACAGTTTCGATTTCAACGGTTGCGCCTTTTTCTGCATCAATTTTGTCTACCTGAATAAGAGCATCTTTTTCAGCTTTGTACTGTTTGCCCTTATATTCGATCAGTGCGTACATTTATACACCTCTAAAAATAATATATGCCGAATGCGCGTCAAAACGGGACAATTTCTTGCACACTCATAGGATTTGGGTAAACGGGGATTCACCAAAACCACTTATACATAAGTACTGAAGATATTATGAAAAATCAAAAGGATAGTCAATAGGAGAACCGTATCTGAATCCCGAAACGGATTCGGGATGACACGATATTACTGTTTTTTAATAAGTTTTGCCAGCTGTGACAGGTCCTGCGGTGTAGATGCCGTTGCAGCAGCCGCACGGTTTTCTGCCTGAATTGCGGTAAATACTTCGTGGCGGAATACTTTTACATCTTTTGGGGCTTCAACTCCAATCTTTACCTGATCACCTTTTACTTCGATGATGGTCAGGGTGATGTTTTCGCCAATACATATTTTTTCATTTGTCTTGCGCGAAAGAATCAGCATACCGACTCCTGTACTTTCTTTGATTCAGCAAGTATATCATGTTTGGTACACCACTTCTGGTCACTGAGAACAATCTGCATTGCCTGTCCGTTTTTTTTATTGATAACCAGAGGGCCCTGAAGATTGGCGGTAATTGGCTGACCATTACCGGGAATGGTAACGATAACCATCACTATGACATCACTGGGATCTTCTATACCGATTCCGCTGAGGCTTTTGTCATCAACATCAATCTCATAATCAGGTCTGAACATAAATGGATCAACAACAAGAAAAGCCAGTGATTTTTCTTCATCAGACTGAAGCCACATGAAAGGATCATAGTCACTTTCAGTTAATGTATATTTTGTCTTGTCTTCAAAGCCAAATAAACCGTGGGGAATAATAATTTTCTGCATAGGGTTACCTCATGTAATTAAGCAGTGTATTGCTGTACAGCTTTCCGGCAGTTGCCAGCGTTGCCTGCTGTACATATTCCATCATTTTCATATCAGTTATGGCAGACGTAAAATCAAGGTCCCCTTCACGGCTGATCATTGATGTTACATCAAGCTGGTTTTTCTGTGCGCGGGAAATACTGGCCAGTGCCCGTTCGTACTGAGAACCGTTTTCTGCCAGGCGGGTTTCAAGATTATCCAGGGCTGCATCAAGGCCCCCAAGAACACGACCGCCAACACTTTCAATATCACCGCGAAGCAGCGAATCCCGAAGTGCAATTACTGTATCAAAAAGACTTCCGCCTGAAATCCGGGTACTTGCAGCAAGATTATATGGCGGACGTTGTGATGAGTCTTTAATAAGTCCAAGGTCATAGAGTACTTTACCATGAGAATCTTCCAGCCATAACTGGTGCGCATCGGTAGTCATGATATCAAGACCATTAGTAACCGGATCAATGCTTGCTTTTACCGCAGCACCTGATGCGTTGATTTTAGCAGCAATGGCATACATATTGTCACCAGCGGTAATAGCAATCTCTTTACCGTCAATACTGATAGCTGAATCTTCTGTTGCTGTATATGAACCTGCATCACGCAAACCGTACAGCTGCTGGTTTTCAGCCCAGAACACCCTGTTACCTGCGGCATTCATATTCATAAATGAATTTTCATCAACTTCTGTAGTATTAATACCAATAGAGCCATTATACAGAACACCGGTAATCATGGAGCCATCTGCACCTGCCACCGGCCCCATCTGGATTTCGTACGGCGTGCGATTGGTACTGATTCCGGCAAAAAGCGGACTTCCATCAGCACTTACCGCATTTGCGTTCTGAATAAGTTCCTGCAAAAGCTGGTCAACTTCAACAGCCATATTCTGCATATCGCTCTTGCTGTAGATTCCGTTGGCACCTTCTACTGCCAGCTCACGAACGCGCTGCATGATATCAACACTCTGGTGAATATATCCTTCCTGAACGGTCAGGCGGTCAGCCAGAATCTGTGCATTTTTTTCAAATTGTTCCGAACGGGTTTCAAAACTCTTATACCGAACCAGATGTCCGGCAGCGATAGGGTCATCCCGCAAATTTTGAATACGTGTCTGACTTCCCATCTGATTCTGGGCTTTATTCAGCCGTGATTCCTGAATTCTCAGATTCTGCTGGACATCATTATTACCCATGTGGGAACTGATTCGTGTCATTATTCCTTACCTCCTGCCCTATCAGCTGTGTAATCCCAATACTGTCTGCAACAGTTCATCCATCACTGATACAATTTTTGCTGCTGCATTATATCCATGCTGGAACTTGATGATATCTGCAAGTTCTTCATCAACGTTTACTCCGCTGATTGAATCCCGCATGGTACGAAGGTCATTCATTAACGCAACCTGTGTTTCATAATTCAACTGAGCCTGTTCACCTTTCAGACCTACCTGTGTAACACTGTCTGCAAACCAGTCATCAAAGGTAGTTGCTCCACCAATCATCACCTTAGTATTGCGAAGACTGGCAATTTCCTGAGCTGCTGAACTATCACCCAATTCCACGCTGCCATCCAGACTTCTTAACGCTGCAGCAACAGAGAGTACATCAGAACGGATAGCCGGATTTACTTCAAGGTATCCTGCAGGATTTGCTACAGGAGAAACAGTAAAGTTTGCCGTT
>JAZLJW010000007.1:0-2500 GCA_045597345.1 Treponemataceae bacterium
CTGTCAGCCATTCTGGAGGCCCTTGAAGCAGGAAAACCATACGGTGCCCATGCAAAAGAAAAGATGCAGATTGGTGTAACTGTTCTGCCTGAGTTCAGTAAAGATACTACTGACCGCAACAGAACTTCTCCATTTGCATTCACCGGAAACAAATTTGAATTCCGTATGCTGGGTAGCCAGGACTCAATTGCCTGTGCCAACGTATTCCTGAACACCGCTGTTGCAGAAGTTCTGTGCCAGTTTGCTGACAAACTTGAAGGCAGCAAAGACCTGAACAAAGACCTGCAGGAGCTGGTTCTGAAAACCATTAAGGAACACAAGCGGATTATCTTCAACGGAAACGGTTACGACGATGCATGGGTTGCAGAGGCAGAAAAACGCGGTCTGTACAACCTGAAGAGCACCCCGGAAGCTCTGGTACACATTCTTGATGAAAAGAACGTAGCACTCTTTGAAAAACACGGTGTATACAGCCGCAAGGAAGTAGAAAGCCGGTATGAAATCCACAACGAGAACTACCTGAAGATCATCAACATTGAAGCTCTGACCATGATTGAAATGACCAGAAAAGAAATCCTGCCTTGCGGAACCCGTTTTGCAAGCTGCCTGGCAAAAACCGTTGCTCTTGAAAAAGAAGCCCTGGGAACCAGTGCCGCAGAACTTGAAACCGGTTACGAAAAGGAACACCTGAAAAAGGTAACTTCTCTGACCACCAAGATTTACAAGGCCGTAAATGCTCTGGATGCAAAAGTAGAAGAAGCACACGCTATTGCTGATGCAGGAAAGAGCGCAGCATTCTACCATGACTGTGTTATTCCAGCCATGGATGAACTCCGCTGCTATGTAGATGAACTGGAAACCGTTACCCCGAAAGACCTGTGGCCTTTCCCAAGCTACGGCGACCTGCTCTTCAGTGTAAGATAACCGATATCACCGGGAAATTCAGATTTCCCAGTGCCCAGTGAGGGTCGATAAGGGTGTGATGGCAAGGCGACGAACGATGCGAGAGCGCAGGCGGGCTGACGCCCGTTGAGCATCGAGCGAGTGAGTCAACGCCGCCAGTGCGCCCTTAGCGACCCGAACAAAAACTTATTTTTGGTATGCAAAGGCGCATACAGATGCCAAAGGATTAGTAGTGTTCTCCGGCAGCATCTGGATGCGCCTTTTTTATTATAACATAGGAGAATAAAATGAACGACGTAATGACTGCTGTCGAAGCCGTTTCCAGCGACCTGTGGGGAGTATGGTTCCTTTTAGGTGCCGCCCTGGTATTCTGGATGCAGGCCGGTTTTGCCATGGTAGAAACCGGTTTTACCCGTGCTAAAAACACCGGTAACATTATTATGAAAAACCTGATGGACTTCTGTATTGGTACTGTTATGTTCATCCTTATCGGTTTTGGTCTGTTCCTGGGCGAAGACATGTTCTTTGGCCTTATCGGTAAACCAAACTGGCAGGTTTTCACCAGCTATGCTGATTTTGACTGGTCAGGTTTCATCTTCAACCTGGTATTCTGTGCTACCACTGCCACCATCGTTTCAGGAGCCATGGCAGAACGTACCAAGTTCCTGTCATACTGTGTATATTCAGCAATCATTTCAGGTATCATCTATCCAATTGAAGCCCACTGGACCTGGGGTGGCGGATGGCTTGCCCAGATCGGTTTCCACGACTTTGCAGGATCTGCCTGTATCCATATGGTTGGCGGTATCTGTGCCCTTATCGGTGCCATGATGGTTGGACCACGTATCGGAAAATTCGTTCATGACCCCACCGGAAAAGTTACCAAAGTAAACGCTTTCCCCGGCCACAACATTCCGATCGGTGCACTGGGTGTATTCATTCTCTGGCTGGGTTGGTACGGATTCAACGGTGCCGCTGCTACCAGCGTACCACAGCTTGGTTCAATCTTTGTAACCACTACCATCGCTCCAGCCCTGGCCACTGTTACTACCATGATTTTTACCTGGATCAAATATGGAAAACCTGATGTTTCCATGTGTCTGAACGCCAGCCTTGCAGGTCTGGTTGCCATTACCGCTCCCTGTGACGTTGCTGACGCAGGAGCTGCCTGTATCATCGGTATTGTAGCCGGTCTGCTGGTTGTATTCGGTGTATGGATGATGGATTACAAACTGCACATCCACGACCCTGTTGGTGCTGTTGCAGTTCATATGATGAACGGTATCTGGGGTACCATTGCAGTAGGTCTGTTTGCTAACCCAGCAGTTCCCGGTTACGCCATTGCTGATGCCAGTGGTGCAGAAATGGCCGGTGTATTCTACGGTGGTGGATTCAAACTCCTTGGTATCCAGTTCCTTGGTATGTTCTCTACCATTGTCTGGACCGTAGTAACCATCATCATCACATTCAGCATCATTAAAAAGGTTCTTGGACTGCGTGTAACTGCAGAAGAAGAAATTGTCGGTCTTGACAAACTTGAACACGGTCTTGAAACCGGTTACGCAGGATTCGTTATGCCATACAGTGCAGAAGAGGT
>JAZLJW010000008.1:0-4569 GCA_045597345.1 Treponemataceae bacterium
CTCATTATTTTTGTTGTTGAGCAACCTCAGCTTGAATCTGGTATTTTTTCAACAACTGATTTGATATTTGAAACCATATCTGCATTGGGTACGACGGGATTAAGCAGAGGTATTACTGCTGAAGTATTGCCGGTAACAAAAATACTGCTCATTTTGACAATGTATGCAGGTAGAACGGGAGTTATCAGTTTGTCTATGCGGGTAACTTCTGTAGAACAGAAAATAAAAGCGAGTGCTGAATTCCCTGAAGAATCGGTATTAATTGGGTAAGAGGAGGTATGGAAAAATGATTACTATTGCTGTTATTGGTTTGGGAACTTTTGGAATTCGGGTTATTGAAGAACTTGCAGATGAAAACGTAGAAGTAATAATTGTTGATAAAGAACGTGATCTTGTTGAAAAATATAAGGGCCTGGTTCGGGATGCATATATTACTGATGCAATTACCAATGAAATGATAGATAAGATTATTCCTAATGATGTTTCATCGGTAATAATCGATTTTGGTTCAAATGTGGAAGGTTCTATTTTACTGACAAATCATCTGCATAAAATGGGAATTAAAAATATTATCGTTAAAGCAAAAACGCCTGATCATGGTGATATTCTGAAGCTTGTTGGTGCTACGACAATTGTGTATCCCGATTATGACGCAGCATCCCGTATAGTGCCACAACTGTTATCTACAGAACTTTTTTCTTTTCTGAATGTATCACCACTTTTTGCTTTGGCTGAAGTTGCCGTTAATGCTGAAAATGTGGGGAAAACGCTGGCTGCAGTGAACTTCCGGCAAACCTATAAATTAAATGTCATTGCCTACCGGTTATCCGATGAACATGATTTTGCTTTCATTGACAGTGGTGATTTTGTATTTGAGGACGGTATGCATCTGTTGATTGCCGGTAAGGAAGATGACATCAATGCTTATGTTCGTGACAACAGCATTCTTTCACGGTTTGAGGGAAAAGCTTCAAAACTAGGAAAGCGTTTCCAGCGAAAACGTGCAGCTGTCGGAAATACTCCGAAAAGTCATTGATGATGTTATGACTTTTTTGCAGATTCCCGATGCATTCGTTTTGTTTCGTATTGTCTGGTGTCTGCAATTTTCAGAAGATTGGTAAGGTCAGTTTGGGAAGCTGAAAAAAATACAGCGCCCAGGCTGATAGACAGCTGGAATGATTCATTCGTTTTTTCGTTCCAGCTGCTGCACATATGGGAAAGCCGCTGTTGGATACCGGCAAAGCCTTCTTCGTCTAAGCCGATGGCAACAATACCGAATTCATCACCGCCAAGGCGGCCAACAATATCTGTGGAACGAAACAGATTTGTCAGAATTTCAGCTTCTGCAATAATAGCCCTATCTCCTGCTTCATGGCCAAAGGTGTCGTTAATCTGCTTTAAATGATCCATATCTCCAAAAATAACCATTCCGGTTTTACCCAGTTGTATGGTCTGGTGTATGGCTTGTTGACCTTTCAACATGAAACCACGGCGATTCAGAATATTGGTCATTTCATCAGTATAGGAGATCTTATTCAGTGTCCTGTTTTTTTCTGCCAGTCTGCGGTTTTTTTCTTCTTCCAGACTGAAACTTTTTGACGACGAGACAATCGATGCAATGGTAATGGCAAGCATGGTGTATATGGTTGGATCATAGTGCCCCTGCCGGTATACGAAATAGCCGAATTGCAGGTTTCCATGGTACAAGGGAACAACACTGATTTTTCCTTTGGGGTACAGTATGTTTTCTGGTACGATGGTTATATGTGGATCAAATGAAGAAAGTTCCACGGAGTTACTGTCCGAAGATAACCCGGTATAGGTATCGAAGGCACTGAAAACGGTAATCAGGTCAGGAAGATGAAACAGTGATGAATCATCACAGTATAAGGGGTCTGGATAAAGACATATGGCAGCGCCACTTATATCAAAAGCTTTGAGGTCGGTATTGATGCGGGTTTTGAGCTCCTGCAATGCCATGATTGTCTGAGTATTTTTCTGATATGCAATAATCTGAAGCAGCTCAGTCTTTTTTGAGTACCATTCTGCAACACCTTTCAATGTGTGACGGTCTGGTTCTAATCCAGCAGCTGTCTTTGATGACGAGAAATCTGTCAGCGGGATACACCCGCAGCTTTGCCGGTAAATGGCGACAGAATCAATGGAAGTGACCATAGGGGGAACCAGTCCCCCGGACCGGGAGTGTATCAGCTCAAGAAGAATTCCGGCAGCTTGAAAGCCTTGAGAAAAGACTTTCTGGTCGACGGTGGATAGGGTTGGCTTTGAAAGCGCTGCTCGTTCCACATTATCGAATCCGGTAATATAAAATTGAGAAAGCCTGATTTTATGTTCATTCATATAATCGATGGCTGCATAGGCCATGGTGTCATTAAGGCAGACTATGGCATCGTAAGTACGCAGGTCATGTTCTACAGTCCAGACTTTAAGGGCTTCAATAGCTCCATGATAGGTAAAGCTGCCGTATATAATATCGTCATCAGCAAAGGGTATGCCGTATTCCTGCACGCATTTTCGGAATATGGCAGTTCGTTCACGTACTTCACGGCTATTGTCTGCATTACTGAATAACAGTGGTCTTTTACAATGGTGCTCGGTAAACAGATGGGTAATCTGATCTTTAAAACCTGGTTCGGGATTGGATACAACTGAAGGAATGCCAGGAAATGCAGCACCGATGCTTACCGTTGGAAGATTTCCGAATGATGACAGTACCTTTTCAAGATCAGTAAAAGACGGGTGGTTTTCCAGGGTTGTAGAGGCAACCAGAAGTCCGTCTAAAGTCTGGTCAGAAATCAGCGAAGAAATGGCGTTATTCTGATACGCATAGAGATCATTGGAATACCCGATTTCTTCTACGGGAAATTCGTAGAGTGTGCAGTTGTGACTTTCTGTATAGGCGAGAATTCCGTCTTCCAGATCTAAAGCGTATTCAGATCCGTAGTCAAAAAGCAAAAGCCCGATTTTCCGTGGTTCCATACTACCAGTATAGAAAGGAAATTCGGGCTTTTCCAATACAATTTTCTGTTCTTTAAGAAGATTTACAGATGTTCGTTCTGTACTGTCAGTTTTCTGCAGCTTCTTTTCCCAGCTTTTTTATCAGGGTAAGAAGACCGTCCAGTTTTTCATGGCTTACCAGCGGGTTCAGCAGGGTGAACTTGAGGCATACATGTCCATCGCTGACGGTCTGGCCGATGATGACACCTTCCTGATGAATCAGGTGACGGCGCACTTTCTTGTTGATGATGTCGCACCAGGGTTCATCACTGGGTTTGCCGTCAAGACCGGTTTTTACAGCTGGTTCTGCACCGCAGAAGCTTTCTGACAGGCGGAATACAACGGAGCTGATTTCAGGCTCTGTAATAGTTACAAAGTCTGCATCGGCCGCAAGGCGGCTCTGCAGGTACTGGGCATTTTCCATACAGGTGGAAATCAGCTCTGACCAGCCGTCTTTACCGCGGGTCTGGAAACTTACCCATACTTTAAGAGCGTCAAAGCGACGGGTGGTCTGCAGTGACTTGTCTACCAGGTTGGTGTAGCCGTCTTCTTCGTCTTCGGTGCGGTTCAGGTAATCAGCGTGGATGGTCAGGGCATCAAAGGTGGTGCCGTCTTTAACCAGCACGGCAGAACAGCTGATGGGCTGCATGAACATTTTGTGGAAGTCTACGGTAATGGAGTCTGCTTTTTTCAGGAACTCAACACGGTTTTTGTATTTTTCAGACAGGATGACACCGCTACCATAGGCTGCATCGGCGTGAAGCCACATATGATTTTCATCGCACAGTGCGCGGATGGCGTCAATATCGTCAATGGAACCAAAGTCAGTAGTTCCCACGGTGGCTACAACACAATAGGGGATATTGCCGGCGGCTTTGTCTTCTGCAATGAGCTTTTTCAGGGAGGCAATGTCCATCTTTTTATGAGCATCTACCGGTACTTTTACGACGCATTCATATCCCATACCCATAATGTGGCTGGTTTTTTCCATGCTGAAATGGCTGATTTCAGAAGTGTACATGCGCATTTTGCGGAAGTTTTCAGGAAGTCCGTGTTTTTTTACATCGTAGTGAAGCACGGTGTTGCAGAACCAGTCGCGGGCCAGAATCAGGGCAGTCTGGTTGCTCTGGGAACCGCCTGAGGTGAACACACCGTCTGCTTTGGTTACGTCGTAACCGTACAGTTCACACAGGAACTTAACAACGGCAACTTCTACTTCGGTGGCAACCGGAGCCTGGTCCCAGCTGTCCATGGACTGGTTGAAGGTAGAAAGAATCAGCTCTGCGGCAACGCTTTCAAGGGTAACGGCGCTGTGCAGGTGGGGCATATAGTCAGTTGATGAGGTACGCAGAAAGTTAGGCAGAATCTGCTTTTTCAGCCGGGAAAAAACGGCGTCCCAGCCAAGACCGTTTTCGGGCAGCATGCTGTCTACGGCAATGGCTTTCTGCAGGTCTGCCGGAACCGGGCCAACGTAGGCTTTGCTGTCAGTGATGGCATCAGCAACGGCCTGTCCAGTCTGGGTCATCATTCTGATGTAGACTGCTTTTGGCTCTC
>JAZLJW010000009.1:0-14183 GCA_045597345.1 Treponemataceae bacterium
AGCTGACAAAGGAAACCGTAGAAGGTGCCATGGGTATCGGACACACCCGCTGGGCAACCCACGGGGAACCAAGCGAAACCAACGCCCATCCTCACCTGAACGAAGCCGGTACCATTGCCGTTGTTCATAACGGTATCATTGAAAACTATGCACCCTTAAAAAGCTGGCTGCAAGGCCAGGGCATTGTATTTAAAAGCCAGACCGATACCGAAGTTATTGCCCACCTGGTAAACTACCACTACAACAGTACCCACGACATTGTTCAGGCAGTTCTAGAAAGCCTGAAACAACTGGAAGGCAGTTATGCACTGGGCGTAGTCTGCAAGGATTATCCGGACCGTCTGGTTGCAGCCCGCAAAGAAGCTCCCCTTATTGTGGGTCTTGGAAAAGGCGAAAACTTTATTGCCAGCGATATTCCTGCCGTTCTTGAATATACCCGCGAAGTTATCTTCCTTGACCAGCGTGAAGTTGCCGTTCTGTACAACGACCACATTGACCTGCTTGACGAAAACGGCAACCACGTACGTAAGGAACCGTTCCATGTAGACTGGGATTTAAGCAGTGCCGAAAAAGGCGGATACGAACACTTTATGCTGAAGGAAATCCATGAACAGCCCAAAGCTCTTCTGGATACGCTGCGGCCCCGTCTGGTCTTTGATGGAGAAACGCCGGTAGATATCAAATATGATGAAATCGATTTTGAAACCGGTGATGTATGGAAGAATGCCCGTCGTGTAGTTATTACTGCCTGCGGTACTGCATATCACGCCGGTATGGTAGGAAAATACGCCTTTGAAAAACTGGCCCGCATGCCTGTTGCGGTAGACGTAGCAAGTGAATTCCGTTACCGGAATCCTATCCTGAATAAAGATGATATCTTCATTGTGATAAGCCAGTCTGGTGAAACGGCCGATACTTTGGCAGCTCTGCGTCTTGCAAAATCAAGCGGAGCCCATGTTATTGCCATTACCAACTGCGTCGGTTCTACCGTAAGCCGTGAAGCTGATGACGTGGTGTACACCTGGGCAGGTCCTGAAATTGCCGTTGCTTCTACAAAGGCCTACACTACCCAGCTGGCCTGTCTGTATCTTCTGGCGCTGAAAAGTGCGTATCTCCGCGGCATTATGGCTCTTGATGAATACCGCCGGCTTCTTGCTGAACTGTATACTATTCCGGAAAAAGTACAGCAGATTCTTGACGATAAATCGGACATTCAGCGCTTTGTCAGTAAAAACTTCAACAAAGAAAAGGTATTCTACATGGGCCGTCAGTTTGACAGCGCGTCAAGTCTGGAATGTGCGTTAAAGCTGAAAGAAGTAAGTTACATGCACTCTGAAGCTTTTGCCGCCGGTGAACTTAAGCACGGTCCTATTGCATTAATTGATACTTCAACCTTGTGTGTGGCACTGGCAACTGACCCTGCCCTGTTTGACAAACTGGCTTCTAATATTGTGGAAGTAAAAACCCGCGGAGCTGCAACCTTTGTTATTACCCAAGATACCAGCGGCGCCTTCGCTCAGGCAGCTGATGCAGTCATCAATATTCCGGAAACAGAAACTGCCTTTGAAAGCATGCTGAGCATTATCCCGGCCCAGCTGTTTGCCTACTACTGTGCCATTATGCGCGGTAATGACCCTGATAAGCCGAGAAACCTGGCTAAATCAGTAACTGTGGAATAAGTCGTTCGAATGACGTCCTGTCATTCGAACTTAACGAGTTTGCATTCGCAAACTCGGAAACTGTTAACAGCCGGCGTCCATGCCGGCAGTTACTTCACAAGGTGTTCTTGGCGGCAGATTGGGTACAAGGCGTCCATGCTGGCAGATTGAAGCCAGTCCGCCAAAAGGTCCGCCTTAAACGTCGGCAAGCCCGTGTACCGTATTCTTTACCGTTACCGAAGTTTCTTTCAGATTGTTTACTGCCTTCTGAACGCCTTCTGTATTGCTCTTCATGGTAACGAGCGCTTCAAGAAGCTGCTGGCTTCCGGCATTCTGTTCGTTAATGGCATCCTTAACATATTTTTCCTGAGTAGAAACTTTATCAGAAACCGTTGAAAGTTCATCCATCTGCTGTTGTGCAGTTCGGGCCATGGTATATGCCTGATCAATCAATTCCTTAATCTTTTCAAGGACAGTGCTGATCTGCTGAGCCTCTTTACCGCTGTTTTCTGCTAGTTTACGGATTTCACTGGCAACAACACTGAATCCGCGACCGGCCTCTCCTGCGTGAGCTGCTTCAATTGCAGCGTTCATGGCAAGCAGGTTGGTCTGTGTAGAAATCTCCTGAATAACACCGGACATTTCCATAAGACCTTTTGAATTCTTTTCAATTTCCTGAACAGTTTCGTTCAGAGTCTTTATTCCCTGCTTACTTGCGCTACTTGTTGCTGTCAGTTTTTCGATACTGGCGTAGTTTTCATCAAGGATATTACTGATGCTGTTAACGTTTGCCAGCATTTCTTCAATGGCAGCAGAAGAACCATTAACACTGCGCACCATTTCCTGGCTGATTGCATTAATGGCATCAACACCCTGATCATTTGCTTCAAACTGCTTCAGGCTTACTTCGATAACCTTCTCAACAGCCTGTTTATGCAGCTGTTTCTCTCTTTCAAGATGCGTCTTCTCCTGCAGATGTTTTACATACTGATGACAGTTTTCCTTCTTATTCCGACCATTGAAAATAGCTACCGCCATGCGCTCACAGGTGTCATATCCACAGGCACCGCAGTCAAGAACATCGGATTTATCGTATTTTCCCATATCCATGAAGATTTTCTGGATATCGGCATTGGTTGGAACCTTGAAGAAACTCTTGTAGGGGCCACTGCGTTCCAGATAGGTGCGGTTATAAATACCAGCTTTCCAGTACTTTTTCAAACTGTTGTTCAATTTCTTAAGAGCAAGCTGACTACCCTTGCTGGTATTACAGGTTTCCATTTGCCGACGAGCACGGTTTTCTACATACCGCTCCATTTCATCAAGCCCCATCCGGTTCGGTGGATTTCCGGCACCACCATTACAACCGCGGCCACAGTGCAGACAGTCAACCATTTTAAACAGTGGTGCTGCATTCTTGTTCATATCCCGTTCAAGATTTGACAGATAATCGATTATACCGTCGCCTTCAATTTTTCTGGTTACGCCAGCAAGTTCCGGCATCATACGTTCTGCAGTACGCATCAACCCACCGGGAGAAGAAAAAAGGACACCCCGTTCAGCATCAGGATTTACATACGCGGTTTTAGGAAACTTATCAATGTTTATGTTGTTTTTTGCAAAGTAATCAGCTATGGAACGCATGGTTACGTTGTAGTCAGCAGCACCGTTTTCATCAAATTCATGACGTTTTGCATAACACGGTGAAATTGCAGCAATTTTGCAATCTTTATATTCAGGATAGAATTCCCGAATCATCCGTGAAGTATGAGCCATAGGACTATCAGCCGGAGCCAGAAAGGGAAGTAAACCCGGCCGGTATACTTCACAGAAGGTAACCAGAGCCGGACAGGGCTGACTGATAAGAAGTGGGGGATTATCCTTCTTCATGTATTCAACATACGATTTAGCCGTCAGTTCTGCACCATAGCCGACATCAAAACAAGCTGCACAACCAATAGATTTTAGCCAGCCATTCAGTTCCAGATCTTTGCCACGGAAAGCGACAACTACTGACGGAGCTACTATAGCTACAATTTTTTTATGCGCAGCCAAATCACTCATGAACTGGTCAAAATCATCAATACCAAGACGGGCTTCATGTTTACAAGCGTCGATACAACGCCCGCAGCCAATACACATATCAGTGTTCAGATCAACATGATCTCCGGATGCATCATTACACATTTTTACCGGACAAACTGAAATACATTTCTGACAGTTAACACATCTGTCTTTATCTACACGAATTACAGGACGAAGTCGATTTGTTGCTTTTGAAAAAGTTCTGGTAGCCATAATACTGAAAGTATAATGGCATATCAGAAAATCCGGTTATGAGGATGTTATGCAGTTCAGGAAAAACTTATCAGTAGTTACCTAAAATCTTTAAATTATGCGTTTCTTCACGCAATCCTGACAGGGCATTTTTAACGGCAGGATCAGTTAAATTACCTTCAAAATCAAGAAAGAATCGGTATTCCCAATTACGTCCTTCAAGAGGTCTGGATTCAATTTTCGTCATGTTAAGGCCATTAAAAATAAGATGGCTTAATGCATGATATAAAGCACCGCTGGTATGGTTTACTTCAAAACATAAGCTGATTTTTCGGGCATTTTCAGGAAATACCTTCTGATTGGTAACGATTATAAAACGGGTAGAATTGTCTTTCTCGTCATTAACACCCCGTTCAAGAATTTCAAGACCATATGCTTCTGCTGCTGCACTGCTCGCAATTGCAGCATGAGACAGATCATTCTCTGCAGCCACTTTCTGCGCAGCAAAGGCATTGTTCTTCATGCTGATCTGCTCATACCCCTGTCTGGTTAAGAAGCTTTCACACTGCATAAGGCTCTGTGGATGACTGTATACCGTTTTTATACTGTCCAAAGCAGCACCCGGCTTAGCCATAAGGCAATGCTCTACCCTGATAATCTGCTCTCCTACAATATAGTTTTCAAATTCAACCAGAAGATCATATAAATCTGTTACAATTCCGGCACTGCTGTTTTCAATAGGGAGAACTGCATAGTCAGCAGCACCACTGTCTATGGTAAGCATGGCATCACGGAATGTTTCTACATTGATACTGGTAATGTCACTGCCAAAAAACTGATGCATGGCAATCTGTGAATAGGAACCGGGAGCCCCCTGAAATACGACACGACAGTTACGGGTATTATCCCGGGTAAGAGCAGGAACAGGAATAAAAGCAAGTTTTCCACTGCCATTGCGTTTTCCCATAATGGAATACTGCTGCTTTCTGCTTAAGGCCATAATCTGTTCATACACGGCATGTACGCACTGAGCGTATGCTTCGTTTTTTACCATGCCTTCTACAGCTGCCAGTTTCTGCTGCTCCCTTTTAGGATCCAGAACACGGCGGTTATTGTCAATTTTATATTCAGCAACCTGGGCACAGACATCCATACGTTTTTCGTACAGTTCCACAATCTGGCGGTCAAGGTCATCAATCTGGTTACGGCATTCAGTTAAATCAAGCTTTTCACTCATGGTCCCACTGTACCATAAAAACTTAAGTGACGCTACAGTTATGCAGTGAGAATACAGATAATCAGGGCACGTACACCTTCGGCTATCTCAGGACTCTGATTCAGCCGTGTTTAGGGATTCGTAATACACCCAAAATAAAAAAAGGCGATGTCCGTAAAAAAAGGACGTCTTTCTGTCAGACGTCCCTGCATAGTCAGTTATTTTGTCTCACCTTATTTTGAACGGGCCAGGCGAATTCCCAAAAAGTTGAAACGGTCACCGGGGGATCCGCAGTTACGGAAGAATGGCGTACAGTCGGTAGCAATGGCATTCCATGCTCCACCACGCCCCATCCGGTCTGCATTACGGCTATGTTTATCGGGGCCCCGTGGGTTCACCTGAGTTTCAGAAGAATAGCAGCTGTACCAGTCCCAACACCACTCCCAAACGTTACCACAAATATCGTAAAAACCAAGAGCAGTAGGCTTTTTCAGTCCTACTTCATGGGTTTTACCAAGGCTGTTGGAAGTATTCCAGGTAGTTTCATTCAGCAGTGCAGCATCCTGAAACTTTTTCTCAAACTGGCTCCGTGCGCTGGAAGATTCACTTTCTGCAGCAGCAGGAGAATCAAAGGCTGCAGCTCTACCACCACGAGCGGCGTATTCCCATTCAGCTTCAGTAGGCAGACGGTACCCATTGGCTGAAAAATTGCAGCTGGCAGCATCCCAGCGCATATTGGGATGGTCTGGAATATCAGGCCACAAGCTGGGGTTAGTCTTTCCTTCAAAAATAAAGCAAGGTTCAAGACCTTCAGCGATACTGCGAAGATTACAATATTTCATAATCTCATACATATTTACATTTTCTACCGGGCGTTTATCCTGGCTTTCGCCTTCAGCAGGCTTGGAAGAAAAATACGACGGGTTTGACCCCATAAGCTGAACCCATTCATACTGAGTTAATTGGTGGCTGTCGAGTAAAAAAGTATCTACGGTAACGGTGTGAACAGGACGCTCATCGGCAAATCCTGAAAAAGTACCCATGCGGAAGGTTCCACCTTCTACTTCAATCATCATGATTGTCACCTCAATGTTGTTTATATAAGTCTCAATACTATAGCAAAAAATATGCTTTTTGTCATACACGCACCGATCATGAAAGCCAGTCTGGCTGCGTCTCAAACCGAAGAAGTCCACCGGTTACCGGATGGGTAAACTGAAGGATAGTGGCATGGAGCCTGAGTTGTTCCCCATCAATGGGATTTCCGTACAGATTATCACTATATATGGGCGCATTGAGCCCATAGGGAGAACTGGCCGCCAGTCGCAGCTGATGAGTCCGACCGGTTTTTGGGAACATACGCACCACCGGCCGCTTCTGCCGCCAGCATTCAATTTTCCAGTCCGTTATACCTGTTTTGCCGTATACCGGATCAAAAATCTGATGGGGCCGGTTATCAGGGTCCAGACGAAACGGCAGTTCCAGATGACCCGCTACCGGGCGGCCATGGTCATCGGTTTCCGTTACGGCAGTGACTACCCGAAGCTCAACATCTTCACGAGACTGGCAGCTGATGGCAGTCGAAAGATGGGCCAGGTATTCCTTGTGTACCAACCCCTGCTCAAACTGCCGGTTCAGTGCCCGGTGGGTTTCTTCGGTAAAAGCAAGCACCAGAAGTCCGCTGGTATCCATATCAAGCCGGTGTACGGAAGGCTGTTCAATACAATCCGGATACAGGCGGCGTACCCGGTTAACCACACAGTCCTGTTTGTCAGGTCCCCTTCCGGGAACGCTCAAAAGGCCACTGGGTTTATTCACCACAATCAGGTGTTCATCGCGGTACAGGATGGAAAGCCCCAACATGGCAGGCAGTATTGACCCACACCGTTCATCGCAGGGCGGATAAAACTGCTTGTGTACCCGGGAGCCGCTTAAGTTTGTGGCACCATAGTAAAAACAGGCCATGCTCAGTGGCGTAAGACCGTGACTGAAGGCATAGTTCAACAGCTTTGGTTCACAGCAGTCGCCGGTACCCAGTTTGGGAAGTTTGTCGCCCAACAGGTCTGCAAAGGTAAAAGAGCAGCCGTATGCACCGGTAAAGCGGTACAGGTCTATCATAGCCCGGGTACTGATTCTGCTCAGTTCAGTGGCGCCAACCGTATTCCCCGCAGCCGTACATTTTTTGATTTCTCCATCATACCGGTCTTCGCTTTCCGTAAAGGTTTCCGCATCAAAACAGGGTGGAATCCAGCCAGGTACCTTCCAGTGGTTGTTGTATCGGGCGCTGAATGCTTTCAGTATTACTTCCTGTCCGGATTCATCACGGCATACCAGAACGCCGAACATCTGTCCCCGGTCTTCGCTCCAAAGGTAATCGGTACGGAGTGCAGGATCCCGCCGGTCTGGGCTCAGGTCAAAATCAACACACTGCTCCCGGTCAAGAATTTCCATAAGCTTCTGGCATTCTTCCCGGGCTCGGGTTTCAGAAAAAGGTGGTATCATACCGGCGTTATCTCCACATAGCGGACTTCAAGATTATCCAGGGAAGTTTCAAATTCCAGTACGCCATTATGCACGTTTTCGTGATGCAGGTAAAAGGCAGGATGACTCTGTTCATCAAGAAAGTCGTATTCTTCCTGAGTTTCCAGAGGCTGGGCACCCATGCGGACCCAGGCATCATAACTGGAGCCATAGTTGCGGTTAACGTACATTTCCTTAATGGAACACCGTTCTGTAGGAATATGTTCCAGTTTCATGCGGAAAACGGCCTTTTTCTGATCGATAAAGGGAGCATACCGGTTGTGGACATCCCGCTGGGAAAGAATGCCTGACGAAAACAATTTGGAATAGTGCTCATAGTTGTACAGAATAAGCGCTACCCCGTCGCCACGGCGGGTGATGAACCAGCCATTCCCTTCAGAAAGCAGGGTATCACCCAGGTGGCTGACAAACCTGAAAACGCTGTAATGGGCCTTTGCAATACCGTTATAGGTAAAAAGTCCCAGTCCCCCGTGGAACAGATCCTGAGAAAGCTGCATTTCTTCATGAAAATCCGTCAGGGTCCAGTACCCGAAGGAATCAAGACTGTCGTAGTTCTGCAACAGGTTTTTAGCCAGATATACCGCCTTGAAACAGGTATCATTGATTGGGTCACGATGGGAAACCGTCAGGTTCCACTCTGTCACATAGATGGGAAGATGCTTTTCCGAAAAGGATGCAACCCGCTCCTTTACCTTGCTGATGTACCGGTTAAAGGCATAGGGATCGGCCTGTAACGGCGCTGATTGCAGCAGCAGTTCTTCAGACATTTCCATTTTCTGCCCCGGAGCAAAGTCAGGAAATGAATTGTCATAGTAATGGGTGTTCAGGAAATCGGGCATGCAGGCGTTTTTCCGGCAGAAATCAATGAAACGGCTAGCCCAGGCACCTTCTTCTGCCAGAAACAGCAGTGACGGTGAACCAAAGACCAGCTGGGAATCAACATTTTTTACCGTATTAAGAGTCCGCCGGTAAAAATCAAAAAACTGCTCTTCATTGTTCCAGCCAAAAAGACTTTCTGATGAATCCGGTTCATTCCAGACACAAAAGAGCCAGCTGCGCACTGTTTCAAGTCCGTACCGGCTGATGCAGTGCTTGACCAGAGCTTCTACCAGATTGCACCAGCGGAACAGATCACGGGGCGGGGAAGTATTGAAATGGCCAAAATCAATATTCTTCTGTGGATCAGAAGCCAGTTTTACCGGCATAAAAGAAAGCTGCATCAGTGGCTTCAGATGAACGCTCTGCACAAAATCAAGGACTTTATCTACCAGAACAAAGCTGTACAGCGGGTTCCCGGAAGCATCTTCGTCATACACCATCATCTCGTCAGAAAGAATTCCGTGAAATTTTACGTATTCATAGCCTATTTCAGACTGCAGCCGCTTCAGCATCTGCTGTACATCGGCATACAGAAACTGGCGGGCACTGCCCACACAGCAGAATTTTCTGAAGGTATGGGTAAGACGTCTGCCGGTTGATCCCAGATCAACCGTACCCGCATCCAAAGAGATGGTGGATACAGTCCTTTCCGGCCAGATCTGCTGTCCGCCGGTTTTATCCATATCCAGATAGCGGGCCAACCGGTTAAGATCAAGTGTACTGAACATATCCGGCTGTTCCGGCCGGGAAAGATTATCACGGTTTTTCAGCCGGTATTCACTGGGCAGCATACCGTAGGCTTTCTTAAAACTTTCCGTATAGGACCTGACGTTACGAAACCCACATTCCAGTGCAATGGTTTCAATGGTATCTTCGGTAATGAGCATCCGGTGTACGGCCTGGTTCAGACGGATTTCTGTGTAATACGCCATGAAGGTGGTATTAAGCTGCTTTTCAAAACAGGCAGATAGGTATGGGGCACTGATGTTGAACTTTTCTGCCAGATCAGACAGGGTCAGATGTTCCTTATAATGAGTCTGAATGTAGTTCATGACATACAGCACCGTGTCATTGGAAGAACGGGTTTTCTTTCCCGGTGGAATGGCGGAGCGGAACTGCTCCGTTAACAGATGCAGCAGCTGATAGAACACCCCAAGGGTGGCATAGGGTTTCTGAGAGCCGCTGTTCAGTTTTACCAATGCAGCAAGATAGTGTCGTACCAGATCGTAATGAGGGCTTTCAGTGTTGCCCACGCTGTTCAAGTTAAACCAGGGTTCTTCCGGCGTAACGGCAGCAACCACTTCCGGAGGGAAAGCTATGGACAGGGCGGATGAATTGTAACTGTTGATTGAGTGGACACTGCCGGTATTGATAAGGATAACGTCCTCAGCCTGCATGTTGTACACTACCCCGTCAACAATGATATCGGAGGTACCGGAAAGACAGAATAGAATTTCCAGATGCGGATGACATTCGTTTACCGAACCGTCCATCTGAATGAATGTAATGCTCAGGGGCACTGCCTGAGTGGACTGCAAAATCTGAATAAGCCGGGTATTATTTTCTGTCGATTTCATAATTTTTAACCATCCTCTATCCCATTCATCCGTATCAACTGATACTATCTGACAGAACAACTGCAGTTTTTTAATAGTATACCTGCAATTTTTTACTGTCAAAAGTATAACTTTTCCAAAAAATAATAATTCTTAAGAAAAAAAATAAAAATCCGGTAAAAACCACCGTTTCGCGCTTAAAAAACCACCCCTACACTGAACATCAGAGAAAAGCACCAGTTCATTATGCATGAGGGAAGATGATGAGTGAAACAAAAGAAATAGTAATGCAGGTTAAGGGAATTACAAAGACATTCGGTCCAACCGTAGCATTACATGACGTTGAAATAACCGTTCACCGGGGAGAAGTTCGTGGACTTATCGGGGAGAACGGATCAGGAAAATCTACTGTTACTTCCATTTACGCTGGTATGCAGAAAGCTGACCAGGGTGAAATGTTTTTCCTGGGTAAACCATGGGCACCAAAATCCATGGTAGAAGCCATGAACAATGGTGTCGGCATGATCGTACAGGAAACCGGTACCGTTCCGGACATTACCGTTGCAGAAAACATTTTCCTGGGCGAATCACAGGCATTCAAGAATAAACTGGGCTTTGTCAGCAGAAAGGCACTTTTTTCTGCAGCCCAAAAAGCGCTTGATGACATTGGAGCTTCCCATATCCGTGCAGAAATGATGACATCCATGCTTGATATGCAGGACCGCAAACTTATTGAAATTGCAAAAGTATGGATGAAGAATCCTGAAATCTTTGTTGTTGATGAGACTACCACTGCCCTTTCGCAGAAAGGACGCGACATTATCTACGATTTGATGAACCGCATGCGTGAATCAAACCGCTGTGTTGTATTCATCAGCCACGACCTGGAAGAAATCATGGAAAAATGCGATGCCCTGACAGTTCTCCGTGACGGCAGCATTATCCGTACCTTTGATAAACATGAATTCAACGCAGACGATATCCGTTCTGCCATGATTGGCCGTGAACTGGAAGGCAGCTACTACCGCAATGACGACAATAACAGCTACAGCGATGAAGTAATTCTGGAACTGTCTGATGCAAACCTGACAGACCAGCTGATTGACGTAAACCTGCAGGTACATAAGGGAGAAATTCTGGGTATCGGGGGTCTTTCCCACTGCGGTATGCATACTCTGGGTAAGGTATTGTACGGTGCTGTAAAACCCACATCAGGAACCGTTACCTGCAAAGGCATTACTCCAAAAAATGAAAATCATGCCATGAAACTGGGAATGGGATATGTTGCCAAAGACCGCGATGTGGAATCTCTGTGTACCATATCTTCTATCCGGGATAACGTCAGTATCGCAGGTCTTGACCTGATCAAAAACAAAGCCGGCATCATCACCCGTGGAAAAGAAGCCGACTACGTAGAAAAAAACATCGACCTGCTTTCTACCAAATACTACAACATTGACCAGCCTATTTCAGCCCTTTCCGGCGGTAACAAGCAGAAAGTTGTTTTTGCCAAATGGATTGGCTGCGGTTCTGAAATCCTGATTCTTGACTGTCCTACCCGCGGTGTAGACATCGGAGTAAAACAGGCCATGTACCAGTTGCTGTACTACATGAAATGCGAAGGCAAAACCATCGTCATGATTTCTGAAGAGATGGCAGAACTTATGGGTATGTGTGACCGCCTGGTCATCATGAAGGATGGCAAGATCGGCCACGAATTCATGAGAAAAGACGGCTATAACGACAACGAAATTATCAAATACATGATCTGATGAGGACTACCATGGCTAAAAATACACTGTTGAATAAAAACCTGTTGAATTCCCTGATTCCGGTTTTCGGACTTATTGTCGTTGCCGGTCTATACTTTATTTCTGTTGCCGTTACCGGGTACCGGCTTTCCATTCAGATGGAAGTAATCATCAATAACCTGATTCTGGTTGGCTTTGTTGCAACCGGTGCATCATTCATCTTTGCCATTGGTTCCTTTGACCTGTCATTGGGAGCCAATATGCTGCTCTGTGCCATCGTGGGATCCCTGGTGTACAACAAAACCCACAACATCTTCCTTATGCTGCTGGTATGTCTGTCACTGGCACTTTTCATCTCGCTGGTAAACTACCTGCTGGCTACCGTGTTCCATCTGCCGGTTTTCATCATGACGGTTGCCATGATGACCGTATTGAGCACCATTGCCAGCTTCATCATCGGTAAAGATACCATCTACCTGCAGTTCGGCATTCCATCTGACCCTAACTTTGGCTTGTACCGGGGAGTGCTCAGCACCGTCTGGTTCCGCTTTATCCTGCTTTCCGTATACGTTCTTGTCTGCGGCTTCATATTCTACCTGACCGGTATTGGCCGCAAGCAGAAGTTCTACGGCGGTAACCCGGTCTGTGCAGAACTTACCGGACTTTCATCCATTAAGCTGTCATTCATTTCCTTTACCATGGCAAGTATCGGTATTGCCCTGGCTGGTTTCTGTGCAACCCTGCCATCTGCTTCCGTTACATCTTCTACCGGTTCATCGGTAGGTATGAACATGCTTATTGCCATCGTTTTCGGCGGTATGTCAGTTTCCGGCGGTCCTAAATCGAAAGCCTTTGCTGCCTTTGTGGGCGGTTGTACCATGGCTTTTCTGGATGAACTGATGTTCAACATCCTGAAATATTCCGGTATTGACGGCACCACCGACCACATCACCATGATCGTAAAAGCCGTACTGTTCCTTACGGTTGTAACCGTACTGAATGCTTCAACACGTGCAAAACGCCTGCCTCGCTAAGCTGCTGCGGGTAAGGTTAAACATACAAACATACAAGGAGAAAACAAATGAAAAGAACTGCTCTTATTGCTGCCCTTATTTCTGTAGCAATGCTGTTCAGCCTCACCAGCTGTGGTGGAAAAGGAAACAAAAAAGTTTCTGCAAAAATCGGTGTAATCCGTGGAGATTCCAGTTCTGAAGAAGCTCTGGCATGGGAAAACTACATGAAAGACCTGGCTGCTGAAATGGGATTCAGCATTGACTTTTCTGCCGCCATGGAAAGCGCAGATGCTGAAATGGCTGCAGCACAGAACTACGCTTCACTGGGATACAACGGTATCATCGCAATGTCTTCGTACAACTCACTGAACCTGCTGAATATCTGTGAAAAATACGGAATGTACATGGTTACTGGGGCTGCACACCCAGACTTTGAAGATTCAGACAGAACCGTATCAAAAGATGCTTCAATCGTTATAACCGACTACAAAAACTACCCGCATTATGTAGGTGCTTGTGGACCTTCAAACTTTGGTGAAGTTCTTGCCGGTTACCAGATGGGTACTGCAGGTGTTTCAGCAGGCCATAAAGTATACTCACTGTTCACCGGTGCTGCTGCGTACGGACAGACCATGCATGCACTGCGTATTGCCGGTCTTTTCATTGCAATGCACGATGCTGACCCTTCAGTTTCTTATGCCGGTATTACCTGTACCATGGATGCATGGAAAGAACTTACCATGGCTATCTGCGCAGACCTTGGTGTAGACATGAACAAATTCTCAAGCAGCACTTTCAAAATCGTAGCACAGACCGGTGGATACTCATTCCTTATGGGTGATGCATCTGCTGCTGCTTCTGTTGCAAACCTTTCTGTTGCACCTGGTGTTGAATGTGTATTCTGCGCAGGTTCAGCAGATGCAGTTTCCAACTTTGCACCAGAAGGCGTAAAAGGCGTTGTATACATTGGTGACGACGCAGTAAGCGCCACCTTCCAGGATCTGTTCAAACAGGGAAAAGTTGTATTCGATATTGCAAAATACAAGTCGTATATCGGACCGGCAATCTCACTGATGGTAAAAGCCATTTACGATGGCCAGGCTCCACGTATCAACGGTCTGCCAGTATCAATTGAACAGCAGTCACTGCAGATTTCTTCAGCTGCCGACTACGATACCCTGAACGCAGTTGAGTGCAAGGAAGGCGGATACTTCTTCAGCTCAGAATTCCTTTCAGCATTCCTGACCGGAAAGATTTCTCTTGAACAGTTCAAGACCATCTGTGAAATGGAT
>JAZLJW010000010.1:0-1899 GCA_045597345.1 Treponemataceae bacterium
TCTTCACGTTCGTGGAATACCACTTTCTTAACGTTCAGCTCTTCACGGATAGAGTCTTCCATTTCAAGAAGAACGGCTTTTTCGTCAGGGTTACGGGTTACAAACTCTGCAGATTTCAGTGGCTGACGGTTTTTCAGATTGTACTGGCTTCTTAAGCTGCGTCCCATTGAAATTGCTTTCTGAACGGTGTCCATCTTGAATTCGAGGTCAGAATCACGTTTAGATTCATCGTAAACAGGATAGTCTGACAGGTGAACTGAAATCTGGTCGCTTTCAACACGAAGGTTCTGCCACATGGCTTCGGTAATGAACGGGATTACCGGTGCGGCAACCTGGCTGAAGGTTTTCAGGGCAATGTACAGAGCTTCGTATGCTTCGTTCTTGTCGTTGTCATTTTCTGATTTCCAGAACCGGCGGCGGCTGCGGCGGATGTACCAGTTGTTCAGCAGGTCAATGTAGCTTACCAGCGGGTCAATGGCACGGCTTAAGTCATAGGCGTCCATGGCTTCAGTAACGTCTTTAACCATTTTCTGGGTAATAGACAGAAGCCAGCGGTCCAGAGGATTAACAGGAGAAGCGTTATCAAAGGCATGACCGGTTGGGGTTACACCGTCGATATTGGCATAGGTTACAAAGAAGCTGTAACTGTTCCACAGAGGAATCAGGATGCCTTTGAGAACATCGCGGACACCGTCGTCAGAGAATTTCAGGTCATCGGCTTTTACGGCTGCACTGTGCATCAGGAACAGACGCATGGCATCGGCACCGAACTGCTTGATTACTTCGTTAGGGTCGGTGTAGTTACGCAGGCTCTTTGACATTTTCTTGCCGTCGGCAGCAAGAACCAGACCGTTTACTACACAGTTTTCAAATGCGGGGCGGTCAAACAGGGCACTTGCCAGTACAGTAAGGGTGTAGAACCACCCACGGGTCTGGTCCAAACCTTCAGAAATGAAGTTTGCCGGGAAGTGAGATTCAAAGTATTCCTTGTTTTCAAAAGGATAGTGATTCTGTGCATATGGCATGGAACCTGATTCAAACCAGCAGTCCAGAACTTCAGGAATACGGGTCATGGTTCCGCCACATTTACAGGGAATGGTAATCTTATCTACAAAGTGTTTGTGCAGGTCTTCCGGATAGGTACCAGACAGGTCTTTCAGTTCCTGGCGGCTTCCTACACAGATGGTTTCACCACAGTCAGGACACTTCCATACTGGGATTGGGTTACCCCAGTAGCGGTTACGGCTGATTGCCCAGTCACGTGCACCTTCCAGCCATTTACCGAAACGGCCGTTTTTGATGTGGTCAGGCTGCCAGTAGATTTTCTGGTTGTTGGCAACCATCTTGTCACGGATTTTTTCTACGCGAACGAACCAGCTTCCTACACCGCGGTAGATAAGAGGAGATGAACAGCGCCAGCAGAAAGGATATGCGTGGAGAATCTGGTCACGTTTAACCAGTTTTCCTTCTGCCTTCAAGCGGTCCATAACGTCTTTATCACAGTCTTTTACAAAGCGGCCTTTGTAGTCAGGAACTTCTGAGGTGAACTTACATTCGTTGTCTACAGGACAAATAGTAGGAATACCGGTTCCGCGGAAAACAATGTTATCGTCTTCACCGAAACCAGGCGCAGTATGAACGATACCGGTACCGTCTTCAGTTGATACGAAGTCTGCATTGAATACGCGGAATGCACCGTTGTGTGCTGGTCCTTCTGCATCTTCAGCTTTTGGCTGGTACAGGTATTCAAAGTAGTTGAAAAGCGGTTCATAGCGGCTGTCAATCAGTTCGCTACCCTTCTTTTTCCATACGATTTCGCAGGCAGAAGGATCTTTGTAGTATGCGTGCAGGCGGCTTTCGGCCAGGATGTAGTATTCTTCGCCGTCTTTTACCTTTACG
>JAZLJW010000011.1:0-1221 GCA_045597345.1 Treponemataceae bacterium
TGTATCTGTGCCGGTTGCTTTCCTTGGTATCTCCGTAGGTATAGTCTTCTATTTCATTTCTGATAGCTTCTCTGGTAAACTTCATCTTCTGAAATGATAAACCTTTCTGTTACAGTTTCTCTCCGCAGTACGGGCAGTAGATAAACTTCATCTCAATCTCACTGCCGCAGTGCGGACAATACCGCTTGTCTGAGCGGTCCTCCTCTTCTGTTGCTTTTGCAGTCCCGATGGCAGGCAGAGCATCTGCCTGGTCAGCTGCCTTATCAGCAGTTTCAGTACCATAGGCATTTCCAACTGAATAGCCGTTCCCTGTTGAATGAGCCTGATTCTGTGCAAATCCTCCCGGACGATACCCCGGCTGCTGTTGATACTGAAGCTGAATCTCAGTAAGATCCTGAGGGCGAATCTCGATATCCTCATCACGAAGAATTCTCATGCCGACCGCCGGGTCGAGCTTGAAATTTCTGTCGATCTCTCTGATTCCCACAAAGAACTGTCGGTTCCACTTGAACAGCGGAATGAAGAAAAAGCTGAAATATGTATAGGTCATGAAAACCTCAGCATTATACCCCTTGGTATCTCCCGGCGGCGTCACAAGCTTTGTATAGATAAGCTGCTGAATACCGTTACTGATTCCTCCGATAAAAAACATACTGCTACCTCTGTTTAAAATTACTGCAAAATATGGATACGCGGACCTCTCAGGCCGCAACATATACCGATAAAAACACAAGATATAGTATATCACTATTGATTTTTAATCACAAACCATGCCCATCTGATTTAATGAAACTGTAAGCAGTTGGCCAACCGCATAAGAAATGCCTGCTGAGAAGGTGTTTTCAGGGGCTTTGTACCACGAGGTGGGCGATATTGACCTGCCAGAGGTGCAGTATTTCAAGGTGGTGTACCCCTGCTCCCTCTTTTCCGGCCAATAGGGGTGCAGTTTTTTGAGGCAGTGTACCCCTGATGGCCATTTTTGCCTTTTGTAGTGGTACAAACTGAGCAGAATCTGTACCCCTACCCGCCCTGATTGGCCGACGTAGAGGTACACAAAACCTGAATTATGTACCCCTACCTGGCCCGATTTGACGACATAGAGGTACAGTGGCGCCGATAATTGTACCCCTGGTAGGCAGAAAGCGCTGGTTCAGAGGTACATTGGCCTCTCAACGGCAAAATCGCTGATAACCCTTGACAGTCAGGTTATCAGCGATTTTT
>JAZLJW010000012.1:0-80878 GCA_045597345.1 Treponemataceae bacterium
GGATGGGCATTCGTTTTGTACGAATCTCCGTTCAGAATTGTTAAACTTTTAACAGATATTGCCGATATAGAATATGAGCGTCATGTTGTTGTTGGCCGTGAGCTGACCAAACTGCATGAAGAAATTGTGGAGGGTTCTGCCGCACAGGTTCGTGATGACTTTGCCGGACGTAGTTCCATCAAAGGAGAATTTGCGATTTTTGTGTCAGGAAATAAAAACGCTCAACTTGTAGAACAAGATACCGATGATTAAGGTAAGGCAGGAAAAAGATGACGATTGACAGACTGAACAGTGTAAATCCTCTTGAGAACATTAACAGTTCATCTAAAGTTGCAAAAGCTAAGGCCGTTGCACCAAAAGAAGACAGTATTTCAATCTCTGCAGAAGCTCGTGAAATGTCAGAGATTTACTATATGAACGAGGTAGCAAAAAGCACTCCAGATGTTCGTGAAGACTTGATTGCTTCTATCAAAGAAAAAATTAAGGATCCAAACTATCTGAATGCAGCTACCATTGAGATGACAGCTGATAGAATTCTTTCAAGCATGGGTCTCTGAGACTCTGAATCAGATTGTGCATGGATGAAAAGAGGCGGGACAATGATTCCGCCTTTTTTTTTACCCACACTACCAGGGATAGGAAAATGGCAGACTTTAACTTTAAAATTTCCCCAAACATAACTCTTGGATCCTATGCAGTAGGGCGGTTAGGACAGTTAGTGCGTGATTGGGGCTCCAGGTATATGGTTATTCTTGATCCTATGTTACAGGACGTAGGATTGGATAAAAAGATTAAACAGTCCCTGGATGACCGGAAGATTGACTATTTTATATTTGATGCCATCCCTTCTTCTCCTGATACCAGTGTTGTTCAATCTGCGTTGAAACTTGCCCGGGATGCACATATCCACGGAATAGTAGCTGCCGGTGGATCTAAAGCACTTAATATTGGTAGAGCTGTCGCTTCGCTGTTCAATGAAGCTCATGATCTGTATGAGTATGTTGATGGTGCAACGCCGCATTCTGCTGCTCTTCCATTAATCTGTATACCTGGTAATCTTCGCGACAATTTTCTGTTCTCCGATGTGACTCCTATTGTAGACGGCCGAAACAGGCAGGTTAAACTGCTGAAAACACAACGGGGTTTGTGTAAGCTGGCAATTTTTGATTCAAATGTTACGACAGGGCTTACTGATAACCAGCTGGCTTCATTGAAGCTGCAAATGCTTTGCGTTGCAACGGAATGTTATCTTTCTCAGGATGCAAATTTCTTTTCTGATACAATTTGCGAAAAAGCCATTGAACTTATCGGGTATGCATTAGATGGAGCTCCGAATGTATCTCAGAATATGCCGAGTGAGCAGTTTCTGGCTCAAGCCGGATGTATGACCAGCCTGGCTGCAGGAGTCAGTGCAACAGGCCCAGCATCGCTTCTTTCTTTAACGATGAATGCACGGTATAAACTGAACAGAGCTATTACTTCAGCTATTCTGTTTCCTTACATTATTGAAGATGCTGCAAAGTATAAGACGGAAAAACTGGCAAAAGTTGCCCGCTTACTGAAAGTAGCTACAGAAACAACTGCAAATGAAGCTGCAACCGCAGCTTTTGCGGATGATATGCGAAATCGTCTGGCTATGGCTAATCTGCCCTCACGACTGAAAGATCTGTCAGTAACCATAGAAAATCTGATTCTTGCAGCTGAAGATGCCGGAACCCTCGAAATGATAAACCACATGCCACGCTCAATGAGTGCAGATGATTTATTTGATTTTATTAAACAGGCATACTGATTGGAAACAGAAGAATGATTACTCCTGATAAAATCTGGCAATTGGAAGGTGGACAGCGGCGGCGGAAGCTGGCGTTAACGTTTGGTGCACTGGAACGTGATATAGCAGGTATTGCAGAACCGGGAACCGGATATGACTTTAAATCCATGCCTCGGATTGAATATACACGTCGCATGGTTCAGGTTGTCTTAAAAGATCCACAGTTGCCTGAAGCCGCTGCAGTAGAACTGGCTTCTCTTCTTGCACAGGAACCGTTTGATGAACGAAGAGCCTGTAACTGTGCCCGTAATCATCTGTTGTCCATCATCGGAACGTTTCCTGCAGAGTGGGATCTTGTCATTGCACCGCATACTACTGAGTTTTCTGAAGATATGGTAACCCATCGGGATTATTTTCCCGGGGTAAAAGTGTATGCCGAAGATATTCGTTCTCCCTTTAATTTGGGTAGTATTTTTCGTACCGCAGAAGCCTTCGGCGCAGAAAAATTGTATTTATCACCATTTTGCACTGGTCCGGAGCATCCCCGGGCTGTACGGTCTGCCATGGGATGTGATGCAATCCTGCCCTATGAGCGGATTTCACTTGATCAGATACCTGATGACGAACCAGTGTTTGTGTTGGAAACAGGTGGTACGGATATAGGGGAATTTGTGTTCCCGGAACGGGGAACTGTTATTTTAGGCTCGGAAGAACTTGGGGTAAGCCCTGCTGCATTGGCACGGGCAACTTATGGGCGTTGTACTATTCCTATGACAGGGTTGAAGGCATCTTTGAACGTGGGTGTTGCATTTGGGATTCTGATGCAGGCCTGGACCAGTTCTATACGAAATGGGAACCGTTAACAATCAGTTATCTTTTTTGAACAGGGATTCAAGTCTGTTGGCTACGGCTTCAAGCTGATGAGGATTGGAAATGCGGAATTTTGACAGCTGAACGGAATCAAACTGGTAAAATTCTATGATACCTTCCTGAAAATGGGTAATCATGTTTGCCATATAGACTACGGAGACTATATCTGAACATGATGCCGGTGCCTTGTTTGGAGTATGGTGATATCTGATGGTGTCAGTGATGACCTGAGGAAATCCCCAGTTTTCCGCAATTTTTCCACCAATACCACTATGGTTTCTTCCGGAAGTAATGGTTTCAATAAGCAGTGAGTCGATGTGTTTCCCCTTCAGATTCTTTTCATAGTTATCCAGAACCTGAGGATGTGCTTCACTGAAAATTACTTTTCCCATGTCATGAAGCAATCCGCAGATATATGAATCATCTATAACTTCGTGATTCCGGCTGAAAAAGTTTTTAGCGAGAGTATACGAATAAAAAGCAACACGATAGCTGTGGTCCCACAGCTGTTTTTGATCAGTATTGCCTGTCTGCTGAAGGTTTTGCAAAGACCCTACAGAGAAAAGCAGATTGCGGATACCCCGAATGCCAACGAGCTTAACGGCATCATTAATACTATGACAAGGTTTTTCCAGACTGAATGCAGCAGAATTTACCAGTTTCAGCAAATCAGCCGTAAGAGAAACGTCATTACTGATCTGCTGGGCAATATCAGATAACTTGGTATAGGGATCTGACAGCATTGTGTTGATACGGGTGATGGATTCAGGAAACTTAGGGAGCGCATCAATAAATGGCAGCAACTCTTGAAAAAGCTCTTCCAGATGATCGCTGACACGAGTGTCCAAAGGAAGAATGATTCGGTTAATGGTTTCACCGTTTTCGCTGAGAACCTGGTAATTCTCTTCTGTCAAGCCGATTTTGCGGAGCATGAGGACCATAATAATCAGTCCTAAACCGGCACCTTCTGAGTCATCAAGAATCTGATTAAAAGCGTCGTCTACAGATGAATACTGCTGGGCTCGGGCAATTTTATCATGAATGCGTTTGTATTCAAAAACGGTCAGAGCACTATTATTGCGTACTTCAAGTTTCAGTTTTTCTCCATTGGTCTGGATAATGAATTTTATGTACAGCCCCGCCTGTTTTTGAAGTGCAAGATAGTATTTTATGTTACTTAAGGTATCTTCTTTAAAGGTTTGCATTCCCCGTTCATAGTCTGAAGGGTTATTAATATCAAGGTGATTTTCCTTAAAATAAATGCGTTTTGTATTTGCTTTTTTGGCGTTGGTGATAAGTTCTCCCAGACAGTACACCAGGTATTCCTTCATGTGTTCCTGTCGGGTTTCTACTAAAAAGGCCGTAAGAACTTCAGACATATACTCTTCCATTTCATGAGGCAGAGTATAGGTTGTAACTGATAGAGGAATATTAGCCTGCACTGATTTCTGGATTTTGCCCAGATCAATCGAATGAGAAGTTGCTCCAGCCATAGATACAGTAATAGTACCACACAGTGTATGAAAATTGCAATTTATAGGGGTTTACGTGTATTATTCGGATATGTCACATTATTTTGCCAGTCAGATACTGGTACTTGCCATGCTTATACCAGTGGTTACCAGATTCCTTTTCAGCCGGTCAGCACGTATAGATACTATTGTAATGCTTGCTCCGTTCTCGTTTATCGTTTCACTGCTTTCACTGTTTGTATATGGTCTGACAGTAGCTAATCTGGCAATTCTTTTAGTGGCAGCATATGTATGTTTCATAAACTTTCGGGCATTTTTACGGTTGTGTAATGGTCTGGTAGTAGATTTTTATCATGGACCTTTTATCTTCGGCTGTATCATCAGCTGGATTATGATTGCAGGAATGGCAGGTATTCTTGTTTTCTTCTGCCCTTATGCTGATATGAAATTATCCCTGAAAGGGAAAAGTGCTGAATCCTATGCAATTGAAAAAACAGTGTATACCGGAAGTGCGTTTGGAGGGCTGAACGAAAAAACAGATTATTTTTCTTCCCCTGCAGCAGTGGTTTATGAAATAAGTCCGAAAGAAAAAAAGTCTGATGTGGTATTTGTCTATGTATCTGGGGTTTGTACGCGTACTGATGATTTTCTGCCGGGATTGGTGCCACTTGCAGAGAAGGGATATACCTGCCTGAGCGGTGATTTTTCAGTTTCTGATATTCCCTATTTCAATAACTGGCGGGATTCACTGTGGAGCCTTGATTATTCTATGCGGATGATGCGGTTGAGAAAACCAGATGAATACCAGGAAAGAAAAAAGGCCTTTGGCGAAAAAAAAGTGCAGGAAGCTAAGCTGCTTGTCCAGATTGCAAAAGAGCGTTTTCCGGGTTCAGAATTAGTGTTGATTTATGATAAAGAGAATAAAACCGGTTTTGAAATGGCTTTTCCTGACAATAAGCAGATAGTTATTGATCTGAATGAGTGTGCATTTATGGCGTTAACGAATCCATTGGAAGCATATTTATTGGATTCAAACCGCTGGAACCGGAAGAATCATGCAGCGAATAAGGAGCTGCCAGATCAAATAGCCTGGTATATCTTGAACAGCCTGGCTGTCAGATAAAAATTCTTGAAGCAATTGCCCCGCTTCAGTAAACTAAAATAATCACATTTAGGAGTTACTACGTTGACAGAACAGGTACAGGTAGAGTTTAAAGAAACACCTACCGTATGGCATAAAATAATTCCCTTTTTTCTTACAATTGGTGTAATTATCGCGGACCAGATAACAAAAGCACTGGTGGTAAAAAATATTCCACTGTATACAATACGGGCAAGTTTCTTTGGAGATTTTTTACGGATTGTCCATGTGCGGAACCTTGGAGCTGCATTCAGTATGGGGGCTTCTTTCTCACAGACTGCCCGTGCCATAGCACTGCTTTTCATACCACTGATTGTTCTGATAGTGGTTGTTGTTATTTACTTTCGAAACACGGATTTTACCGGATTTCAGCGCTGGATGATTTGTGGTGTTGTTGGTGGTGGTTTTGGCAACCTGATTGACCGTTTTTTCAGACCAGCAGGTGTAGTCGATTTTATCGATGTAAAATTCTATGGGCTGTTTGGTTTTGAACGATTTCCTACGTTCAACGTAGCAGATTCGTTCATTACTGTTTGCGGAATACTGCTGGTATTCTCGTTTTTACATGCCATGAGAATGGAAAAATCTAAGGGTGATAAAAAATGAATAAAAAAGCAAATACTGTTATCTTTGTTCTTGTTGGAACGCTGGTAAATATTCTGATAACATTGATTATTATTGTGGGACTGCTGGTTGTATCTGCATTGATTTTCCAGAATCATCCACAGGTGTTCTCATTGTTATCAGTAGTTATAGTTTTTGGCGGACTTTTCGGAACTATGGTTATTTACCAGAAGCTTTCTACTTGGGTTATAGAGAAATTCAAGCTGGAAGATAAACTGGAACCCCTGTGGGGCTCCCATAATAAGAAAAAACCGTACTGAAAGATCCTGAAACAGGTTCAGGATGACAAGTAATTAATATCCGTCGGACATGGCGCGGTTAGCATCTTTCTGACACAGTTCCTGGTATACCAGACTGCGCAGTTTCAGCATATCCTTGCGTTCCTGAGGGAATGGCAGGTTGCGCCAGAAAATACCGCGCAGTTCTTTATCCATTCGCTGAACACCATCAGCTTCTTTAGTCATCCACAGAATATAGTCCTGAACAAACAGATCTTTCAGATCTCCTTTTAGTTTCTGAGATTCAATCCACTGGTAGTACTGTCCGGTAATACCTTCTTCCATCCAGTAGTATGAAGCTTTTTCCTTGGCTACCTGCCAGCGCAGGTCTGCAACAGCCGAAAGAACGGCAATCCGCAGGTTCTTGGGATACATGGGCACTACAATGCGTCCACGGCTGGTAATGCGGTTGTAGCGGTCAAAAGGCTCCCAGCAGAATCCGGAATCTCCATAGGTTGGAACAAGAATAACGTACGGAACGATACGGTGTGACTGATTTTTGTGAATACGACAGAATGCACCCGGATCAAGGGATTCAATCCAACGCAACTCTTCAAGAACGCATTCACGGAAGCCGGTTCCTTTTGGGATACAGTGATAGAATTCGCGGGTAAAAATGGGGAACTGGTTACCCTGGCGGCCTACCGTCATTTTTGCCATCTGACGAACAGTACCAAGTTCGGTGTAAACATCCTCATTACTGACTTCAGCAACGGGATTTATCGTCATTTTCTGGCGTAAACTGTCGTCTATTTCTTTTGCTCCCTGGAATTCTTTAAGCGCAGACTGAATATCTTTGTCAATTTTAAGGAGATACTTCATGCGGTCATTAATTTCTGACATTAATTTACGCTGAGAATCTGAGTAGGGCTGTTTGTGGGGTTCATATCCAATCAATGGTGGATGATCACAGAGAATTTCGATGCGGGATCGTAATTCTGCTTCTACCATGCCACGTTCGCCTTCTTTTTGGGTAAGTAATGTTTCTGCCTGCTGCAGTTTTCCTGAGTTTTTGCTGTGCAGCTGCTGCAGACGCTGGGCTTCTTCTGCAGAACCAGGGGTTGGTTTACGGGTTGGGCGACCTTCGTCAGTGGCAGAAAGGGATACTGCCCCTGTTGAAATATCACGGAACCATTCATCAAGGTAGTACACTGGTTCATTACGGATGTTCTCGACAAAAGCAGTAGCGAACAAATCTTTCTGTTCCTGTGAAAAAAGAGAAGGAAGCACTGCACCAAAACGCATCAGCATACGTTTGGAAAGTGGGGCAAGAGGATTTGCCATTTTAGGAGCTACAGACTTAAGAAACTCATAGTAAGCGTTTACCATCTGCTGGCGGTACAGTGTTCTGTCTTTGGCATCCTGACAGGTTAAGTATTTAGAAAGCAGATTGTGCAGCCGTTGGGCGGACTCATCTTCTCCAGATAGTGCGGTTTTATAGTAGGTTGGATCAGAGAAGGCGGAATTCTTGCGGTCTGAAAATAACTCTGTAATCGGAGTAAATCCGGTTGATGTCAAATCAACTTTAAAAGCCTGTGTAACTTCAGGCTGATTTGATGATTTATCAGGTGAAAATGAGTCGCTCATACTGACATTATAGCATTGTAATGGGAAGGAAAAAAGGATAAGGATATAAAAAAAGCGGTTCTCTTATGAAAACCGCTTTGAATTTAGTGGAGATGAGGGGACTTGAACCCCTTACCTCTTGCATGCCATGCAAGCGCTCTAGCCAGGTGAGCTACACCCCCATAAGGTATAACTGATATTAGCGGATATCAGTTATACACGTCAAGTAGTGTGAACCCTTCGACAAACTCAGGAATCCTGATTTTGTGCCCAGGATGGGCTGGACTTGTGCTCAGGATGGCTGAGCCTGTCGAAGCCTCCGTATGGATGACTAGCGGGTCATCTTGCGGTAGATGGTCTTGTGAGGACGGTCAGCTTCAGCACCCAGCTGTTTGCGCCGCCATTCTGCATAGTCAGACCAGTTACCTTCAAACCAGATAACTTCACTGTTGTTTTCAAAAGCCAGAATATGGGTACAGATACGGTCCAGGAACCAGCGGTCATGGCTTACGCACAGTACGCATCCGGCAAAGTCTTCTACAGCATCTTCCAGGGCGCGGATAGTGGTAACGTCCAGGTCGTTGGTAGGTTCGTCAAGAAGCAGTACGTTGCCGGCCTGCTTCAGCATCATACCCAGGTTCAGGCGGTTTTTTTCACCACCGGAAAGAACACCAACTTTCTTTTTCTGGTCCGGGCCGGAGAAATTGAACCAGCTGCAGTAAGCGCGGCTGTTGATTTCACGAAGGGCACCGTTCAGCGGGCGGCCTTTTTCGTCAACGGCACCCAGCTTGATGATATCAAGACCGTCAGAAAGCTGTTCCCATACGGTTTTTTCAGGATCCAGAAGTCCGCGCAACTGGTCTACATATACCAGTTTTACGGTTTCGCCGACACGGATGTTACCGCCGTCTGGTTTTTCACCGCCAGCGGTACCGTCAAGGCGTTCAACGGTCTGGCCTGCAGCATCGGCAATCAGGCGGAACAGGGTGGTTTTACCGGCACCGTTAGGACCGACAATACCCACAACAGCACCGGCCGGTACCTTAAAGCTTAAGTTTTCAAAGAGCAGGCGGTCGCCATAGCCTTTTGTCAGGTTTTCGGCTTCAATTACCAGACCACCAAGACGGGGGCCCTGAGGAATGGTAATTTTGGTATCCTTAATCTGTCCCTTTCCACTTTGGGCCAAAAGTTCTTCATAACGGGTAATGTGTTCCTTGTGTTTTGCCTGGCGGCCTTTGGCTCCCATGTGGATCCATTCAAGCTCGCGTTTCAGGGCTTTCTGGCGTTCAGATTCGCCCTTTTCTTCCATCTTCAGGCGGTTTTCCTTCTGTTCCAGCCAGCCGGAATAGTTGCCTTTGTAAGGAATACCTTCACCGCGGTCCAGTTCAAGAATCCAGCCGGCAACGTTATCAAGGAAGTAACGGTCATGGGTTACGGCAATGATGGTACCGGGATACTGCTGCAGGTGGCGTTCCAGCCAGGCAACGGTTTCGGCATCAAGATGGTTGGTTGGTTCGTCAAGAAGCAGAATATCGGGTTTCTGCAGCAGAAGGCGGCACAGGGCAACGCGGCGGCGTTCACCTCCGGAAAGTACGTCTACTACCTGATCCGGTGGGGGGCAGCGCAGGGCATCCATGGCCAGTTCCAGCTGGCTGTCCAGGTTCCAGGCGTCCAAAGCATCAAGTTTTTCCTGAATTTCTGCCTGGCGGGCACACAGTTTGTCAAAGTCTGCATCCGGGTCGCCGAATGCTTCGTTTACTTTATCAAATTCTTCAAGAAGGGCAACGGTTTCAGCTGCACCTTCCTTTACGATTTCCATAACGGTTTTACCGGGAGTCAGTTCCGGTTCCTGAGGCAGATAGCCCATGGTATAGCCGGGGGCAAGGGTGGTTTCACCGGTAAAGTCGGTATCAAGGCCGGCAAAGATTTTCATAAGGGATGATTTACCGGAACCGTTTTCACCGATAACGCCGATTTTGGCGCCGTAGTAGTATGAAATACTGATGTCTTTTAAGACCTGTTTGGTACCGTATGCACGGGATACGGTATCCATGGTGTAAATGATTTTTTTGTCGTCAAAAGTTGTAGCCATGGGGGCAGTATACCATGGCAAGGGGCTTGTGTGTAGGTTGACAGCATAAAATAACTCCTGTTACCATTTACATATAATTTTAAGATTTAATTCATAAGAGGTTTTTCATGAAAAAAACATTGACTGTCCTTTTTGCCCTATTGATGTGTGTTACCCTGTTTTCCTGCGCATCCAAATCATTGGAACAAGAAGAACCTGTAATTGCAGAATCAACTGCTGAACCGGATTCTGGTTCATTTGTATCACTTGGCTTTTCTATTACCACGAATCCGGAAGAATTTGACCTTTTGTATTATGTAACGCCTGAAATGCGGGAAATTCCTCCGCTTGATAATGACGATGTGGCTGTTACCCAGGCATTTGAAATCCGCCGAGGAGATTTGCAGGGGGAAGTCCGCTACAGTCTGTTTACGGATACTCTTCCTGCAGGTACCGATAGTGCACTGCGCTTTGCCGTTATGACCTTTATGTGTGCCAGTAACATTGCCGGGTATGAAATTCCGATGGAAAGCATTGCGTCTTATGCACCAGCTGATGTAAAGAATGAATTCAATGCTGATTTGGGCGGTACCGTGATGATTCAGAAACCGGTTTCGGAATTTGGTGCCGGGTACGATTATATTTCGCTCGACGTTTTCTACAAAGAGGGACAGGGATTTGTTGCCCGGACCTTCCTGTTCAACGATCCTGCATTTTTAGGTCTTACCGCACAAGGCAACATGGACTGGAACAGCCCGTTCTGGACCCACTTCCACGGCTTTACGTTTGTAGAAAAAGACAGCGACGGGCAGTATATCTGGCCGGAGTACTGAAAATAATTTTTTGCTGACACGGCTCGCCTTGAGATAAATTGCACTTCACGGTGTGATGCCTCATGGGCGGGCTTTTTTTTAGTGCGTGAGTACGGGGCAAAATTCAATGGTGAGAATTGCGTGATTGTGGAAATGGAAGCCGCCGGGGAATCATATAAAAAGTGAGGTTTGGGATAATTTATATGATAGAGCTAAGGAGATTTGGGGGAGTTATCAGATAAAAGCGGCAATTTTGGGTAATTTATATGATGTGGTTTAGCGTGATTTCTTGGGGATTATCATATAAAAATGGTTGCCGGAAAATATTTATATGATGCAATTATGCAGTGACGGGAGGTGGCATACAGATAAATCGGGTACAGAATGGGTTTTTATATGATTTCAACCTGGTGGTTTGGTGATTTGTATCAGATAAAACCTGGCAATAATGGAATACTATTAGTATGACAGGTTATGGTACCAGCTTTTTTCGTCAGATAAGAGTGAGAATTTTTAGATTTTTATCTGATATCCGCCATCTTATCAGAAGAGAAAAGACAAAAGTATTACTTCCAAGAAATGACACATAGAAGGACGTATCACATGATTTGACCGGGATACTATTACACAAGACGGAACTCTTGTTCTTGTATCCATCTATGGAGCAAAACAGGGGTAGGATTCGAACCTAAAAGGAAAATGGAATCGGGGATTTCAATGTTGTATACGTTAGAGGTAAATTAGAGCCTGAACCTGAAAAACATAAAATTTCTTATGGTTTTGCATTAGAAAGATTATTAAATGTTTTTAATCTTCCAAATGAACCAATCCTACATTTAGACGAAATAAGCAATACAGAATTAGCAAAACTACGAAAAAATTTGAAGAGGTATTATTAGACATGCAAGAAAAAGACGATTAGTAATTCGTAACTGAGAGAACCTTTCCATTGTCTGAAAATTCTACTGTACTATCTGATGTAAATACTTTAACTGCTTTATGAAATGTAGAAATGTACGTTTTTATTAGTTCTAAGTGTTTATTTTCGACTTCAACACAAAGTATTTCTGCTGTTCCAGAGTACTTCATCGCTAAATCAATACCTTTTAGCAGGGATACCTCAGATGTCATCCTTAGTTGTTTTACTATAGGTGAAATGTGTACTTCTGCTGCATAACCATTTTGTAAACAACAGTCAGCAATTATAGAAGAATAAATCCTGTTAAGTTTTAAAAGTTTTAATCTAGCAATAATTTTTTTCATACCGAACCTCCTTTAGGTTCATTTATAATTTACCCTGTAAATCATATTTCTTTCCATTACGCAAAAGGCAAAGCAGGTCTCAATGGAATTGACTTGCTTAAATCAACCTTTTCAGTAGTAAACACGAAATCTGCAAAAATCGTAGTTTTTTCGGCATACCTTTCTTTTGCATAGTTCAAGAAGTTGTGCCAGACCAGATAGTTATTTAGATATTTCGTCGAAACTCCATGAAATCTGTTGATGAAGTTCTTTAGCATACTGTGGTATGAATTCATGTCGTCAGTGCAAAGCACCGATTCAGAAACAATGCGATTATCGAATTTCAGACTTTTTAATTAAAAGAAAATCCTCGAATCCGTTGAAATTCAATTCCAAAGATTCAAGGTATTCCTTAACTGAATGTAATTCTGCTTTAGAAAGAGATTTTAATGTCTGAAAAAGTTCATTCAATGTCATTACGAATAACATAGGATAATTTTTCATTCTGTCAAAAAATTTCTTTTATTTAGCAACACTTTTTGCGGACATAGCCAAAAAAATAAGTATTTGTGGATGGAAAGTAGAGATATGGGACCCTTCGACAATGAGCTTTGCTCATTATTGCTCAGGGACCCTGAAAATGGTGAAGTTTCAAGAATTTCGGGGCGTAGCGGGGTGTCCCCGCAGAGAGGGTGGCGGAAGACTGCGGAGCAGGCTGAAGCCAGGGGGAGGCTTCCCCCTTAATAAAAATCAGTCGTTCAGCAGGTGTTCAACGAGGATTTTGATGCCGATGCCGATGAGGATTACACCGCCGGCCAGTTCAGCTTTGCTCTTGTATTTTTCGCCGAATTTGTTTCCTACCCATACACCTACAATAGAGAGACAGAAAGTCGTGATACCGATAATGGTGATGGCAGGAACGATGTGCATGTTGAGGAATGCAAAAGAAATACCTACGGCAAGGGCATCGATGCTGGTGGCAACGGCCATAATGAACAGTTCTTTGTAGTCTAGCGGCGGATCCAGCTGGTTTTCTGTGGCCTCGTCATCGTCGTCTTTTTTTAAGCTTTCAATTGCCATTTTCCCACCGATAAAAGCCAGCAATACAAAAGCAATCCAGTGGTCAAAACTTGATACCAATTCACTGAAGCTGGTGCCCAGAAGATAGCCGATAAGTGGCATCAGAGCCTGAAAGCCGCCAAAGAAAATACCAATGATAAGAGCCTGTTTCAGGTTCAGTTTGCGCATTTTAAGGCCCTTGCAAATAGCTACTGCAAAGGCATCCATAGAAAGCCCTACACCGATAAGAAAAATCTCAATAAAACTCATGGTTCTCTCCAAAGCCGGTAAGAAATTGTTGTGGGGGAAAAAAATAACATGATGCAGACATATGGTCAATAATCTGTCATTCTCACCTTCTGCCGTAGTCGACAGGGCAGGTATCGCAGTATATTTAAGATATGACATATCAGGAAATTACTGACGAAATTGATAAGGCTTTTGCCAAAAAGAAATCTTTTGAACAGAACCGCAGCATTTGTGTAGTGGTGTTGGCTATTCTTATTTACAATACATCCAGTGCAGCCCGGAATGATGATCCTGCCTGGTGGTTTTTTGTCATTATGGGGTTGCTGATTGCAGGCGTATTCGGCGTTCTTGCCTATGGCAGTGTTCAGGTAAAAAAGGCTTCGGACCGGTTAAAGGAACTTGACATTCTTAAGGCTGCAGAAGAGGTAAAACTTGGGCTGAGAACAGTGGAATCTCAGGTCTCAAATATGGAGAGCAACGCTGGTGAAGAGCTTGATACAAGCGTTGAAGATGACGACGACCGGGAGCCCGACACCAGCGTTGATGCTGAAGAGTAATTATTTACTGTAAACCAAGTGTAATGGTAAAGTTTTTGCTGGTTATATTGCAGGTGGCGCCAGCTATAACATTTCCCACTGGGGTATCCAACATAAGCCACCCGCCGCAACCAAATTCCATGCCGGTAAATGGGTTACCCTGGATTGGAAGCGGTACGTTTTTCATGCCGGTTTTTACCAGAAACTGAGCAATAGTCGGCATTCCAAAGAAGCTGAACAGATACTGCTGCAGCTGAATTCCGGCTAAAACATAGTTCCTGGCAAGGGTTTCGGAAGGATATCCGCACATACCAGTATATCCACCAAAGTCAAACCAGCTGGATGAAAGTATTTCAGGCTGGTTTCCCCCTGCCAGAGAGAATTCATATCCTACGGAAGTTTTCCCGGTTACTAACTCAATCTGTTGTTTCTGCCGGAATGCGGCACTCCAAAGCGTGTTTTTCCGGCTGTTTACCCAACTGGCTCCATAGCGTACCATTGCTTCTGATCGGAATCCTTTCCAGTCACTGGTGTAGTTGGAAAGAGTATTGATGCTGATGCTGCCAGACCCATACAGGGATTGAACAAGGGTATTGGATGCAGACGTTGGTCCATGTACCTTGAACAGATTGCCGGCTGCACCAAGGTTAAAGGTTGCGTAGTGCAGGTGTGAGGCGCGGAGACCTAGGAAATATTCAAAACCAATATTATTCAGTGTTGATTTTCCCAGATAATTGTATGAATCGTCAGGGGTAATACCGCCGTACAGCAAACTGGCATCGGTTTTCAACGACAGTTGATTATTCCGGATTTGAGCTAGTGTAGGGGATAAGGATATACAGGCAGTAAGAGAAGGTCCTACAGCGCCGGAAAATGACATTTCAAATGGTTGCTTAAGGATGACTGAACCGTTTATGAGTGGCTGTATGTTGAAAGAAACGGCTCCGTTGGTATTTTGGATGGAAAGATGAGGATTTCCACCAACGGTAATGGCTCCAGGATTAGTAATGTAATGAGTACAGGTTAGTGCCAGTGTGCAGGTTTCTGGAGTGCTGCCGGCTCTTGTTTCAAAACTGAGCGAAACAAGATTGTATTTACTCCGGTCAGTGGACAATTGAGCGATAAGCCGTTTGATCTGGCTTTCTGTAAGGGGTTTATCCATCAACCAGGAATAATCCTTTGGTTTGGGAAGCGGTATTGGTTCGAACAGTGAATGATCTTCAACAATAATACGTTCAACAATGGGGTCAGGTAGAGATGCATAAATGCTGACCCTATTGTAATCCTTTGGAGAAAGTTCAACGCCAAGTTCTTCAAGCTGCAGTGCGATGGCATGAATGGCACTGCGCTGTTCCGCAACAGCTGCACAACCCAGATCAATGATTTCTTCCTGAGAAGCAAAAGATAAGGTGTGATAGGGTGAAAGATCGGGAACGATTAGCAGATCTGCATAAGGGTGCTGAACTACGGCGTTGGGAGAAATGGCCAGATTGAACAGATGAATTCCCATGTCGTCTGCTGTTTTCAAATGTGAAGTGTCTGACGAAAGAATACTGGCAACATCTATGGCGATTACAATATCAGCTCCCAGGTCTCTTGCAAGCAGAACAGGCAGGTTGTTGACTAACCCACCGTCCAGTACAAACCGGCCGTCATCGGTAGGGAATGGAGTAAACAGCATGGGAAGACTCATGCTGCCACGAATGGCATTAAGCAGTGAGCCTTCGGAAAAAACCACTTCTTCAAAGGTCAGATCATCGGTACCGACAGCCCTGAATGCGATGGGAAGCTGGTCAAAATTCCGGATATTGCAGTTTTTAGTCAGATGTGAGGCTAGAAAGTTAAGAACTTTGTTGTCACCAAGAAGGGAAGGGGCGGCCCCGATACCAGATTTTGAAATAGGATAGGTAATCAGATTTCCTGTAGTTTCATCAAAGGCCTGTGATTTAATTGGTGTTACAACAGCTGCCGGATCAAGAATCAGGTTTATCATGTCAGTGTCACATATCAACTGGCGGATTTCTTTTGCACTGTAACCGGATGCATAAAAGGAGCCGACGAGGGCACCCATGCTGGTGCCGGTAATCAGATCAATGGGGATACCTTCTTCTTCAAGAGCTTCAAGTAAGGCTATATGGGCAAACCCTTTTGCACCGCCGCCGCTTAATACAACGGCAACTTTCGGCCGGTCTGAATCTTGTCTGACGGATGCAGTCTGTGCAGATACTGTCTGTGCAAACAGGGAAGAAACAAAAAAAATGCTCAGTACGAGTGCAGATAGAGTACGTGCAAATCTCATACTGAGCAGTATAGGATAAAAATGACACTATTGTAATCCAATCATCAGACAGAATTTTCCGTTTGTAACGCTATGGCCACCTCCCAGGGTAAAGTTACCAATGGGGGAATGGAGAATAAGATACAGAGAGTAGCCGGCATCCGGTTTGAAACCAGAAATCTGCGGCAGAAGGAAGCCGCCTTTCAATTGGGCCTGCAGGATTGCAGGAAGACCGAATACATTAAAGATACGTTGTTGAAACAGGAGCCCTGCCAGGGTAAATCCTGTGCTGAATGTTTCCGGCGCATATCCACACAGACCGTGATATCCACCGTAGTCAGCGTAATTGCAGGTAAGGCGGGTATCACCATTCCGGTTGTCAAAGCTGAACTGTAGTCCCAGTGACGAGGTCTTTGGATTCAATTCAAAAAGATGTTTCCAGCTGAAAGAGAATCTTCCGACAGGGTCTACAACGTGATTGCTGAATGATGCACCTACCTCAACTATAGATTCCAGCCTGAATCCGTTCCATCCTGTAATTTCATTCTGCAATGTATTCAATGCAAGAGTAAGTTTTCCTGTTCCGGTTTGGATCATGCCGGAAACTTCACCAATAGAATGCAGGTTATACAGGTTATATTCACCAGCTGCAGTAACTGTTCCATAATACAGATACCTGTCAAGAAATCCTAAATGTGTAGAAAAACCGATATCTTCCAGCAGTGGTTTACTGAAATAGGTATAGGCAGAATCTGGTGCCAGACCACCGTAAGTCAACTGAGCACCTGTATCAAGCTGGAGATAATTGTTCCGCATGATACCGATTACTGGTCGCAGGTTAAATCCCACCATCAAGGATTTACCGATGGATGAGGAGAGGTCCCAGAAAAACGGGTTATTTTTCCGGATTCGCAGATTAAGTTCAGGACGCATTGTTCCGTCAAGTCTGTTATTGGGGTTATGTATATATAAGGCAGGAGTACCGCCGAGACTTATGGAACTGGGATTCTGGTTGTAATGATCTGCTTTCAGAATCAGAGTACAAGTATCATCAGTTAAACCAGGAGCTGTTTCAAAACTGAAAGAGGCCAGATTGAATTTTGTCTGATCTTTGGCAAGTTGTGCAATGAGACGGGAAATCTGTTGTTCAGTAAGTTCCTGTTGCAGAATCCAGGCATATTCTTTTTCCTGTGGTAGTGGGACAGGGTTATTCATAGAAATGTCCTTGATGATAACTGCATCAACAACAGGATTCTGTAAGTAACGGTAATAGCTGACCCGATCATAGTCCTGCGGTGTAATGGTGACACCCTGTTTCTGCAGGCGTAAAGCAATTTCATGTAGTTCCTGGCGTTTACTTTCTACTGCAATCTTTCCTTTGGCAATGATTTCATCTGAAAATGGAAATGACAGGGTACCATAAGGAGATACATCATGGCGTATCAAAACGTCTGCATAGGGATACTGTGCCACTACTTTCGGGTCTATCATCAGGTTGTAGACATGTGATGCCATACTATCGAGAGTCTGCAGCTGACTTTCGTTTGTTTCGATCGTAGTTCCGACATCAGAAGCAATAATGATGTCTGCCCCCAGGTCTGCAGCCAGTTTAACGGGCATATTGTTGACGATACCCCCATCCAGGGCATACCGGCCATTCCCTGTTGGTGACGGCGTAAAAAGCAGGGGTAGACTCATGCTGCAACGAACTGCCTGAAGCAGAGATCCGTGGTCAAATACGATTTCTTCACTGGTCATCAGGTCTGTGGCTACGGCACGAAAGGGTATGGGCAGCTGGTCAAAACTACTGATGTTGTAGTCTTTCAGCAGGCAGGTGGCGAGAAAGTTCAGGACTTTTCCGTCGCCCAGAATGGAAGGGGTTGCACCGAATCCGTATTCAGAGAGTGAAAGACTGGCCAGGTTATCGTCAGTATATTTAAAGGCTTCCGGATAAAAGGGGTCGATGGCAGAGGACCGTTCCAAGAGGAGCGTCATCATATCGTTACTTGAAACGATTTCCCGGATATCTTTGGGACTGTATCCCGATGCATACAGGGAACCGACAAGGGCACCCATGCTGGTTCCGGTGATTAAATCAATGGGGATACCTTCTTCTTCCAGGGCCTCAAGCAGGGCTATATGGGCAAACCCTTTGGCCCCACCGCCGCTTAATACAAGGGCAATTTTCGGTCGTTCTGAGGATGTGGCGTCCTGGACCTGTGCAGATACTGTCTGCGCAATCAGGGTAGAAACTAAAAAAAAGCTCAGTACGAGTGCAGATAGAGTACGTGCAAATCTCATACTGAGCAGTATAACGCAAAGAAACGGACTAGTCTTTGGCTACATTGGCGCAGGCAACAACGTTGATGCCGGTGCCGAGAATATCGTGTATCAGAATCTGGCCCAGAGCTACTGGAGCTGCCACGTGGGCACGGCGGATAACTTCCATGCACTGCAGCTGCAGTTTCTTGGGAACTTCGCCCTTGGTTTTTACCGGAACAACGGGCATAACACCGCCATCAACCGAAATGGTTGTGGTGATGGTACGTGTTGGGTTCAGCAGTTCCCGTTCTGCATAGGCAGGTCCGCGTGGACAGGTGTTGTCGGTAACTTTGGTAACGCGGCGGGTAACACCATCGTCTTCAATGGTAACTTCCATGGTGCATCCCATGGGGCAGATGATGCAGGTCATGGGCATGGTTTCGGTTTTTACTTCTTTTACTGCGTCAGACATTATTCAACATCCTCCTCTGGAATTTCGATGGCTACAGTCAGGTTACCTTTTACCTGGGCAAGCTGTGTCGGATTCAATTCTACAACCTGCATTTCGCCGGGACGTACAACCTTTTTCTTCATGGATTTAATACGCTCATCGTTGGAGTACACTACAATCTGTACATCGCGGTATACGTCGGTGGGGCGGAACATGATGGATACGTTCTTTTCGCTGGTGGTTGAATCCAGATACTGGGGAACGGTGTATCGCACACGGTTACCGGCACGAAGGACGATATGTTGTGCGTCTCCGTTGGTTTTACCCTGTACGTACAGGGCAGCGTTTTCTCCGGCACGCAGGGATTCAGCAGTTACAAAGTCTACCAGGTCATGTACGTGAACGGTATTACCACAGGCAAAGATTCCGTCTACAGAAGTCTGCATCCGTTCGTTTACGATAGGACCGGAAGTTGATGAATCGATGGAAACACCGGCACCGGTTGAGATTTCGTTTTCAGGAATCAGACCTACAGAAAGCAGAACCGTATCACATTCAATGTATTCTTCTGTTCCCGGAATAGGGCGGCGGTTTTTGTCTACCTGAGAAACGGTAACACCTTCTACGCGCTGTTTACCGTGAATCTGGGTAATGGTGTGGCTGAATTTCAACGGAATGTTGAAGCTTTCTACACACTGCTTGATGTTACGGGTAAGACCGCTGGAGAAAGGCATTACTTCGCAAACCAGTTTAACTTCGGCACCTTCCAGAGTCATACGGCGTGCCATAATCAGGCCGATGTCTCCCGAACCCAGAATTACTACTTTTTTACCGGGCAGGTAGCCGTCAATGTTTACAAAGCGCTGGGCAGATCCTGCGGTAAAGATACCTGCGGGGCGGGTTCCCGGAATAACCAGGGCACCACGGGTACGTTCGCGGCATCCCATGGAAAGAATAACGGCTTTGGCAGAAATGAGCATCAGGCCGTCTTTGGTGTTGATGGCAGTTACCTGTTTACCGTCTTTGGTGTTGGCAACTTCCAGAACCATGGTGTCGGTTTTGTATTCAATACCCAGTTCTTCAACTTCCTTAACAAAGCGTCCTGCATATTCGGGACCAGTCAGTTCTTCGCCAAAGTGGTGCAGACCGAATCCGTTGTGGATACACTGGAGCAGAATACCGCCAAGACGGGTATCACGTTCCAGAATCAGAATGCTTTCTGTGCCGGCTTTACGTGCGGCAGTTGCAGCGGCAAGACCGGCAGGTCCACCGCCAACAATAACGATATCGTACTGTAAATTTGTTGACATATTGTTTACCTTCTTCTGCCTTACCGTGATTTGCTGTTGAGGATGTATGAACATCCACCGTTCTTTGTTACTGCGGTCATGGGAATGTTGCGCTCACGGCTGATGATTTCAGTTACGCGCGGTGAACAGAAACCGCCCTGACAGCGGCCCATGCCGGCACGGGTGCGGCGTTTTACACCGTCTAAGTCTGCAGCTCCAACAGGACATTTGATGGCACGGACAATTTCGCCTTCCGTAATCATTTCACAGCGGCAGATGATGCGGCCGTACAGCGGATCTTTTTCAATCAGTTCTGCCTTGCGTTCCGGAGTTGCGTCGCGGAATGATTCAATACCTTTATGAACAGGAATGAAGTCCTTGTTTTCTGTCATGGCAAGGCCGGCTTTTTTTAAGAGGTCAACTACGTAGTAACCGATGGCAGGTGCAGCGGTAAGACCAGGCGAGCAGATACCGGCAACATTGATGAATCCTTTTGCCTTTTCGTCTTCTTCAATGATGAAGTCTCCCACAGGAATATCTTCGGCACCGTCTTTTCCCGGCCAGTAAGCAATGGCGCGGATACCGGCAAAACTGTTGATGATATTGCGGCGTGGGAGGTTAGGAACAGATTTTTCACCTTTTATCATGATCAGGTCCTGGCCGGCAGGAGTTGTTGCCGTATCGTCTTTGGTACCGTGATCACCGGCAGATGGTCCTACCAGAATGTTGCCGTCAACAGTTGGGGATACCAGTACCCCTTTACCCAGAGCATCAGGTGTCTGGAAAATGGTGTGGTTTGCCAGTTTTGAGCAGTTGCTGTCCAACAGGAAGTATTCACCGCGGCGTGGTTTAATGATGAACTCTTTTGCGCCGGCCATCTTACTGATGACATCTGCAAAAAGACCTGCAGCATTAACTACATAGCGTGTCTGGATGTCACCTTTCCCGGTGTGCAATGTCCATAAGTCCCCTGTTTTTTCTGGAGCAGTAATGCCGTGTACTTCTGTCTCGCGCATGAGCTGCACACCGTTTTCTACGGCGTTTTCTGCAATGGACCAGGTTGTCTGGTAGGGACTGATAATGGCAGCAGTTTCTGCCAGAAGAGCTCCCTGTGCTTCTTCAGCAATGTGTGGTTCCATTTCAACCAGTTTTTCGCGGTTTATGATGCTTAAGCCTTTAACACCGTTTTTCAATCCCCGGTCATACAGCTTTTTAATGTGTTCCATATCAGCATCACTGAAGCCAACAACAAGGGATCCGATGTTTTTGTAATCAAAATGCAGTTCCTGTGCCCAGGTGGGATACAGTTCACTGCCCTTAACGTTAAGAACAGCCATCAGTGATCCTGGTTCAGGGTCATATCCGGCATGGATGATACCGGAATTTGCCTTTGAAGTTCCGCATGATACATCGTTTTCTTTTTCAATCATGCAGACATTCAGTTTGTACATGGAAAGGCACCGGGCAATGGAAGCGCCGATAATGCCTGATCCGACTATGGCTACGTCGTAAATCATTGTAACTCTCCTTTTTTTATTCCTCTTCCCATTTAGAAGCGCGCTCTACAGCTTTTTTCCAGCCGGCATACAGTTTTGTCCTCTTTTCTGCATCCATCTGGGGGGTAAACACCTTGTCAGTTACACGGCGCTGGAGAATTTCCTCTTTATCCTTCCAGAATCCGGTAGCCAGACCTGCAAGATAGGCGGCTCCAAGTGCGGTAGTTTCTACATTTTTAGGGCGGCAAACCTGAGTATCAAGAATGTCAGACTGGAACTGCATCATGACATCGCTGACACAAGCACCGCCATCTACGTTAAGGGTGTTGATCTTTACACCGGAATCAGCAACCATGGCATCAAGAACGTCTTTAACTTCATATGCAATACCTTCAAGAGCTGCACGGCAGATATGGGCACGTTTTACGCCACGGGTAAGGCCGATAAGGGTTCCGCGGGCATACATATCCCAGTAGGGTGTTCCAAATCCTACAAAGGCTGGTACCAGATAGCAGCCATTGGCATCGGGTACGCTTTCGGCAAGGCGGTCAACTTCAGGTGCAGAAGATATCAGTTCAACTTCATCGCGCAGCCACTTAATGACAGCGCCACCAATAAAAACAGATCCTTCAAGGCAGTACTGCACTTTACCGTTCATGCCCAGAGCGATGGTGGTTAAGAGACTTTCTGATACTACCGGTTTATCGCCGGTGTTCATGAGCATGAAACAGCCGGTACCGTAAGTATTTTTTGCATCCCCTTTGTTGAAGCAGCCCTGGCCGAAAAGAGCAGCTTGCTGGTCGCCAACGGCAGAAGCAATAGGTACGGAAAATCCGCAGATTTCAGGATCGGTGTTGCAGTAAATGGCACTGGAATCTTTTACTTCAGGAAGCATACACCGGGGAATATCAAGCAGTTTTAAAAGATCATTATCCCAATCAAGTTCATAAATGTTGTACAGCATGGTGCGGCAAGCATTGGTAACGTCTGTCACATGACATTTTCCGCCGGAGAGTTTCCAGATCAGCCAGGTATCAATAGTTCCTGCAAGAATTTCGCCATTTTTAGCCCGTTCACGGAGTCCCGGTACCTCATCCAGAATCCATTTAATCTTGGTAGCTGAAAAGTATGCATCAATCAAAAGACCGGTTTTTTCTTTAATGATGTCACCATACCCTTCTTTAGTGAGTTTTTCGCATAGGGGGGCAGTACGGCGGCATTGCCATACAATAGCGTGATACACAGGTTTACCGGTAGCTTTATCCCACAGTACTACGGTCTCTCTCTGGTTCGTAATACCAATGGCAGCAATTTCATCCATTTTAATTTCAGTATCAATAATAACCTGCTGCATGACACCCAGCTGGCATTTGAACAGTTCCTCGGCATCATGTTCAACCCAACCTGGCTGGGGGTAATACTGGGTAAATTCCTTCTGCTTGGAGCCCAAAGGTTTTGCACTTTTATCGTACACAATGGCACGGGACGAGGTTGTCCCCTGATCAAGTGCGATAACGTATTTTTTTTGCACAGAATCCTCCTTTTGATGATCAAAGTCTCAACGGAACCTGATCACAAATCTGTGTGCAATCATTTTACCACTGAGAATTGGTTCTGAGTAGAAAAAATATCACGGGAAGAATCTGCCTATTATGTTGATAGTGATGTTATTTCACACTGAAAGCACAAAAAATTACAAAAAGCAATAAAAAAAAAAGTGAAATCGGTCTTAAGAAAATTTTTTTTTACAAGTAGGTTTGTGTCATTTACCATGCTAGTATGACACCAGGGCTGATGTTCAACCTTACCAGTGATACTTTTGATATTCTCATCTCTTCCATTCTTGTTATCAGCCTTGTTGTAGATCAGGCAAACAACAACAGGCTGCATAAATTTTTTACCTGGATGGTATTGTTGAACGTTGCCATGACGATAAGTGACATACCAAAATGGATACCCCATGGAGCCATGAGTCACGATGTATATCACACTATGCTGGTTGCAGGTAGTGCAGCCTATTACGTATTCTTTGATATGCTTTTGTGTGCATTCTTTTTTTATGAATGTGAGTATGTCAGTAAAGCAATAAAAATCCCTCTGATTGTTCAGCGTTGCATGGCAATTTTTTCAGTGGGTGTTGGTATCTTGATATTGGTAGCAATGCCGTTTGGGTTATTTTTCTCCGTTTCTGATACGGATTATGTCAGTATGGGGATTATGTATCCGTTGTTACTTGGAAGCTATATCATTCAGGAATTGTTCTGTCTGTATGTTCCGCTTCGGACGTTTACATCCATGCGTACTAAAGAAATGGTATTTATCTTTGCGTATGCTATTTTCCCTATTCTGGCGCTGGCATTCCAGTCAATTTACGAGACCTGGGCCATACAGAATATTGCTAATACATTAGCACTGCTTCTTGCGTATATTAATGTTCAGACAGAATCCAACTTCAGAAACCAACAGAAACAGGCAGAGAACCTGACTCATGTACTGGTAGAATCCATAGAAGCAAAAGACCTGTATACCAAGGGTCACTCGGCACGGGTTGCCAAATATACCTATGAAATTGCCTATCGCATGGGGTATAACCAGCAGCAGCTGAGGAATATTTATCTGGTGGCTCTGTTGCACGATGTTGGAAAAATGGGAATACCAGATGCCATCATCAATAAAAATGGACGACTGACTGACGAAGAAATCAGGGTTATCAGACGGCATCCAAAAATCGGTGCCAGTATTCTTAAAGAATTCCCCCAGTTTGCAGAAGGTGCGCTGTATCATCATGAACGCTATGACGGCAAGGGATACCCTGAAGGATTAGCAGGCCACAAGATTCCTGAAACTGCACGGATTATTGCAGTTGCTGATTCATATGACGCCATGACCAGTAACCGCAGTTATCGCCGCATTATGGAACAGCAGGATGTCCGCAGGGAGATAATCCGTGGTATGGGTACGCAGTTTGATCCCCGGGTTGCAGACATAATGGTGGATATTATTGACGAAGACACAGAATACAAAAACCGTCAGCACGCTGATGAAAGTAATGACTTGTACCTATCATGAAGCGGGAACCTGAAGAACCTTCAGATTGCTCTGCAAGTCAGGATTCTGCTCCAGACCGTCATCATTAAACAGGGTGTAAGACGTTCCTTCGTAGTGAAGCAGAGTCAGTGTATCCCAATCTACTCCGTCTACATACTCCGCTGGTTTTGCCAGTGGCAGCACATGGCCTTTTTTAATGAAAAATACTACTTCGTCAAGAGCAACATATATCCAGTTGTGACCAGCTGCCAGTTCAGATTCTTCAACAACGGTACATCCTTTAAAGCGTACCAGTTTCATAGCTTCCGGTAAGTACACATGGCGACCGATGGCATTCTGTTCATATACAGGTGCAATCATGATGCTTTCACCAATGAAAAGCTGATCCTGAGTATTCAATGCATCTTTGTCGTCGGGATAATCAAATCCTATGGGACGAGCATACATGGTACCGGTCAGGGCAGCTTTCATGAATTCGCTGTACAGATAGGGCAGCAAACGGTATCGCAATCCAAGGATGCCGCGTAAGGATTCCAGAGAATCCATAAACTGATACGGCTCCTGTTCCCGTGTGCCAAGACTACTGTGATTTCGCAGTAGAGGCGTAAAAATAGAAAGAGCATACCAGCGCAGCAGCAGATCTTCTGTGGCATCTGCACCAAATCCACCGGTATCTGCTCCAGTGTATAAAAATCCCACCATATTCAGACTTGCAAGCATCTGCAGATTCAGCAGAATATGCTGCCAGCGTGATTTATTGTCACCCATCCATATACCACTGTGACGATGCATTCCCACAAAACTGGAGCGGCTGAAAAATAATTTACGCTCAGGGTAGTTTTTAGTAATGGCTTCTGCTGCGGCACGGGTCATGTTGTAGCCGTACAGATTGTGTACATCATGATGACAGATTTTTTTACCGTTGACGGTGTGAAAGAATTTCCGGTAGTCATCTTCATTTGAAGAAAGCCCAAAAATCAGGTCTTTAAGTCTGAAATTGTTGTAGATTGAAAGATCTCCCTTAAGCAATTCAGAAACTTCTTTTTTTACGTCTTCCAGATGCTCTTTTGAGTAAAACAGACTTGGCTCATTCATGTCATTCCAGAATCCGTCAATTCCCTGATCAACAAGATAACTGTAGGCATTGCCAAACCATGTACGTGCTTCGGGATTCAAAAAGTCTGGAAAACAACAGTCTCCGGGCCAGACACCGGCGACAAAGTCATCACCATTGGCATTTTTGCAGAAGTAGTTATTCTTTTTTCCCTCATCGTAAAAATAATATCCGTCTGATTGTTTTACTGCGGCATCGATAATGGGAATTACCCGAACATGCTGGTTTTTCAAATTGGTATTCATCTGCTTGAAGTCACTGAACCGTTCACTGCTGATGGTAAAGTCTTCAAACTGATCCATGTAGTCTATATCCAGATAGACCATATCCAGCGGAATATGATTTTCGCGGTACTTCTGGGTTACCCGCATCATGTCATCCTGACTGCCATATCCCCATCGTGACTGTCCTACACCGAATGCCCATTTTGGCGGAAGATATGATCTGCCTATGAGTGTGCGGAATTGTAAGGCAACATCGGCAGGATCGGTTCCGTTGATGATGTACAGTTCATAATCCGGGCTGTCTACGGTGACCGTAATGGTATCTAGCTTTGTATCGCCCAGATCGAAAGTTACTTTTCCACCAAAATCAACAAAATATCCGGTGGCAGGTTTTCCTGGTGCTGTTACAAGAAAGAAATTATGAGCGCCGTATAAGGATTTTTTTTCCTCGTTATGGTCAAATTCGTCGGTGTTCCAGCTGATATACGTATGTCCACGCTTATTCATACCACGAACAGCTTCGCCAAGACCAAAAACAATATCATTTTGACTAAGGGACAGAGAAAAGACAGGTCCGTCCAAAGATATATACAGTGGAAACAAAGCCTCTGTGGCTGCTGGTTTATGGAGTATTGCCTCTGTATCAAAGGGAGTTCCAAAAACATACCGGTTAATCATGTAATAATCCTTTACTTTTTTTGTTGCTGTATTCTGTTAGCTTGCAAACGGTCTTCAAATGCGGAACAAGGTAATGGCCGGTCAAAGAAATATCCCTGAGCAAGTACGCAGTCATTTTCTTTAAGCAGGTTTATGTCCTGTGGAGTTTCTACGCCCTCAACGATAGTTTCAAGTCCAAGAGCCTGTACCATATGAACAATTGCCTTAAACATCAAGTGTTTGTCCTGCTTAGAATCAGTGTGCTCATGTAGAAGTGATTTGTCAATTTTAATCACATTCCAGGGAAGATTGTGAATGATGCTTAATGACGAATACCCGGTACCAAAGTCATCGATTGCCAGAGTAAAACCGGCATTACGCAAACCTTCCATCAGAATCTTGAGTTCTGAAAAGCTTACATCAGTGGTGGTTTCTGTCAATTCTATCTGAATGAACACATGAGGAACCTTATATTTGTCTACTGTAGATATGATACGCTCCAGAAGGGATTCTGACTGCAGGTTAACCCGGGAAAGGTTAACAGAAACCTGGACCGGGTCAATACCGGAGTCAATCCACCGCCGGATATCCTGACAGGTATGTTCAAGCATGTAAAAATCAAGTTCCCCGATAGTGCCGTTTCGTTCCATGAGGGGTATGAACTGATCAGGAAAAATCATGGTGTCATCATGTTTCCACCGGCACAATGCTTCTGCTCCAACCAGCTCATAATTCCTCAGATCAACTTTGGGCTGGTAGTACACCATGAATTCGTTGTTCTTTAAAGCGTTGGGTATTAAGCTTTCAATTTTTGCTTCGTTAGAAGAAATCTGAAAAAGAGATTCCTCCCAAAAAGTGCACCAGGTTCCCTGTGATTTATTCTTTCGGGAGATTTTTAGGGTCAAGGCGATACTGTTCATAAGCATGAAATTTACCTTACAGGTGCTGATGGACCGGTTACAGCCGACTGCACAACGGATTTCATGGGTATCATGAGTATCAGGATTATATTCAACAGTAGTGCAATGCAAGTACTCAAGAATGGAATCAATATTGTCTGCTTTGCAGAGAATATAACCGTCGTCACTTCCTTTGGTGAACAGATATTCATCAGGAGCTAGTTTTTGTTTAAGTCCCTGCAAAAACGCGTCAAGGACATTGTTTGCGTATATGCCCAAGTATTGGTTTGCTTTACCGAATCCACGGATATTGAATGCCATTGCAGCATATTCCCCTGCATTGGGGCTGGCCAGAATTTTTTCTGAAACGCGGTAGAACTCCACCTCATTAGGAAGATCAAAACGACAATCGGTAAATATCAGGGTTTCGTGTAAATCACGTTCAATTTGCAGCAGGCTATTGAGCGTTTCTTCTGATAACCCTTGTGCTCTGGCATCATCAATTAACGAAAGATATGTAGTTTCAAGGTTTTTAAGTATGGGGGACTGTTCAGGAGAATTGTTCATTTTTGAACCTCCTTATCAAGAGAAATCTGTGGAATAGTAAAGATGTATGTAGTTCCCTGTTGAACTGAAGCTGAAAGGGTAAGTGTTCCGTTCACCAGCCGCACAATCCGGACAATAGACAAAAACTTTAGGGACGCATTTGTCATGGCACTTTGTGTTCCCAACGCCATCGAATCTCCTGCAAGATATGCATTACAGCGGGCCAGTTGTGAAGAAGACAGCATGTATTTCGGATTGGAAACAGAAATTGAAATATCTGTAGCATAACTGCGTTTTTGTGCGGAAATATGCACCGACACAACGTTATTCCGTTCTGAAACACACATATCACTGATAATGCGGGTAATGATACGACTGATATTGGTTATATCACCATACAGAATCGATGGTAATATTTCAGCAAGAGTAACGGAAATGTGGGCTTTATGTGTAAGACCAGATTCTTCTGCAACAAGGGTAATATGCTGTGCCAGCTGCATGGGTGAATAGGGCAATTCCTCTACGGTTGCATTCAAATCATTTAACGCTGAATAATCAACAGCCCGGGAGATTGATTCCAGGGAATAGTCAGCCAGCTGCTCAATTTCCCTGAACAAGGTAATCCGTTTGATCAGGGTTGCCTGGTGGTGGCTTTCTCTTAGTTTGTATATCAGCTGCTGCAGATAAATAGAGGTATTTGTTTCCATATCTACAAGATTCTGAATATTATCCTGCAGATTTTTTATACGGGTTATGTTCTGTATATTACGGTCATAACTGGATTGCGCTACGAGGGTAAGAACATGAGCGGCCATGTCACGGATTTCTATTGCACGTTCAGGAGTTATAGGACCATCTTTTTCAATATAGTAACCGACTGTTCCAAAAGTGCGTCCATTAACTATCAACGAAGTAACTGAAGGATGAGATGACTCATTGACTGCGAATTCTGTTTGAGTCAGCAACTGGTCAACTTCTGAAATCCAGCGTCTACCGGCTAGAGGAACACCCTTATTATCTAGAATAATCAAATGAAAACCACGGAAGATGCCTTGCTCAAAAAATGATGTCAGTTGTTTAATACTTTGTTCATCAAAAAAATCCGAAAGATTAGTACTGTTTTTATAGTTTTCAATAAAAGTAATGGTATTGTTCAGGCGAAGTACCAGATTCTTTGATGCTTCTGATATAAGCCGGATATCTTCGGTAGTACCGATTTCTTCGATATCAAAGTTCAGGTCTCCTAACGAAGCCCTGTTAAGCTGTTCTGCCAGAACATGAATTGGTTCTCCTGCTTTGTGGCTAATCCATCTTGCAACTGCCCTGGTACAGAAAAAGGTAATGATGCAGACGACTAAGATAATGATTCCCAGCAGATAAAAATAATCCAGGTAATCGCTGAGCGGAGTCTGCAGAACAAGTGTCCAACCGGGAGTGTTGGCAATAGGGTTCCAGCAGTACAGCTGAAGTCCCTTTCTTAAAATCATGGTGTCACCGGGAATCCCGTCAATCATCGACCGTTCAATAGCAGCGGTTTGAGAAAGCAGAGGATTGTTCAATGATTTTAAAATCGTGTTGTAACCGGCAGAAGCTCTGCTGCTGTCTGAAGTTGCAACATGCGTACCTGTCTGTCCAAGAATGAACGCGTAGGTATGCTTTGATACGTCAAGAGATGCAATGAGGGAATTTAGAACATCTGGAGAAAGAGAGCCCCAGACAGCACCAATGGGTTCTGTGTCATACTGTCCGTCTTTCCAGAGCGGGGCTGCAACAACCAGAGTTACTTCACCATCAGAACGGGCTACAATAGGGTCGGAAATATACACTTTTCCACCCATTGCCGCAGTATAGTAAGAGCGGTTGCCGCGATAAATGCCGTCAGTCAGGGAATATCCAAACTGATCGATTATCTGGCAGCGGGTAAATCCAAACTGTTCGGCATGGCGGTTTAGGGTAATACGTTTTTCTTCAATAGGGGTATCTGGTTGTGCCAGGACTGGAGAATAACCAAGGGTTTCTATGGAGTTCTGATACGATTTTACAGCCCATTCTATGCGTTCTGCTGCGATATTTGTTGTGGAAATAAGCTTACTGCGGGTGTTATGAACAGTATTGATGAATTGGAGGAACAGACTGATTATTGCCAACAATAAAACTACACCGGCTGCAAGAAGTCTAAAAGACCGGTGAATGTATTGAGAGATACTTTTTTGCCGAAAACGTTTCCTCATAATAAAAAACTCCCATCCAAAGGGTAACCCGTTGAATGGGAGTTTTCAATGAAACTGGTGTTACGCCTGAAAAAGCGTAACATAGCAAGGTTTTTCTGATAAAAGTACAGTATCAGAACAGGCCGGTAATTACTCCGTCGTCATCAACATCAATGTTGAGTGCAGCTGGTGCTTTGGGCAGCCCCGGCATGGTCATGATTTCACCGGCCAGCGGTACGATGAATCCGGCACCGGCATACAGGCGTACGTCACGGATAGGGAATGCATAGCCACTGGGTGCACCAGTCCAGGTCTTTTCGTGAGAAATGGAGTTCTGGGTCTTTGCACAGCAGATGGGCAGGTTTCCGTAGCCAAGGTCGGTAAATTCCTTCAGCCGTTTTTTGGCAGCTGCAGAGAATTCTACGCTGTCTGCACGGTAAATCTCTTTTGCGATGGTGTTGATTTTGTCTTCCAGTGACATTTCCAGCGGATAGAGCGGTTTGTAATTTGATTCACCCTTATCACAGATATCGCAAACGGCAGCAGCCAGATCTTTGGTTCCTTCTCCGCCGTGCTCCCAACCTTCACACAGTACGGCTTTTGCACCGATTTCTGCACAGGCTTTGATCAGTGCTTCGTTTTCTTCGACACTGTCGGTAATGAAGCGGTTAACGGCAACAACTACCGGAATACCGTATTTGTGCAGGTTTTCTACGTGGGTCTTAAGATTGCAGAACCCTTTCATCAGGGCTTCTACATTCGGTGTAGCAAGGTCTGCTTTTGCAACGCCGCCATGCATTTTAAGGGCACGTACGGTTGCAACCAGAACAACGGCTGATGGTTTTAAGCCGCCAACTCGGCACTTAATGTCCAGGAATTTTTCTGCACCCAGGTCGGCAGCAAAGCCGGCTTCGGTAACAACGTAGTCACCCAGGGCCAGGGCACAGGTGGTAGCATTCAGAGAGTTACAGCCGTGGGCAATGATGGCAAAGGGGCCACCGTGTACAAAGGCTGGAGTATGTTCCAGAGTCTGTACCAGGTTTGGCCGGATGGCGTCTTTTAAAAGGGCTGCAACAGCGCCGGTTACACCCAGCTGGCCCAGGGTAACGGTTTCTTTGGTATAGGTTTTTGCAATAACGATTCTGTTCAGGCGTTCCTTCAGGTCGGTAAGGCTTTTGCTTAAACAGATGATGGCCATGATTTCGCTGGCAACGGCAATGTTAAAGCCGTCTTCGCGGGGAACACCTTCGGTAGAGCCACCCAGACCGATAACGATATCGCGCAGGGCACGGTCGTTCAGGTCTACGCAGCGCTTCCAGGTAATGGTGCGTGGATCAATGTTCAGCTGATTTCCCTGATGAATGTGGTTATCGATGAGTGCTGCAATCAGGTTGTTGGCCATGGAGATGGCGTGGATATCGCCGGTAAAATGCAGGTTGATGTCTTCCATGGGGACAATCTGTGCATAACCGCCGCCACAAGCACCACCTTTGATACCGAAACAGGGACCAAGGGATGGTTCGCGCAGGGCAAGTACGGATTTTTTGCCGATTTTACGCATACCGTCTGCAAGAGCGATGGAAACGGTGGATTTTCCTTCTCCGGCAGGAGTTGGGGTAATGGCGGTAACCAGAACCAGCTTGCCCTTTTGTCCTGCGGTCTGCAGTTCCCGCAGCTTTTTGATGGTGAGCTTTGCCTTGTACTTGCCGTACAGGTCAAAATCGTCTTCGGTTAGTCCAAGTTCAGCAGCAACCTGAGTAATAGGCTGCATTACATTTGCCTGAGCAATTTCGATATCTGTTTTCATGCCGCCATTCTAACACGACTATATGGATATGGGGTAGTGGGGGATAATGATCATGAAGGTGGTTGGCATGAGGGGCGGAGCCTTTAGTTACATTATCCTTGCTTTGCAGCAGCTAACTCTGCGGTAAGCTGTGCAATCAGAGCATCTTTTTCCAGAATTTCTTTATTCTTAGCTTGAATCTCTGACTTAGATTCGGCGCGCCCCTGCTGTAATCCTTGCTGCAGGCCTTCGGCGCGGGCTTCGCGTTCAAGATTGAGAATATGAATTTTCATGATGTAATCTTCATCCTGCAAGCATGCAATCATGTTGTCCTGCACCTCCGGTTCGTGTTCACGGATATACTCCGAAAGTATCTGGTTTTCCTGGCAGATCTTGATGGTGTTCCGGACCGCTGCCATGCGGTTACCGTTACACTGCGATACTTGCCGGGAAAACACCTGACAGTACTCAATGTACTGCTTAAGGATATCTCCGTCTTCAGAATTGTACAGCATTTTTACGTTCAGCTGAAGCGGCAGGTCTGCGCCTGCTGGCTGGTTCCCTCCTGCTTCGCCATTGTCATCACTAGCCACCAGCTCCCCATAATGAGCACTGAACCTGATAACATCTTCATGCCCGTTCTGCGGGCCCGTGTACACCACATAGAACTCCGGCTTAGGGAGCGTTATCAGGCTTTTGCTGAACATATCAATCTGGTTCTTTGAAATGTAGCGCTGGTACGTATCCGCAATGTACAGCAGACACCGTAGTGCCATGTTGGGATTCCAGGTGGTCTGGGATTCAACCAGAATAATCAGCCGGTTACCAACCATCATACCTAAATCGTTGTAAAAACCGCTGGCAAAGATATTGCGCAGGGTAACGGCTGTAATGTCCTTTTCGGTTACATCGGTTTCTTCCGGGTGCAGGACCTTATACAGCTGCAGCGCATACTTTGGGTGGTGAAACAGGTCTGTAAAAAGACTGTCGCGTGTTTTACGGTCTGGAACTTTTTCCGGCAGGGGATAATCAAATACCGACAGTTCCTCTGCGCCAACTTGTTCTTCGTAGTTCATACAATACCTTCCTGAATTTTTTTTACATAAGGTATATGTATGGCGATTTACTATTTTGTGTCGGGTTTCGGGGTAATAAGTGAAAATCTTTTTCTCCCACTATCATCGATTTCCCGCTTTATGATACACTTACTGTATGACATTCCATCGTCCAATCTAGTTTTCATGATTCTTTGTCTGACTGCCCTTCGTAATGCGTTTGGCAGCTATGGGCTTTCTATGCCCGCCCATTCATTTTTAAGGATTATGCTATGAAACTCAAATTGGACGCGCTGGATATGGCGTCATTTTTCAACGGGCTGGTGTTTTTCGCCCCTGTTGCACTTCTTGTCCGCACTATGGCGGGCGTTTCTGTATCGCAGTTCTTTCTGCTGCAAGCTATTCTTTCGGTGACCATTTTCGCTGGTGAAATACCTGGTGGTATTATTACTGATAGAATCGGCTATCGTACTACAATTATCATCAACCAGTTTTTGAATCTGCTGGCTACTGCGCTGCTGTTTACTGCCTATCTTTCCCACTGTTTTTCTCTCTTTGCCGCAGAAGCGGTGGTAGAAGGCATTGCAGTTTGCACGGCATCCGGTACGTATGATGCGTATCTGTACAACCAGACTACGGAAGAAACGTATCTTGCCCGACTGACTCGCTGGGGTAACTGCAGCGAAGCCGGTTTTATCGTCAGCACGCTGGCATATGGCGGCATGTATGCCGTAGGCGGTATTCCACTGCTGCTTACGCTTACTTTGATGTCCCGGATTATCGCAGTGGTATGCATCCTCCGGATTCAAGACGATGAACCTGCACGGAAAAAACACCGGAAGGAAGTTCCCATAGGAATACCTTCTCTTTTTTCAACCCACCAAAGCCGTTGGGTTATGGTAACTGCCGGGTGTCTGACTCTTACCAGTATCCTCATAAACTTTTTCTATGCAGAAAAGGTGCTGCAGGTAGGGCTTAAACCAGAATATCTATCGGCAATCATTATTGCGTATACATTGGTCAGCATGCTTGATGAGCCACTGTTACGTCATCTGAGTCCTGCAGCCTGTGTTCCGCTGCTTATTGCCGGCGGCATTCTTTCGGTTGTGCTCATGGTGCTTTTTGCACTGTGCGCCAACCCCTGGCTTGTTGTGGGGTGTATGATCCTGTTGCCGTTCTGTCAGAGTCTTTGCGGAATATACGTGACTGACCGGCAGAACAGGATTATTGATGACGCAGGGCTGGAAGAGCGGCGTGCAACGGCGTTAAGCATCATGAACATGGTTGGTAACGGCATAGAAATAGTCGTTCTGTTCGGTTCAGCCTGCATTTCAGGACTAGGGCTGCAGTTCTGGTATCTGGCTGTGGCAGGAATTCTGGCAGTTAGTTGCGGGGTACTGGTTCTGACAGAAAACCTTTCCTTAAAGCTTAAATAATTATAAAATAAAGCGATTTTAATCTGAAAAGAGAGTATTTTTGTATGAACAAAGTGAAGAATGTGACTTCTGTTTTTGCTGTATGCCTGCTGGCCATGTTCCTTTTGACCGCATGTGCAAGTAACAGTCCTACTGCTGTATCAACAGAAAAATGGGTGGCTCCGGTTAACGCACGTTACATGGCTTTGCCGTATACCATGGCTGATATTAGCTATGGACGACCTGCCATTATGGTAACCAGATATGATGTTGATATGTATGCTGGTGCGCCAAAGAATGTTCAGGAGCAGATTAGCGCAGTAGACGCCCTTATCGCTGCCGGACAGTATGAAAAAGCATTTTATTCTCCAATAGAAGGAGATTATGGGCTTGCTAAAAAAGCTGAAATTGCACATCAGTATTTTGCTTACAGCATGATGCATCAGATGTTCGCCTTTAAAAATCTGGAACCCGGAGAAGATTTGATGGATATCCGCCGGAATTATGAAGGCAATTTGTCCATGACCATGTGGAATCCGGAAGAAATTCTGCAGTCTGCTATTGCGACAAACCCTGACAGCGGCATTCTTCATATGGCTCTTGCCTGGTATTATGCAGATACCCGTATGCGGTATGGCGATCAGTGGCTTAAAACTCCGGAAGAGCTTGCCCGGCTTTCTGTTGAGCAGTATCAGCTTGCTGTACAGGCAGGCCTTGCATTGGATGCGTACCAGTTGAGCATGTGGGCCGAAAGCTACATGGAACTGAAGGATGCAGAGCAGGCAATTCCTTTGCTGGAAGAATCCCTTTCCATGTATGACAGTGCTGATGTGCACTATAACCTGGGTATGTGCTACAGCCATGCAGACGGTGACTATATCGAACAGGGGCTTGCAGAATTTATCTATGCAGCTCAGTGTTATGAGTATATTCCGTATAAAATTGATGCATTACTGGGAGCTGTTGACTTTGCAGTAGCTGCCGATGAATTGGAGTTGGCTAAAGCATGCAATGGTGTAGCGTATGCTCTTGATCCGGAAAATCCAAATGTTATGTACAACGGTATGGAACTGGATCTGTATCTCGGTGATGTAGATGAAGCAGTATATTACGCCACTCCATATTACGCCATGTTCTACCAGTATCTGGACTGTCTTGATGATATTGCAACAGTATTTGCCAACTACGGTCAGTTTGAGCAGTACAACCTGTTCCTTGATTCAGCTTTAGCCCAGTTAAGTGACAACATGGAAGCTTGCGGACATCTGCATTATTTTTATGCGGTTTACTGGGCTAACATGGAAGAGAGTTACAAAGCAAAAACAGAACTGCTGAAGTGCCGTGATTACTACAAGAAGGCAGGTCTGTATGAAGGTGAAACAAAAGAGGCAATCGAAAACCTGATTGCAAATATGTAGTACTTTTCCTGTAAAAAGGAGATTATGCTGTCAGGTATTGTGCAATGCGTGCCTGACAGTATTCAGCCAGTTCAATAGTGCTGCGGTCTTCTGGAGAAATGACTTCAAGGACGCGGCATTCAACTTTTGTGGGAAGCCATGGGGCTCTTCCACGAATAGCGTAATTGTTTTTAATTCCGACAACCACTACCGGACAGTCTGTTTTGGTAGCAATCTTGAAGGTTCCTGGTTTAAAAGGACCTATTTTTCCATTCTTACTGCGGGTTCCTTCGGGGAAAACTCCAACATGAGCTATATTCCCTTCAATTACTTTGATGGCCGAAAGAATACCTTGCAAGGCTAAACGCGGGTTTCCCCGGACAATGGGGATATAGGCACATTTTGTCATAAGTCCCCCTGCAATAAAAATGTTTAGATTTTCCGGTTTACTGATGAAAACGATTTTATTATGTCTTGTCATTCCCAGACTGATGATGAAATTATCGAAATTACTGCCGTGATTGCATACAACAAGACATTTTCTGTCCTGGGGAATTGTATCGAAACCGGTACAGGTATACCGAATCCACCCTGTATGCAGGAGCCACCAATATCCCAGTTGAATCAGCAGATAGTAAAAAGGACTTGGCGTTGTACGGGGCTTACTGGTATCTATGCCTGCAGTTACTACAATAAGCAGTAGCCAGAACAGCAGATTAATAAAAAACCATGAACCAATGCAGATAGCGGCTATGAGCCATTCTGGTGATGCATTTCCTGCATATACGAAAAAACTGTATAATGAGCCAAGCAGACTGGCTAGTAGTGACAGATTCAACATAGGGACAGTATGCCATAATTACCAACCGAAAAATACCCCACGTAAACGTAAAAATTACACCAAAAATTGCATATTTTTCATGGGAAATTATCTTAATCGTTAGTACCTTGTAATGTGAGGAATTAGTATGGCTGAAAGCAAAAGAAAGTTTGGAAAGATACTCAGCTTCTGTGTAATAGGATCGTTGGCAGTAGGAGTTACTGTCTGGTATTTTACATCGTCTAAGGAATCTGCAGGGTATGTTCCACCACATCCGGCAGTAGTTGTATCAAAACCGGTAACAGGAACCATCTCTGATTCCATTACGATATCCGGGTATGTTGAAGCCAAAGCGATGATTCCTGTTGTTCCGTTTGTGCAGGGAACTATCACAGAATATAACGTTCAGGCTGGCGATTATGTTGAAAAAGACCAGATTCTGGCAAAAATTGATGATGCAGCATACCGCCAGCAGTTTTTACAGGCAGAGGCTGGATACTGGGGATATCAGAGCACTTTTGAGCGTGTAGAAAGTCTGTATAAGACAGGTGCTGCAACTCAGCAGAATTACGACAGTACCAAAGCACAGCGGGATGCTGCAAAAGCTCAGTATGATCTTGCCAGACTGCAGCTTGATTATACAGAAGTTAAAGCCAGTATCAGCGGTACAGTACTTATCGCGGATCAGGCCGTTGGCAGCATTGGTGTGCAGACCACACCGGTTGCTGTTATTGCAGATCTGGAAGATCAGGTAGTCCGGCTTAAAGTTCCTGAAAAATATTTTGACCTTTTCATGATGGAAAAGGACAACATCCGCATTTCGGTTACCCGTCCTGGTCAGGACGGTATGTATGATGATGCAGTGACAACAGCTACTATTGAAACGATTGCGCCATATGTGAACGCTGAAAGCAAGAACTTTGTCGTTGTGTGCCGGCTGGATAATCCAGGTGACCGGTTCCGCCCCGGCATGTTTGTAAAGACCACCGTCATATACCGTTCTTACGAGAATCAACCGCTGTTACCGCTTACTGCCCGCAAACTGGATGGCAGCTGTTACACCTATGATCCGGGAACGCAGACAGTAACCTATCATCAGTTTGAAAATCTGGTAACAGATAATGATTCTTTTGCAGTTCCTACAGAGTATGCAGGCAGTCTGTTTGTCATAGACGGCGTAAATACTGTTCTTGATGGTCAGGTTGTAAGTGCCCGTGATTTTTCTGAACGGGAGTAATCAGTGAAAGTATCAGAATTTGCCGTAAAACATCCTGTCATCATTACCATGGCACTGATTGTGCTTTTTGTATTCGGTATGGTGTCCATTAACGGCATGAGTATTCAGTTTATGGCTGATATGAACATGCCTCAAGCGATGGTGTACTGTATTTACGCCGGTGCCAGTGCCCAGGACATTGAAGTTGAAGTTACCAAAGTACTGGAAGATGAGTTTGTAACCCTTCCGCACCTTAAAGCGATAGACAGCTCCAGTTATAATTCGGTCAGCTTCATTACCATTACGTATGCTGATGGTATTGAACCCTATGACCAGTTGCAGGAGTTACGGAACCGCATCGACAACATGCTGGATGATCTTCCTGATGGCGTTACAAAACCCTATGCCTTTGTTGGTGGTATGAGCATGATGCCAGTCATCAGTTTTGCAGTTTCTGCCGGCAATGATATGGGGCGCGCCACTCAGTTCATTAAAGATGAATTAACTCCCCGCCTTACCCGCATCGATGGTGTTTCAAGCATAGAAATTGACGGTGGAAAAGAGCTGGAAGTAAACATAAAGCTTGATACTGATGCGCTGGTTGCCAAGGGCATTTCCGTAACCACCGTCTACCAGATTCTGAACTACGGAAACGTAAATCTGCCGTTGGGTAGTGCAGAACACCAGCGCCGTACCATTCAGGTGCGGTATGCCGGTTCATTCAGCAGCATAGAGGACATAAAAAATCTGCCGGTCGGCTTTTCTGATAATGCCGTTGTTCGGCTCAGCGATGTTGCGGATGTGTACCTGGATTATCCGGAAGAGGAGTATTACGTAACCGACGGCCGCAGTTCACTGATGCTGGTTAACGTACTGAAACGAAACGATGGTAATACCGTTAAAATCATTAAGGAAGTAAAACGGGTTCTGTCTGATATTGGAAAAGAAACTGGTGGTGCCGTACAGTTCCATATGGTTTCTGATGATAGCCGTCAGATCATGGCTTCCATGAAGACGGTAATTTCTTCCGGTATCATGGGTATCATTTTTGCCGTACTGGTAATCCTTTTGTTCATGGCAGACTGGCGGACAACCCTGACCATTGGTGTATCTATTCCCTTGTGTATTCTGTTCAGTTTTATCGGTTTGAAGCTGTGTAACCTTTCCATCAACCTCATGTCACTTTCCGGACTGGTTATTTCACTGGGTATGGTTGTAGACGGCTCAACGGTAATGATAGATCAGGTATACCGCTACTATAGTCAGCGGAACAAAGAAACCGGTCTTACCGTGTATACGGTAAATCAGTCTATTTACCGCGGTTGGGATGAAGTTGCCGGTTCCATCTTTGCCAGCGTTGCAACAACACTGGTTGTATTTATTCCTATGGCGCTGATGAAGGGACTTATCGGTAATGTTCTGAATACCGTATCACTCACTATCATCATGGCAATCACCGCATCGCTGGTTGTTGCTTTGGTTATCGTGCCGTATCTTTTAAAACTGCTGCTGTCTGACGATGGTCCTACCATCAGAAGCCGGCCCCGAAAATTTGATATTGCCATGGACACGCTGGAAAACGGATACCGCCGTATTCTGGTGTGGGCTGTTAAACATAAAGGAATCATTTTGGGTGCTGCCCTGGCGCTGCTGGTTTTCAGCGGCCTGATTACCACAAAAATGGGTGTCGCCTTTATTCCTTCTACTGATAGCGGTGATTTCTACCTGAATGCCGAATTCCCCACCGGAACCAGTCTTGAGCAGACCCAGGAAAAAATGGAGATGGCACAGGACCTGCTGTATCGGTACGTTCCTGAAATTGACAACATTGTACTGTATACGGGAAAAAGTAATACTAAAGGGGTCATTTCCATGAGCAGTACACCGCAAAGTGCCTATGCCCATGTTATTCTGGTTCCGGTTGCTGAGCGAACCCGTGGTGTACATGAAATCATGATTCTGATGCAGGATTTGTGGGCTGCTGCCATTCCTGACGCCACTATTTCGGTTCAGAACGGTGGTTTTGACAAACTGGTAGGGTATGCTTCCGGGGGTGGTGGTTACGGTTTAACCTTGATTTCAGAAGATTTGGACCTGTTATATAAAACGGCCAGCGATCTGCGCGATTTTCTGGCAGAAGATCCGGAAGTAATTACGGCAAAACTGGACTGTGACTTTGATACCAGTACCATGGTTATTGATATGAGCCAGGAATACTTAAGTTCCCTGGGGCTTACCAGTTACCAGGCCGGTATTACCAGCGCCATTCTGTTTCAGGGAATGGACTGCGGCCGGTTCCGTGAACAGAGCAGCGGTAAACGGTACAACATCCGGCTCAGTTCCGACATTGCAGAAGGCAACATCAGTGCCGACGACATTGCAAACATCCACATTATTACCGATTCCGGCCAGGATGTGTCTTTTGCCAACCTGTCTGATATTTATGTAGAAACTGCGGTTAGCCAGATTAACCACAGTAACCGTGCAAAAACCATTACGGTAAGCGGTACACTGGTAAGCGAGAATACGGCAAATGTAAGCCGCCATGTAAACGAGTATCTGGCAAAAAATCCGTTGCCCAGCGGTGTAGACAGTACAGCCGGCGGAATTATGAGCATGATCGGCGATATGATTCCGCCAATGCTTGGTGCTATGGGTATTGCCGTATTCCTGGTATACACCGTTATGGTTATCCAGTTTGAAAAGTTCAAGCAGCCTCTGTTGATTATGGCTTCAATTCCATTCTGTTTTATCGGTGTTGTTACTGGTTTGCTGATGTTCGGTTCTACCCTGAACCTGCTGTCGCTTTTGGGACTGGTTTCTTTGGCGGGTGTAGTTGTGAATAACGGTATTATTCTGGTTGACTACATTAATCAGCTGCGCGTTCAGCGTCGTGAAGCAATTGCCCGGGAGAAGGGAAAGCAGGACCGGGATGGCAACTGGCTGGTAGTTCTTACTCCGGATGAGGAAGAAAAACTGCTGGTTCAGTGTATTACCGACGGTAGTGCCAGCCGTATCAAACCAATTCTGATTACCACCTTAACAACGCTGCTTGGTGACATTCCAATGGCAATTTCTAAAGGTGAAGGTGCAGAAATTTATGCCCCAATGGGACAAGCCATTGTTGGTGGTCTTATTACTTCCACATTGATTACGCTGGTATTGATTCCAGTGTTGTATTACATGGTGGAATTGAAGGAAGCACGTGACAGGGAAGCTCTTGCACTGGCACGAGCTGAACGGGCTAAGAAACATGCCAGAATGGTTCGTGATATGAATGCGGCTGCAGAGTTTGCCCGCGCCGAATATGAAGCAGGGCGGGAAGCACGCAGACGGGAAAAAGAAGCAAAAAAGGCAAAGAAAAAGGAGAATCCTGATGAAGAATAGAGTGATGATGCTGGCAGCAGTAGCCGTGCTGGCAGTGAGTGTGATGCTGACAGGATGCTATTCAGTGTTTAGCGGAGGTACCGGAGGTCGTGTTGTAGATGCGGACAGTACCAGTAATCCTAAAGAAGGTATTTCTTCGGTAGATGTGTACGCCTATGTGGATAAAAAAGCATGTCAGAAAGATTTTGACAACTGGAAATCAGGTGAGAAATTCAAGCCCGAAGCAAAGTATTACGCTCATACTGCAACAGGCAGCGATGGTAGTTTTACCATCAGTAAGTTGATGTGGAAAAGTGCATTCCCTGATTACTGGCGCGATGGGGATGTAACAACAGTATATCTTCTGTACTACCATGATGAATATGGTCTGATAAAAGGTGATGAAACGTTGTTATTGAGCGACAGCACCACCAACACGGTGTATCAGGAATTGAAAGCTATCAGGAAAAGCACGGTAGTAAACTTTTCTGTTAAGGATGTGGCAACGAACACCACTGCTGGCAAAAATCTGCAGCTGATGGTAAAAGTACCGCAGGGGGAAGCTGCTGGTGCTGCAGAAACAGAATACACGGTGACTGCAGCTAATGGCACGGGTGCTGTTAAGATAACGTATCCCCGCTATAAGGCAGATGGCACAACAGAATTTACTCCGACCATACGTGTTTCGTTTGTTGAAAGTGCCAGCGAAGTAAGCTTCAAGATGTGTAAGAATGGTGGAACCACTGGTTCTGACTACAGCTTTGATAATACTGCACAGACTGCCACAGTAAGCGGTGAACGGTACGATATGAATCTGTATGGTAAGAAATGCCGGATTCAGATTTCTGTTAGTGGAAGCTTAGGCACTAATGTAGCTTCAAATGATGGTCAAAGAGTCACGTTAAAGGAAGGAGACGTGGAGGTTGATGCGGTAACAACGGGGCCTGTTAATTTGGGGAACGGAGTTGAAGCTCATGGTAGGTTTTCTGGTTTAGGATTGAATTATGAATGGGTAACCGGTGAATATCCTGAAAAAATCCTTAGTAAACAATTTACCGTTAATGATAAAACCATACAGGTTACCAGTAATAATTCAAATATTTATGTCACTCTTCCTTAAGGAAAACGCATGAAACACCCATTCCGAACCTGCTGCGTCTTTCTGTGCGCTATCTGCTTTCTTGCACCCTCTGCCATGGCTGACACGCCCCAATCGCCGCAGGTATATTCCTTTGACGACCTGCGGACAGCTCTTGTCGCCAATAACCCTGATATCCGTTCTGCCTATCAGGAATATGAACGGGCACTGCTTGATGTAAAAGATGCCAAAGCCAGTAAGGGCCCCAGCATAGACATGCAGTTTTCCGGTACGTTTATGGCAAAGCCACTTATAGACCCCATAAAAGTCAGTACTGACGAAATTATCGACAGTATTCAGTGGCCGGCAGGCACAAAACCGGCTCCTACCGGGCAGTATATTACGTTGTTTGAAGGTGTAGAAAAAACCATGTATCAGCTTCAGGCAACGTTGACACAGCCACTGTTTACCTGGGGAAAGCTGAATGCTGCACAAAAGCTGTATGAAACGGTTGCCGGCATTCGTGAAACAAATGTGACTAATACTACACGTCAGCTTGAAACAGAACTGGAAACCCGGCTGGTAAGTCTGGGGTATCTGTATGCCATGCAGGATATCCTGAAAGAAGAACAGCTGTATGCACAGCAGCTGGTCCGGTATTCAGAAGATGGTGAGCAGAGTGGTATGCTGCTGCATCAGGATGTTGTTGATGCGCGTATTCAGGCTAAACAGCTGGATATTGCATTCCAGACTCTGGATGAACAGATTGAAAACCAGTTACTGGAATTGCGGCGACAGACTGGCATTACAGACTTACGTCGTGATTCTCTGATATTACCGGTTTCTGATCAGTGTATAGCAGAGGTAACAGCAGCTGACCGGAGTATCTGGGAAGAACGGGCATTATCGCCATCGTCAGATTCCCTGCTGATGGTACGCCGGTTAAAGGAAGTTTCAGATCTGGCTGCAGACATCGCCAGTAATTCGGTGTACTGGAAACCCGATATGGCACTGCAGGTTTCTGCCGGTTATGGTGGTTCCCGTTTTCCTTTGATTGAACCGAACTGGCTTAAAAAAGATGATTATACTCTTACTATTTCTGTTGGTATGAAGACAACAATCTGGGATGGCGGCAAAAAACTTAATGAAGTTTCCCGCTCCCTGAGTAATGCAGAAACGTCGCAGGTAACGATAGATGCTGCAGAAGCAACTATCCGGCAGACGCTTGCAAATCAATGGAACACCCTGGATATGGCACTGATAAAAATTGAGTATCAGGACATAAAGATTGAAGGTGTGCAGTCTAAAATTGCTCAGCAGGAAAAACTTTTTGCCAGCGGCTACGGCAGTGAAGCAGACTTGTTTTCTGCCAAAATTGAGCTTTGTAACGAACGTCTTGAAAAACAACAGCAGCTGTTAACCCGCGACGCAGCCTGTTATACCATCCGCTTTCTCTGCCGTTAGGGTTTCTGGTATACTGACGCCATGAGTGAAAAATGCCTGAAGTGCTTCCGTCCCCGTGAAACCTGTTACTGCCGGTATATTACGCCGGTAGTAACAGGAGTGAAGTTTGTTTTTTTGATGCATCCAAAAGAAGCCTACAAACAGAAAACGGGTACCGGTCGTCTTGCGCATCTGAGCCTTCCTGATTCAGAAATCATCATTGGCATAAACTTTAATCAGAATAATCGCCTTCAAACGCTGTTGTCAGATTCTCAGTATTTCTGCTGTGTTCTGTATCCGGGAGAAGATGCCTGGTGTGTCTCCGATGACGGTGTACGGAGTTTTGGTCGTCAGCATGTTTCAGAAGTTCTGGCAACGGGAAAGAAACTGCTGGTTATTGTTATTGATGCCACCTGGCCCTGTGCAAAAAAGATGGTTAAGCTTTCTACCTGCCTTCACGGTCTGCAGAAAATTTCTTTCAGTGCCGGGTACCGTAGTGAATTTACTTTCAAGCGGGAACCACAGCCTGATTACATTTCAACCATAGAAAGCTGTTATTATCTGATAAAAGAAATGCAGACTGCGGGACTGTGTCCAACCGGCGCTGCAGCCAATGATCCGGAACCACTCATGAATGTTTTCCGGCGTATGGTGGCGTTTCAACTGGATTCCCAAAAAGAACGCGAAGCCAGTGGTGTTCCAGACCGCTATGCAAATTCAACCCGCCTCCGTGCCCGTAAGGAACGTGCCCGCGAAAAACGGGAAGTCCTCATTACAGACGGAACTTAAGTCTACAGAGTTGTTCGTCCCCTGAAACTCCGTGAAAGGGTCAGTTTATCGGCGTATTCAATGTCACCGCCAACAGGCAGGCCTGAAGCCAGACGTGTTACGGTAATTCCCAGCGGGCTCAGTATCCGCTGCAGGTACAGGGCGGTGGTGTCACCTTCTACGGTAGGGTTTGTAGCAATAATTACTTCTTTTACATTATCGGTGCGTACCCGCTCAATAAGGGATGCAATATTCAGCTGATCAGGACCTATGCCTTCCAGAGGTGCAATAACTCCGCCCAAAACGTGGAACAACCCGGAAAATTCATGACTGGCGTCGATGATGGCAGCATCCTGCGGCTGTTCCACAACGCATATAAGACTCCGGTCCCGCAGCGGATCACTGCAGATGGCACAGGGGTCGGTTTCGGTGTATACGCCGCATACTGAACACTGTTTAATCCGGTCATGCAGTGTGGTCAATTCGCGGGCAAACTGGTGCAGGAATGCCGGATCAGCTTTTAAAAGGTGATAGGCAATTCGGCTGGCACTTTTTTTACCGATACCAGGAAGCCGGGAAAAACTGTCGGTCAGTTCATCAAGAGCGTTCATGAATTACAGTCCCAATCCGGGAATATTCATTCCGCCAAGCATAGGGCCTGCCTTTGCCTGCAGTGTTTCACGAATCTTGCTGTTGGCATCGTGGCTTGCAGCAACAATCAGGTCCTGCAGCATGGGCACATCACGGGGATCTACCGCAATAGGATCAATCTGTACACCGGTTACCTCAAACTTCCCGTTCATGGTTACTTTTACAATGCCGCCGCCAGAAGAACCGGTAGCGGTGATGGTATCGAGTTCGGCCTGTACTTTTTCAAGCTGGGTCTGAATTTCTTTTGCGTTTTTCATTAACTCAAGTGGATTAAAGTTCATCGTCGTCTCCTTCATCTAATGATGGGTCTGTAGTATCGATATAGGTATCACCGTCGTCATCAGTGTCATCTGATGACCCTGTGGTGGTATCTGCAGGAGTTTGAGCTGTTGCAGCGGTCATGCCCGTTACTTTCCCGTTAAAAAGAGCACAGATGGCTGCTACGTTCTCGGGCAGTTGTTCTTCCTGCTTTACTTCTACTTCTTTTTCAAACAGAACAGAAAGCTGAACTGGTTTTCCCCAGATAGAAGCTATCTGGCCTGCAATGGTGCGTATTTCTGCTTCAATCTGTTTCTGCAGGAATTGTGATCCAACAGGAATACTTACCAGGTTGCCTTCAATCCGCCAGGGTTTGCTTTCTGCAAGTGAAGAGGATAGCATCATTTTTGATACACGCAGCTGATCAATTACCTGGGTACGAACCTGCTCAAGAGAAAGTGCTGGTGGTGTGCCAGATGGGGCTGAAGGAGCAGCTGCAGAGCTGGCATGATTGCCGTTTGGTGCGCTGCAGCTATCCTGAAAAGGGTGGCTGGCATCTCCAGCAGCCCCAGAAGGTGGCATACCTTGTGGGGTTCCGCCAGGTCCTTCACGTAAAGCAGAGAATACCGGCATACCCGGCTGCCGGTGTACAGGCTGCTGGGTATGACCAAAACCTGCAGACTGTTGTCCCGTAAACTGTTGTGGTTGATTTGACAGCGACTGCTGCATTTGTCCGGATTGCGGCTGCTGCATCTGCTGCCACCGGTTGCTCATACCCTGATTCCCGCCAAAAGTGGGTTGTGGTGCAGATGAAGCAGGAGGAATGGTACTGTTTATGGCAGCAGGGGAAGCGGGTGCTCCGGCTAACAGGCCTCTGGCACTGTCGATAGCTTGCTTTACTTCGGCTGCAGAAACGTAACTTGAAAGCCAGCACAGGCGGCTGATGGCAACTTCCAGTTCAGTTCTGGGGCTCAGTGAATAGCGGATATCACGGTACAACTGCAGAAACAGACTTAAGGCCCGTTCCAGGCGCACTGCATCCCATTTTTCCAGTACTGTTTTTGAATAGCGTTCAACACTCTGTCCTAAAAGTACTTCACGGGTAACGCCACTCTGGATAAAAAGCAGGCTGCGAAGGTAGTCAGCCATGTTGGTAATGGTCTGTTCAATACTGATACCGTTCTGAATCAGGCTGTCAAGAAATTCCAAGGCTTTCTGTGCGTTTCCTTCAGCACAGGCTTCACACAGTTCGTTCAGCCTCTCAACGCCAACAAGGCCCAGTTTATCGCGGATTCCTTCGTAGGTAATGTGGCTGCCGCTGAAGGCTGCAACCTGGTCAAAAAGGGTATAGGCATCACGGAACGATCCGGTAGATTCACGGGCAATCCAGTACAGTGCTTCTTCATCGGCCTGAATACCCATTTCAGCAGCACTGGCAGCAAGCAGGTTCTTAATCTGGTCCATGGAACCCAGTTTAAAGTGGAACTGCTGACAGCGGCTTTTGATGGTTGCAGGAACCATATGCAGTTCAGTGGTTGCAAAGATAAAGATAACGTATGGCGGCGGCTCTTCAATGGTCTTTAACAGGGCGTTAAACGCAGCCTTAGACAGCATGTGGACTTCGTCGATAATGTAGATTTTGTATTTGCCGCTGTTTGGTGGGAACAGAACTTCGTCTTTAATCTGGCGGATGTTATCGATGCTGTTGTTGCTGGCACCGTCTATTTCAATAACGTCAAGACTGGCTCCGCGGGCAATTTCCTGACAGGCAGTACAGTGTCCACAGGGGGCGTTTTCAACACCGGCTTCGCAGTTCAGTACTTTGGCAAGGATACGGGCGGTAGAGGTTTTTCCACAGCCGCGGGGACCTGAAAACAGGTATGCGTGGGCAATCTGACCGTTGGCAATGGAATTTTTTAATGTAGATGCAACAAAATCCTGACCAATCAGGTCATCGAATTTTTGAGGACGCCGTCTGGTGGCGGTTACTTCATAAGCCATATTATAAAAGATACTCTAAATCGGGCATTTTTTCCATATTATTGATATTTGGAAGCCTGCGGCGATGATTGCAACGGGAGCCGTAGTGATGGGGCAGTGAGTGGAAAGAGTTACGAAAAAACGAAGCTTTTTCATGTTGATAGCGCTGTGTTTTTCAGGATTAGTCACTTTTTTGTTGGATATGATAGAATTACTATCAGACATGAGGAAGGCTTGCGTTGGGCCTTAATTTTTCTAGGAGGAATTGTAATGAAAAAACTCGTTGTTGTACTTGCTGCACTGCTTCTTTGTGCCGGTGTATGTTTTGCTGCTGATCCATGTATTGGTTACTGGAAATCAGTTGATGACGAAAGCGGAAAAGTTACCGCAATCTGGAAGGTATACACTGAAGGTGGTCTTCTGTATGGGGATATCGTTGTTGTACCTGGACAGAACAATGCTACTAAAGCTTCAAAATGCAAGACCAGTTATAAAGGATATCCAAAATCAGGTAATGTTCAGGAAATGCCTGTTGCCGGCTCTACCTGGATTTTCGGCCTTAAAAACAAAGGTGATGGAAAATGGGGAAACGGAAACATCATTGATCCAGGTAGTGGCTCAATGTATACCTGCACCATGACGTATAAAAATGGTACCCTGGATATGAAAGGATCTATCGGACCAATCGGTAGAACCCAGACCTGGTTACCTTGTACTGAAGAAGAAGCACTTTCTACTAAAAAACAGTGTGACTGATGAATAAAAAAATCCCGCAGGGTTTTATGCGTTGCCCTGCGGGATTTTTTTGTCCGTTTCACCAATGGCCGCTGGCGCCGCCACCACCAAAGTGACCGCCACCGCCATGGAATCCTCCGCCAGAGAACCCACCGCCACCTAAGCCGCTGCTATGGTTGCTGTGTCCACCATGATGGTTATTATTCAATATGCTTAACCAGAACAAATCACGCCAGATACTGTCGTTATGACGACGGCCGTAGCCATACCCGCGATACCTGCTGGCATGACGGGCTGAACTGACAATTCGCATGAAGACAATGAATACAATGGCAAGGAAAATTATCACATCAGCCAGGTCTTCAGAATCATCGTCTTCCACAGAAATCGAATAATTGCGGTTAGTCTTAGATGCTCCGCTTACGGTTCCGGCTGCTTCCCCTGCAGCAGCCTGTGCCATGGCTTCTACACCCGCTACAATACCGGTTGAGTATTTTCCGTCCTTAAAGTAGGGCGTCAGTACCCGTCTGATAATCAGACCGCTTTTTGCATCCGTCAGGGAACCTTCCAGACCGTAGCCAACTTCAATGCGCATGGCGTGTTCGTTCATGGAAACCAGCAGCAGGGCGCCGCTGTCAGTACCCTTTTTCCCGATACCCCAGTTTTCTGCTACTGCCAGACTGTAGTCTTCCAACGAAGCTCCGTTCAAGCTTTTCAGTGTCAGAACACAGATCTGTACGCCGGTTTTATCATACAAACTGCTCAGATATGCCTTTAATGCATTTTCATCTGAAGAAGAAATGATGTTTGCCTGATCAACAACATAGTCTGCAGCTGGAATGGAATATCCTTTTGCTGCCAATGGAGCTGCCACCAGCAGAACCAGAAGCAGAACAGAACAGATTTTTCGAAAGTGTTTCATGAGCCACTCTCCAGAATGATGAAAGCTGCAGAAATCTCATCCGGATTTTCTGCATGAGGTGGAAAATGCTCAGCCAGCAGTTTTCCGCAGCTTTCTACGGCTTTGGTCAGGGCATCAGCAGTTTTCATGCCGCTTTTGGGATTCAAGTCATCTGCCAGCGTTGCTGCAATGCCATCCCACACTGACTGCTCAATTTTTGCATTAATGCCGCTGTCAGCAATAATCCGTACCTGGCGTTCCAGATAGGATACAAAAATCAGAATGCCGCTCTGTTCCGCCGTCTTATAGACACCGCTTTCAGCAAAACATCGGATGGCCCGACGGCTGGCAGCCGTAACCTGTACCGAATGGGGAATAATACGGCGGTCAATGGGCATCCAGTTGGCAGCAAGTGACATAAGACCTGCAAAAAGATAACTTACAACGCCACAGAACAGTGCATAGGTCCATTCCGGCATATCCCAGAATCTGGCAGCCAGCCAAGGGATAATGTCTTTGTGAAAGGCGATGAGAAAACAGAAGCAGACAGCGCCAAAAACAACACCGAACAGCAGTTCAAAAAAGGAGTAGGTGTCACTTTCCGGCGCCAGTGCTACCACAATTTCACCGGTAGTTTTTTCTTCTGCATCATGAACGGCTTTCTCAACCTGGGCAATACCGGTATCAGTAAGCCGTAATTTTTTACGCAATGCTGCACTTGTCATCAGAACTGTACCACCGGTGCACTCTGTGCAGATTCCGTTGCTGTAAAGTAAGCTTTTGCACGGAAACCGAACATATTGGCAAAGAATACGTTGGGGAACTGACGTACGGTTTTGTTGTATACACCAACTACATCGTTATACCGTTTCCGTTCGGTTGCAATACGGTTTTCGGTGCCTTCCAGCTGATCCTGCAGTGCCAGGAAGTTCTCGTCGGCTTTCAGTTCCGGATAGTTTTCAGTTACTACCAGCAGGCGCTGCAGTGCACTTCCCAGTTCGTTCTGGGCTTTCTGGAAACGGGCAAATGCTTCTTCGTCTTCCAGCAGTTCATCAGACATCTGCAGTACACCACCGGCTCTTGAACGTGCTTCAGCAATGTTGGTAAATACATCGTTTTCGTGGGCAGCGTAGCCTTTTACGGTGGCTACCAGGTTAGGAATCAGGTCATAACGGCGCTGGTACTGGTTTTCTACCTGTGCCCACTGCTGTTTAACCTGTTCGTCAAGAGAAACCATATTGTTATATGCGCCTTTAACGCGTGATACACAGCCAACCAGCAGCACCAGCAGTACTGCAATGACAATCAGGGTAATTTTTGTTCCTTTCTTCATTTCAATCTCCATCAGGATGGCCGAACGTATCGATGCCATCAGGAATAAAGTACTTGTAAGAATCCTTCGATAGTGCTCAGGAATCCATACTGTTAACATATAAAATTTTAGCGCATTGTGGCTACAAAAAAAATACCCGCTGGTAAATTATTCCAGCGGGTTGTATCAGGCCCTTCGACAAGCTCAGGAACCCTGTGAATTTTTAGTCCAGCTTTGCCTTTCTCAGACGAACCTGTTCAATGTCACTTGAGAACAGTTCGCGCAGGTCGTTCAGTCCCAGAGCCATAAGAGCCATACGGTCAATACCGATACCCCATGCCAGAACAGGACAGTCAACACCCATGGCTTTGGTAACTTCAGGGCGGAAGATACCGGAACCACCAAGCTCAAACCAACCCAGAACAGGGTGTTTGATATGAACTTCAACAGAAGGTTCGGTGAATGGGAAGTAACCGGGTACGTACTTAACTTCAGTAGCACCGGCAATTTCTACGGCAAACATTTCCAGGAAGCCCAGCAGGGTTTTCAGGTTAACGTCATCACCAAGAACGATACCTTCAGTCTGATAGAAATCTGAAAGGTGGGTTGCGTCTACTTTGTCGTAGCGGAAACAGCGTGCAATACCGAAGTATTTGCCCGGAATCTTAGCTTTTGCCAGCTGATGGGCAGAAAGTACGGTTCCCTGACTGCGCAGAATCAGGCGGCGGGTAAATTCAGTATCAAAGTTGTAGTTCCATCCGCGGCTTCCGGTGTTACCACCATCACGGTGTGCAGCGGCAACGTTGGAAAGGAATGGTTCTTCAATGGTTTTTGCGTGAGTTGGGTTTTTAACGCTGTATACGTCGTGAATATCGCGGGCAGCGTGGAACTGAGGCATGAACAGGGCATCGCAGTTCCAGAATTCAGATTCTACCAGAGGACCGTCAAATTCTTCAAAACCAAGTGAGCACAGCTTGTCCTTTACGCTTTCAAGGAATGATACGTATGCACTGGTACGGCCTGGAATGATACGGGCTGGTGGAACGTTAACGTTGTATCCACGGAAGGTACCGTTTTTCCATTCGCCGGTAGCCAGCATTTTAGAAGTAATCGACCCGATTTCGTTACCGGTAACGCCGGCAGCTTCAAGAGCGGCTTTTACTTCATCGGCAGCAGGAGTCAGGCGGAAGGTAACGGTTTCGCGTTCAACAATACGGAATGCACTGTCAGCTGCACCGCGTTTTTTAGCCAGAGTACCCATAACAGCTACTTCTTCTTCAGAAAGAGCAGCCTGATCCAGCATGCCGTCTGCTGCAGCAACTGCTTTTTTCAGCAGTTCGCGGGCAACTTTAATGCTGTGTGGGGTATCTTTACCGGTATGTGAAGCTTTCTTTTCACCATCCATGGCCAGAACGCCTTCTTTTGAAAGCTGACCGAATGCAGAACCTACATCTTTATTGTCAAGTTTCAGAGCTTCAGCAATATGTGGCAGTGCGTGAGCACCTTTTTCGCGAACGAACTCAATAATGCGTTCAACAGGCTGACCTACTTTTTCAAAGTGGCGGCCCAGCTCAGTGATTTCATAGTAGGTGTGTGGTACACGACCGATTTCTTCACAAAGTTCTTTCATTCCCAGCCATGAGAATGCCTGGTTTGCATGACCTTCCTTATATTCCAGCTCAGAAACCAGCTTTGCAGAAGTCAGTTCATCTTTACTGGTGTATGCACGCAGAACTTTGATTTCCAGTGGGTGCAGATTTTTAATAATAGCTTGTGTATCCATTTTTTTCCTTCCGGTGGTTTATCGTTCAAACCGTACGTAGGCCGAATAAACCGTTCTTTCTGGGTTAGTATTTTTTTCAAAATGTAACTCATCACGAGTCATATACGTGTATGAGAAATAACTATAATCCTGCTGAAACTGCATAATACGCTGTACTACAGCTGCATATGCATCACCTTTATCAAAAAGGGTAGATGGTTTTGAGTAGAAGAAACGGGCTTCATCCAGAGCTGGCCAGTACTGAATTTTAAAAAGTACCAGTCCACCCTGTTTTTCTTCAACGATTTCATAAATATTGTAATCAGGAGTAGCTGTTGGGATTTCAATATACTCTCCGGTTTCATCATCAAAAACCTGAGCAAATAATGAAAGAGAGCAGAAACAGATTGAAAAAAGAACAATAAGGACTTTTTTAGTCATGGGAAAGCTCCTTTAAAATACCAAAAAACAGGTATAATCAATAAAATTGATATTGATTAATTGTAACCACATAGAGAAAAAAATCAAGGTCAGCCACATACTGTCCGTTTTTTACTCCAATCAGTGGGGTTTTATCTGACAGCACAATTGAGCCTGCAATCTCTTTCGGCTTGTTTTTCGTATACGACTGTGCCCAGGTTCGAACCGCATTTTTTATGGCATCTTCAACAGCTTTCTGCATACCGGAAGTTCCTTCATGTACACTTCCATATCCTTTCCCGGATACTTTTGCTGTGGTTGAACTCTGCCAGTGTTCTCTGTTTTTCATCATATGCGCAGTGCGCTCATATTCTGCCTGTGTAATTATTTTTGTATCTGTCAGGAGGCTGTCATGAAATGTGAGACGGGGATCTTTGAGCTGAACAGAACCTAATGGAGTAACTTCAAAATATTCCTCTATGCCACGGGTTTTGTCAGAAGGTGTGTAAGAAAATTCCCAACCATAAATCATTCCGGAAAAGATAAAGGGTGTAACCTGATGTAATGCGCGTACTGCCGGCATCCAGACAGCTTCGTCTGGTTCTGGAGCTATTCCAAGACTGGGGTCTTCATCAAAAGGAACCCACAGCTCAATCCGTAGTGTAGGATCGGTCTGTGCGGTTTGAGCTGTCACAGAAAAGGGAAAAAGAAAACAGAATAAGAGAATTGAAATAATCAGCGACGGTATGCGTTTTTCCATATCTGTAAGGGGTGTACCTGCATACGGATGACAAAATATAGCCAGGCAAAAGCAAAACCTGCCAGATGGGTTGTATGGGCGATACCACTTTTTAAGCTGAACAGCTGATCAAAGACTTCAATTGCAGCATACGCGATAATTAACAGCGGAGCAGGAACGGGTAAAACATACCATACAAATATTTTTGCGCGGGGAAACACCACAGCATAAGCAAACATTACGGCATAAACAGCACCGGAAGCACCGTACAGGAAGACACGCCACTGCCCGGTGCTGATATAAATCAAAAATGAAGCAATACCGCATAAAATACCGGTAAACAGATACATGAGGAGAAATTCTTTCGATCCGATGGCTTTTTCAGTTATGTACCCAAAGAAAAACAAACCCAGCATATTGAACAGCAGATGCTGAATGTTATACAGGTCATGTACGAACATGTAGGTAAAGAACTGCCAGTACATGTGTCCATACACAATATTGGCAGGATTCAGTGCCAGATAGGTCATAAGCCCCGGCAAAAGACGCAGTATAAAAAATACGGCAATATTTATTGCAATAAGTATGAGGCTGACGTTCCAAAAAGCGTATTTAAATGGTCGGTGAATAAAAGTCATTATCTGTATTTTCGGTAAACGGTAACTTTGTTTTTACCGGATTTTTTACTCTGGTACAGTGCTTTATCTGCACATTCAGTGATAGTTTTCGGGGTGTCAGAAAGATTTTCGCGCATTGCTGCAACCCCAATGGAAACAGTAACATTCATAGGCTGTCCATCGTACATAAGCGTCTGCGTTGCAATACGGTGTCTGATACGTTCAGCTACCATCTCTGCATCTTTTGCATCAGTGTCGTACAGCATTACGATAAATTCTTCACCGCCATAGCGACCTGCTAAATCCCTGTTTCTGATACATTCAGAAATGGCGTGGGCAGTTTCCTGCAGGACAAAGTCCCCACACTGGTGACCCCAAGTATCATTGAAGCATTTGAAGTCATCAATATCAACCATAAGAACACTTAAAGGAACTCCTGAAAGACGGCATTTTTCAAGATTTTCACTGAGAACAGCAAAAAAATAGTGCCGCTGTTTCAGTTTGGTCATCATATCGGTAGTGGTCTGTTCAACCATAAGAGCATTACTTATTGCTATAGCAGAGAGGGAACCAAGAGTTGCAATCTGTTCTTTTTCGTATTTTGTATAGGAAATACCATCTCCTAAATCGATGCGCTCTCCCACAATGAGAAAACCTACCAGACGGTTTTTCTGCTTTAAGGGAACAATAAGAGACGGATTTAAAGAGTCCAACTGGGTATAGTCAGCTTTTTTCCCTAAAGACTGTTTTATCTGATGCAAGGACTGTGGCTTGGGATTTGCTTTCAGGTACTCCACTAATGGATCGGTAATGTTCAAAGAGTACGTCAGGTTTTTTTCAAGTTCGAAACCACTGAAATTTGAGCCCAAATCAAAAGTATCAGAGTCATAATCGGTCTGAATATACATTCCGGCGCTTAGGACGCGCATCTGACACATACAGATGTAAAGAATAGATTCAATGAGCGTAGAGTATTCAAAAACGGAACATAGACTTTTTGAGATTTCCAGCATCTGGGAAAGATCGTAAATCTGTTTATCTTTAGAAACACGGTGATTTGACTGAATCATTTTTTTTCTTCCCTTACTTCACCGATAATTGCATAATTCCTCATGATATCGATGAAAATATCCCACTGAGGAAAAGATGACTCAAGAAACGTTGCATTGTCGTGGTTACGCGAAGAAGTAAAAAAGCCTTTGATGTTTGCTACAATTTCTGGAGAGGCCTTTTTCGAATCAGGGAGAACATTTCCCAAGAAGGAATAAAGTGTATGAATGGTGGTAACCGAGGCTTGAATCAGTTTTTTAGCCTGTGTATTAACATCTTCAATCATTTTATCCAGATTTTTCATGAATGAGGGGTCAGTGCTGCTGTCACGGATATATCCTTCCATAACCGCAATGTCGTTTTTTTCACCTTTTTCAAAAGATTTCTCAAAGGTCTCAAGAGTGTTTGCAACATCCAGAGCGGCAAAAACAGCTTCTGAGAATTCAGATTTGAACTGAGCATTATTAAAGTATCCTTCAACGACAATGTCATTCAAAAAGGTAGAAACCCGTCCATCCAGATAAATCCGGGTAAATGATTTAATAATCTGTAAAGGAAGAATCCAAAGGAATGATCCGGAACCGGCGCTTCTGAAACTGGTACTGTTACTCTGGTTATATCCATTTAACTCAACAAGAGGCATACCGTTGAAAAGTTGATTCGTTTCAGTGGTAATACGTTCATCCTGTATCTCGCTGGTAAGACGTTGTGTATCGTTTTCAAACTGTGCCTTGAACTTGGTTGAGTATTGTTCAAGATACCGCTTTTGTGGAAGTCCGGTCTTTGCCTGAAAGTGAGGGTCGTTTTTAGCAACCCGGATAATATCCAGAATGATTTGAGGAGTAGTAATCTGAGTCAGCACGTAAGAAATTTTCCGTAGATGTGTCTGAATAGCACCCATTTCTTCCCCGGTAAGCGGACTGCCTTTTCTTTTAAGGCATACTGCTTCAAGGGCTCGAGCTTCTGCTGCCGTTAATTTAAAATTACCGATGATAAAATAGAAATCAAGGAGATATTTTTCAAGCCGCTCAATTTCTACTGGTTCAAATCGGGCTGTAGCAGCTGTGGTTGATACAGAATATTCGCGGTCAAATTGTTTCAGCAGCAATGAAAATGGAAAATTACATAAGTCATTGAGCTGATCAAGAGTTTGTAGAGCATGTTCAATGGCATGGAAGGTTGTTGTATTAATTTCCCGAATGATGGTATTCATTTCCTGACGCTGCGTTTCAAGTGCTCTTTGTGCGTTAGGCTGGGAAAGAAATTCTTCTTTGCGTGTATCGTAGGCAATTTTTTTTCTGCATTCCCGTGCCTTATCAGAAAAGCCTGTTTCAATAAGAATATCAATAAAGTGTTGGGCACGTTTTGAATCTGCATGGAAGATGGTATCGGAAAGTATGGCTGCAATAGGGCTGGTATGTTCATCAAGAACACGGAATGCTTCTGCAAAATTAGGAAGAATCATCCGGTTTTTGTAAATGGATGGCTGATATTGCTTCAGACTTGATTCAAGATGACGCATATCAGTTTTTTGCTGAGCTTCAGGACTATTTCCAGCAAAGAGAGAAGTTATGGCATTAATAATCTGGGATAAAAAGCTCATAATAGATTAAGTGTAGTTTGATATAAGTCTGTTGTAAACAATTTCGTAATCTGCAAGGGTTTCTGCACTTACAATTTCTTTGCGTACCGCAGCCGCTCCAGGAATTCCCTTGGAATAACAGCAGAATCGCTTGCGCATTTCGCGGCAGGCTACCTGTTCACCTTTTTCAGCAATAAGCAGATGCAGTTCATCCATAGCAGTATTCAACCGATATGGAGCAGGAATTTCATCATAGCTTCCCGTTGTCAGCAACTGCTTTGCCTGGGTAAATATAAACGGATTTCCCATGGCACCGCGGGCAAACATAACTCCATCAACACCTGTTTCAGTAATCATCCGTTTACAGTCTTCCGGTGAAAAAACATCACCGTTTCCAAATACGGGAATACGTCCATTTACAAAGTGCACCAGATCCTGCAGCTGTTGCCAGTTTGCTTTTCCCTCATACCCTTGTGCCTTTGTCCGTCCATGCATGGTTATGGCAGAAGCTCCTGCGTCGATTGCAGCCTTTGCACAGTCCCGGTAGGTAATATGTTCTGCATCCCAGCCGGTGCGTATTTTTACTGATACAGGAACAGTCGGTATATCGTGCTCCCGGCAGAATGATTCACTGGAATCTACAGCAGTTTTTACTATCGAAAACAGTAGGTTAGGGTCTTTTGTCAGGGATGAACCTGCACCGCTTTTTATGATTTTAGGTACAGGACATCCTCCGTTAATATCAATCAGTTCAGGCTTTGCTCCGGCAAGGGTAATCCGGACTGCTTCAGCCATAGATTTTGTGTCGCCTCCAAAAAGCTGAACAGCGTACATATCTTCATTAGGTGCACGAACCATCAGTTCCCGGGTTTTTTCAGAGCCCCGATACAGTGCCTCTGCAGAAACCATTTCCGTGTAAGTAAATGCAGCTCCGCAGTTTCGGCAGATATTTCTAAAAGCGCTATCAGAATAACCTGCTACCGGTGCAAGAAAAATGTTCCCACCGATAGTCAGATTCCCTACCTGAACTGAATGAAAAAGAGAATCTTTCATCTTTCAGATATTATTCCGGTAATCTGAAGAATCTGCAGCTGTTTTTCCACAACTGGTCAGCCAGCTCTTCAATGTTCATTTCCAGCATTTCTGCCAGAAATTTTACTGTTGAAGGTATATAGGCCGGCATATTGCGTTGTCCGCGATACTGTGCAGGAACCATAAAGGGACTTTCTGATTCAATCAGGATTCGGTCAACCGGAAGCATCAGAACTGTTTCATGAAGGTTACGGGCATTGCGGTAGGTCAGATTTCCGGCAAAAGAGAAATATACCGGCATATCAAGAACTTTCCTTGCATAACGGGCGTCTTCTGAATAGCAGTGCAGTACGGCACCAGCCTGTGGCATGCGCTGTGCAAGAATGTCATAAATATCTTTTCCGGCATCACGGTTATGAATAATAACCGGTTTGTCATGCATCTGAGCCATTTCAAGCTGGGTAATGAAGAGTTCAATCTGAGAGCTTTTATCGCCGAACTTGCGATAGTAATCCAGACCGGTTTCTCCCAAAGCAACAACATTGGGTAAAGATAAACCTTCCTCAACTGTTTTCATCCAGTCTTTCCCAGGGTTATTAACTTCAGATGGTGAAACTCCAATTGCATGGTATACCCCCGGCACATTTTTCAGGGTAGGGTATACGGTTGAAAAGTCGTGCAGACTGTTACAGATGCTTACAATGCGGGTAACATTTGCCTGCTTTGCTTCCTGCACTACACGTAATTGTTCAATAGGATCATCGTATATAAGCCCGATGTGGGCGTGAGTATCAAAAAACTGCATGGCTTACTTCCAAAAAGAGGTGATAAAACGGAACCGTTTCTGCCGATAATGGTACCATAGGATTGGGTACCAGTCAACGAATGACTCTTCCGGTCTAATTTGACAGTAAAAATACATATTGTTATACTTAATTCACTGTTTATTATGGGGTGAGAATTGGCTCGTAACAGACGCTATAAACGTGTTGAAAAAAACATAGTAAATAATCTCCTTGGTTTTCTGGCAGGTGTCTTCAAAGCAATCGGCAGGGGAATAGCAGGTATTTTCCGCTTTTGTGACAGAAAACTCACTGTCATGGTAGTTCCCCATTCTCAAAGTAAAGTAATAAATTTCCAGACCAACGTTTTCTCTTTGGCTTTTGGATTCCTTTTAATTTGTGGAATCATAGGCTCTTTCTTTTTCTTTAATGTTAAAACCGCCGGTTCTGAAGCCGAAATTGCCCGCCTTATGGAGGACAACCGTCAGATGCTGGCCAGTCTTGATGAACTGCGGAATGAAAACAATAACCTGATGCAGGTTGCTAAACGGTTCCAGTCATCGCTGAATGAGTCACTTTCCCTGATGGGTATTGGCCAGACAACATCTACTAAAGGAACTGTACAGAACAGTGACTTGTCATCTCTTTTTGATATTCAGGAATTGTCACGGGGATCAGTGCGTGAAGCTGTGGATGTTCGTCAGCTGACGAGTTATCTTGAAGGGGCTGTACAGCCGGTAGAACAGTTAGGAAAACTTTTTGAAGCTCAGGGTGCGCTGTTTTCTGATATTCCATCCATCTGGCCGTTAAAGGGTGGCGTAGGTCATATTTCGATGCAGTTCGGACAGAATGTCCATCCGATAACCGGACGCTGGTACATTCATAAAGGTTTGGATTTTTCTACGTGGCGTACAGGTGATTCAATTGTTGCTACAGCAAATGGACGTGTCGTAACAACTGCCTACAATGACAGTTTTGGTTACTATGTAATTATTCAGCATAAATATGGATATTATACACGCTATGCACACATGAACTCATTTACCGTAAAAAAAGGTCAGACTGTTTCGCAGGGCGATGTTATTGGATACCTGGGAAATACTGGTGTTACAACTGGTGCGCATCTGCATTATGAAGTTCATATTGGTTCAGAAGTAGTAGATCCAGCTAAATACATCAATGTAAAATTAACGAAGTAAGTGTTTCCGTTATGGCAATTTTTTCAGATGATATCTCTATTAATACTCTCATTGGGGTAGGCGCAAGTTTTACCGGTAATCTGCGTGTATCGGGGTTTGTCCGCGTAGATGGCGATATTGATGGGAATATTGAAACAACCGGCCGTATCATTATTGGTGATAAAGCGCGTATTCGGGGAAATATTACTGCTACAGCGGCTGTAGTTGGGGGCGTTGTTGAAGGTGATATTATGGCACCTGATGGCGTAACAGTTTTGTCATCGTCAATCGTCATTGGGGATGTAGTGACTCATCATTTACAGGTAGAAGAGGGGTCTCTTATACAGGGTCAGTATGTTTCTCTGATTGAAGAGAATGATTTTAACGAAGCTGTAATTCACTGGCAGAACGTGAAAGCAATCCGGGCAAAGTCTTTGTTCGGTAACCAGGGTTCTTTTTAATGGCACTTGGTCCAGTTACTCCCGGTCAGTTTCAGGCTGCAGCGAATTTTGCAGCAGCTCAGGCATCTAAAGAACAAAATCAAGAAATTGAAAAAAAACGGGCGGAGCAGGCAAAAAGGCCGAAATTCCGGGATATTTTAAAAAAAACTGCGGACAGCCCTCAGGTTCAAGAAGGCTTACCTCCTGAAATAGCAGGTATGGAGTATGAACAAGCCGTCACGTATCTTCTTGATAATGTTACAATGGCTGCTGAAAATTTTAAGAGTAATCCGTTTACCAATGCTTTTGCAGATTACCGGACAAAAGTTTCACAGTTTTTAAAATTCGTGGAACAGAATGCATATAATGTGGAATTTTCTGTATCGCGTCCGACCTATCGGGTCCCCAATCCTAAAAAAAAATATCTCATCAAAGTAATTGATGACAAACTTGAGCAATTGGCGCGTGATATATTGTATAATCAAGCAGAGCAGTTAAAAATGCTTTCTAAAGTTGATGAGATAAATGGACTGCTGGTAGATTTATTTTCGTAAACAAATAAGGAATTACATATGAGTAATCATTATTCAGATTCAGACATAGATGGTCTTACAAAAGAAGAACTGGCTTCTCTTGAAGATGAGAATTACAACGAAGAAGTAATAGATGAAGGAGATTTTGTATTTCCTTCTCCCTTGTACCGGTTAAAGCTGGAATATTCTAGCGAGGGTGTATACGCCACTTCTGACAGAATCGAAGTAAAAGCCGGAGATTATGCCATTATTCAGACTCGGTATGGTAAGGATCTTGCCCTGGTTATGGGGCCTGTAAATTGCCCTATCGGCATAAGACCTTCGGATGTTATAACACTTGAGCGCAAAGCTACTGAAGAGGATTTGGAAAAAGCAAAAGAGTTTAAAGTAAAAGAAGAAGAAGCCTTTAAGATATTTCAGGAAAAAGTTGCAGTCCATAAGCTGGAAATGAAATTGATTGCAACACATTATCTGCTTGAAGAACCAAAGGTATTGTTCTTTTTCAGTGCTGAAAACAGAGTAGACTTTCGTGAGTTAGTAAAAGATTTGGTTTCTGTTTTCAAAATGCGTATTGAGCTTCGTCAGATTGGAGTTCGTGATGAATCCCGTATAACAGGTGGTCTTGGTGTTTGTGGACGCCCCTACTGCTGTCATGCCGTTTCAGACAAACTTCGACCAGTTTCAATCCGGATGGCAAAGGATCAGAATCTGTCTCTTAACTCAATGAAGATATCAGGGCAGTGTGGTAGATTGCTCTGCTGTCTTTCTTACGAACATGAATGGTACTCAGAAGCACGGAAAAAGCTTCCAAGTGAAGGAATCCGCATGCAGTATGATGGTTCGAATTTCCGTATTACTGAAGTAAATCCTATCACCAGAATGGTGAAAATGGCCGGAGAAGACGGCCGCCTGCTGGAAATTGCAGCCAGCAGATTCAGCCGTAAAGACAACCGCTGGACAATTGACTGATTATTCAGACCACGGCATTCTGAGTCGTTTTTACTGCAGAATGCCGTTTTTTTTACTTTAACAACACAACTACGCTTGAGCTGTCAGGGGTTAGTGGACTTTTTGCAAAGTCAGCGTACATTTCAATGTGTTGAAAACCCACTTCCCGCGCAAATTCTTTTATATCAGTAATAGTTACAGGAAGAACTTCTGCATCACGAAGGACCATTACCTGACGGTTACCACCATGATCTAAAGTCTGCTGCATGTACCAGATACCGTCTTTATTAGTCAATTCGCTGACAAGTCTGACCCGGATGTTCTCACGGACAGGAAGAGATATGGTATCAGCGTCTGGAACCTGCTCAAAATAGGGAATCTGCAGAATAACGGTTCCACCGGGAGCCAGCAGCAGTTTGCAGTCATAGAAGAACTTTCGCATCAATGTGCGGTCACGTATAAACAATAATTTGTCATTTAAGCAGCTGATAACATCATAGAAACCCTTACCTAAAAACCGAGTCATTTCAATTGTAGACATCTGGAAAAAGCGGATAGCTGTATTAGGCAGTCTTCGGCGGCGATTAGCCGACTCAAGCATCTCTTTAGAAGTATCGATACCGGTTACATCGTGTCCTGCGCGTGCCAGTTGATGTTCAAAAAGTCCGCTCTGGCAGCCGATTCGAAGGATGTGAGCAGGCATTTTGTCTGAAATTAATTCAAAGTATAACTGTTTCTGTGATTCTGAAATAGGATACAATTCGTCATAATATTCAATAATGTTTTGTAAATAATCCATGATACTTTCAGTATACGCCATGATTGTGAATCCCGCCACAAAACTGCTGTCAGATGATATGAAATGCAACATTGTAAAAATGACAAAAAGTGTAAAAATGTAAGTTAAAGCTTGAAATGGGGATACTTTGCAAGTATAATTTCGGTATGAACATGACAGAAAAAGAATTACTGTGCCCTTGTGGCTCTGGAAAGCCATACGCTGATTGTTGTGAACCTGTAATCAAAGGTACTAAAGCAGCTGAAACTGCTGAAGCATTAATGCGCAGCCGCTATTCGGCTTACGTTAAACATGAAATCGACTGGATTGCTGCCAGCTGTACTCCTGATGAAGAGCAGGAAATTGATATGGAAGAGACCCGCAAGTGGAGTGAAGAATCCGAATGGCAGGGTCTGAAAATCCTGAATACAGAAAAAGGCGGTCCTTCTGATGATGAAGGTATCGTAGAATTTACTGCAACGTATGTACGCAAAGGAATCCGTGATGTTCATAAAGAACGTGCCTATTTTACAAAAAAAGATGGTAAATGGATGTACGAAGCAGGTGAACTTATTCCTACCACTGTAGTTCGCGTAGGAGATAAAGTTGGCCGTAATGATCTTTGCCCTTGTGGGTCAGGCAAAAAATACAAGAAGTGCTGCGGACGCTAAGACATGCAGGTTGTTACTGGCTTTCATGCCATTGAGGAGAAACTGCGTAAAGCAGAAAATGATGCAGCGCTGGTAAGCAGTCTGCATCTGCTGTATGCAAAACCAGGTCCACGGGTAAAAAAAATAATTGCCCAGGCTCAGAAGGCCGGCATTTCCTGCAGAGAAGTACCGGTAAAAGAGCTTGATGCGTTAGTTGCCCCTCTGCCAGAAGTAGCCCGCGAGCATCGTGGGGTGGTAATTACTTGTCCCGAAGAAAAACGGGGCAGTAATACGGTCAATTTTGATCATTTTCTGGCTAAAGCATGTGAGCCGCTGGCTGCCGATAAAATTACCAGTATTGTTGTTGTTTTGGATAGTGTAACTGATCCACACAATGTTGGCGCTATTATACGTAGTTGTGATCAGTTTGGTGCTGATCTCTGTGTTTTACCCGAACGTCGTGGCGCAAAAAACAGTGAAGTTATTGATCGGGCCAGTGCAGGGGCTTCTGCATGGGTTCCTGTAGCAGTAGTCCCTAATCTGGTACGGGCAGTTGAACAGCTGAAAGAGGCTGGGTATTGGATTTATGGTGCAGATGCTGGCGGGGAAACTGTTTCAGAGTCAAAACTGACCGGTAAAGTTGCCTTAATCATGGGCAGTGAAGGAACGGGAATGAGTCGGTTACTGACAGAAAAATGCGACACCATTTTATCCATTCCTACTTGTGGAAAACTTGATAGTTTGAATGTGTCGGTGGCAGCAGGAGTTCTGCTGTATGAAATACACCGTCAGTCATTACAGAAATAGGAGCATTGTGTTATGCAGGACGAAATTGTTAATTACGAAATGACTGCAGATCAGAAAGCTGCAGCAGCCTTACGGAATGTTCGTGATGAATACAGTCAGAAGGTTGCAGATTTAAGAAAAGAACGTGACGAAAAGATTGCAGAAATTAAGAATGACTTACGTGAAATAAAACATAAGCAGTCAAAATTGACTCCGCTTGAGAAAAAGGCTTTGCGGAAAAAAGAGATGGAAGCCCGTCAGGCTGAGTATTTGAACCGTAAGAAGCGGTATACAGTTGGAGAAGAAATTTTCAATGCCATTTCCCATGGAATTGGTGCTGGTTTGGCTATAGCGGCCCTGGTACTTCTTATAATTAGGGCTTGTGTAGCTGCTCCCGTTGAAACCAAATCATTTTATATAACCGGATTTACATTCTTCGGTGCTTCATTGGTACTGTATTATCTGACCAGTACGTTGTATCACGCAATTGCTCCTACCGGCGCAAAAAAAGTGTTTGATATCTTTAATCACGACACCATTTTTATACTGATTGCTGGTTCGTATACACCTTTCTGCCTGTGCCTTGAACAGAATGTGCATGGATGGATTCTCTTTGGAGTTATCTGGGCTATAGCATTGTTTGGAGTTATTTTCTACAGCGTTCGTGGAACAAAAATGAGAACCTGGTCGGTAATTATGTACATACTGCTTCTTATAGTTATGTTCTGCCTTTCCCGCCCATTTGGTTCATCACTGCCATTGAACAGCTTTATTCTGCTTTTAGTAGGCTGTGGTGTTTATTTGGTTGGTATCTGTTTTTATGCAATGAAAGGTGTAAAATGGATGCACTCCATCTGGCATTTATTCTGTATTGCCGGAAGTATCCTGCACTTCTTTGCTGTAATGAAGTCTCTGTAAGATTCTTTGTTTCATATGATACATAGCTGATGAAAAAGCCTCTGCTGTTGAAGCAGGGGCTTTTTTTTTGCTATTATAGGGCCATGAACACAATGAAACGCACCGTTACTTGCGGAGACCTGCGCAAGGCTGACGACGGCAAAACTGTAATTTTAAACGGCTGGGTTCACCGTATTCGCGAACATGGCGGTATTTCTTTCATCAACTTACGCGACCGCTATGGTATTACTCAAGTTGTAGTAGACTCGGACTCACCTGCAGAACTTCAGGATGTTGCCAAAAACATCCGAATGGAATTCTGTCTTGCAATTGAAGGTGTTGTCCGCGCCCGCCCAGATACCATGATTAATAAAGATATGGCTACCGGTGAAGTTGAACTGGTTGCCAGAAAAATTGAAATCCTGGCTAAATCTGAAGTTCTTCCTTTCATGCTTGATGAAGTTCAGAAAGACGGAACTCCTGTTGTTCCAAACGAGGATCTTCGTCTGAAATACCGCTATCTGGACCTTCGCAGCCAGAAGATGCAGCATAACATCATCCTGAGAAGTCAGGTTGCATTTGCTACCCGTGAATACCTGACCAGTAAAGGATTCCTGGAAATTGAAACTCCAACCTTCATCAAATCTACTCCGGAAGGCGCCCGTGACTATCTGGTTCCTTCCCGTGTACACCCGGGAACCTTCTATTCTCTGCCGCAGAGCCCCCAGCTGTACAAACAGCTTCTGATGGTTTCAGGCTTTGATAAGTACTTCCAGATTGCACGCTGTTACCGCGATGAAGATGCCCGTGGTGTCCGCCAGCCTGAATTTACCCAGATTGATATGGAACTGTCATTCACCAACCGTGACGAAGTTCTGAGCACTACTGAAGGCATGATGGGTCATATCTTCAAGAAAACCCTGAACGTAGACCTGCCTGAACATTTTGAACGCCTGGCTTGGGAAGATGCCTTTGACTTCTACGGAAGCGATAAACCAGACCTCCGTTTTGACCTTAAAATGCAGGATGCCGCTTTCATGGCTGATCTTTCTGACTTTGGTGCATTCAAAGCAGGAGCTGCCAACGCAGATAAAGCACTGCCACGCCATCAGAGAAGTGGTCTGAAGGCTCTTGTTGTTAAGAATGTTGCAGACAAATACAGCCGCAAAATGATTGAAGCTCTGGAATCAGAAGCTAAAAAATACAAGGCTAAAGGTCTTGCATGGATGAAAGTTAATGCTGAAGGCGTTTTTGAAGGCGGTATCAGTAAATTCTATGCAGGTAAAGAAGCTGAAATCTGTGCAAAACTGGGTGCAGAGAAGAACGACCTGCTGCTGTTCGTAAGTGATGAAAAATGGCAGGTAGCTTGTGTTGCCCTGGGGGCTGTTCGTAAGCAGCTGGGTAAAGACCTGAACCTGTACAACCCTGCAGATGAATTCCACTTTGTATGGATTGTAGACTTCCCTTATTTTGCCTGGAACGAAGAAGTAAACCACTGGGAAACCGAACACCATATGTTTACCCTGCCACAGCAGAAATACTGGCCAACCCTGGAATCTAATCCTGGCGAAGTAAAAGGTGATTTGTACGACCTGGTTCTGAACGGTTACGAACTTGCTTCAGGTTCTATGCGTATCAATGATCCTGAACTGCAGCAGCGCATTTTTGCCATTGCCGGTTACTCAAACGAACGTGCTCAGAAAGCTTTCGGCTTCCTGGTAGAAGCATTCAAATACGGTGCACCGCCACACGGTGGTATTGCTCCTGGGCTTGACCGCCTGGTTATGCTCATGTGTCACGAAGAATCAATTCATGAAGTAATTGCATTCCCGAAAAACAACCTGGCACAGAGCCCAATGGATGAATGTCCTGCTCCTGTAGATGAACAGCAGCTGAAAGACCTGCACATCCGTATTGTAGAAGACTAACAAAAGAGAGGACCACGTCCTTGAAACATATCTGCACTTCAGCAGGCAGACTGTTCTGCCTGCTCTCTGCAGTACTGCTTTTTGCCGGCTGTAACCGTGTGGTGCAGCTGGCAGAACCGGTAAGTGATACACGCCGGGCCATTGGAACAGTCTGCAGTATTACCATTTATGATATCGATGATGCCGTATTTTCGACAAATAACCTTCCCAAAGACAAACCTGCTCTTGCTGTACGATTGCTGAATGACTGCTTTATGCGGCTTGATGAAATTGAACTTACATTCAGTGCCAATCTGGAAACGGCTGAGCTGTACAAACTGAATCTTACCAGCGGCACAGGTCTAGCAGTTCCCGTTTCTGATGAACTGCGATTTGTTCTGAATAATGCACTGGATACTGCCCGCTATAGTAATCAGGCTTTTAATCCGGCTTTAGGAAGTGTCATTAAGTTATGGGGTATCGCAACTGATGATGCTCATATACCGGATTCTGCAGAACTTGCTGCTGTACTGCCTGATTCTTCTACGGATTACGTTATTGTGGATAATGAAGCAGAAACGGTACAGCTGCTGAAGACCGGTACAAAAGTTGATCTTGGCGGTATTGCCAAAGGATACGCTGCTGATGAAGTTGCTCGTTTGCTGGAGGAAGCTGGTGTTACCAGTGCTTTAGTTGATCTTGGCGGAAATATTTTTACCGTCGGGGGAAAAAAAGACGGTTCGGAATGGCGTGTAGGAATTAAGAATCCTGCCAACCCTCTTACGGCAGGGCTAAAGGTAACAGGAAAAGATTTTACGGTAGTTACCAGCGGGGTGTATGAGCGGTATTTTATCGAAGATGGTATTCGCTATCATCATCTATTAAGTAGTAAAGATGGATATCCAGTGCAGAATGGTCTTTTGTCTGTAACAGTATTGGGGGAAACATCTCTTCAGTCTGATATGCTTTCTACAGCACTATTTGTTGCAGGTATTGATGATGGTATTACCCTTCTTAAGGATTATTATCCTGAAGTAACTGCTATCTTCATTGATGATGATTTGAATGCATTGGTCATTGGACCAAAATCAGAATTGATTGAAGTTTTAGATCCTGATTTTACTTTGTACAGGGTGAAATAAAAAAGGGGCTTGTGCCCCTTTTTTTAGCGTCAGCAGATAACTACTGAGTTATCAGTGTAAGAGAAAGGTGCTGCTACATATTTATCTGCAGCCCAGTCATTTTCCCAGCGTTTTCCATCAAGCAGATAACGGAATTGATATTCTTTGCCGGCTTCAAGGGTCAGTTTTACTTTAAAAGAACCATTCTTCAACTTAGTCATTGGGGTATCTACGCTGCTCCAGCTATTGAAGTCGCCGGCCAGCCAAACCTGTTCTGCACCGTTGGCAGCTTCTTTGGAAAGCTCAAAAGTTACAGTGCATTTGGTGTTGGTTTTATCATATTTTTTCTGAAGTGCCATTAAAAATACTCCTTGAAAGATTAACTGAGCGAAGTATAAAATAAAACCGGATTGTTATTCAATATGACAAAATTACGGATTTTGACAATATATTACCATGGAAAAGGAGTTCCCCATGTCTGATGATCGTATAACAAAGCTGTTTCAGACTTTTTATCAGGCAGATCCTGATCCAACCAGTGAATTGGAATGGCAGTCCCCCTATACATTGTTGGTTGCAGTTGTTCTTTCGGCACAGGCAACAGATAAAAGTGTCAATATTGCAACCCGCGAATTGTACAAAGTGGCTGATACACCGGATAAGATGGTGGCATTAGGAGAAGAAGGGCTTATACCGTACATAAAGAGCATCGGGCTATTTCGGTCTAAGGCAAAGCACGTTATAGCGCTGAGTAAGCAGCTTTTAGATCAGTACGACGGGGAAGTTCCTCATTCCCGGGAATTGTTGATGGAACTTCCCGGAGTAGGCAGAAAGACCGCCAATGTGGTTTTGAACGTAGTGTGGCACGAACCGGTAATGCCGGTGGATACTCACGTATTTCGTGTGGCACATCGTCTTGGATTGAGTAATGGAAAGACTCCGGAAGCGGTTGAACAGGATCTGTATCAGGTAATTCCCCAGAAATACATGGAGCACGCCCATCATCATCTGATTCTTCATGGTCGGTATACGTGTACGGCGCGTAATCCAAAATGCGATGCCTGTCTGGTAGCAGACTTCTGCCCTGAAAGAGCGTAATAGTCTACGGTGTTTCATAATATTCACTGTTTTCATAGAATCGGTATTCCAGTATACTTAATAGACTATTTAACCGCTTAAAACTCAGGAGATTGCAATGAGCGCAGACAAATATCTTTTTACTTCTGAATCTGTTGGAGAAGGTCATCCTGATAAACTGTGTGACCAGATTTCTGATGGCGTACTGGACGCCTGTCTGGCAGCTGACCCCGAAAGCCATGTAGCATGTGAAACTTTTGCTTCTACTGGTCTTGTTCTTGTTGGTGGTGAAATTACCACAAATACCTGGGTTGATGTTCAGAAAATCGCCCGCGAAACTGCACGGAAAATCGGTTACACCGACAGCGAATACGGTCTGGACTGCGATTCAATGGCTGTAATGAACATGATTCACAGTCAGTCGCCTGATATTAATCAGGGTGTTGTAGGTAAAGGTTTGAAAGAATATGAAGGCCAGCAGGGCGCCGGTGATCAGGGAATGATGTTCGGATTTGCCTGCTCAGATACTCCGGAATTGATGCCGGCTCCTATCATGTACAGCCATAACCTGCTGCTAAAGGCTACTGACCTGCGCAAATCCGGAGCCATGGACTGGCTTCGTCCCGATGCAAAGAGTCAGGTTACCATTGAATATGAAGGCAACAAACCGGTTCGTATTGATACCGTAGTCATTTCTCATCAGCATTCACCTGATGTTTCAAACGAAACCATCCGTGAAGGCATTATCGAAAACATCATTAAGCCGGTTCTGGAACCAACCGGTCTTATGACAAAAGATACCAAGTATTTTATTAATCCGACCGGTCGTTTTGTTGTTGGTGGACCATTCGGTGATACCGGTCTTACCGGACGCAAAATCATTGTAGATACCTATGGTGGTATGGGACGCCATGGTGGCGGTGCTTTCAGCGGTAAAGACCCATCAAAAGTAGACCGTTCAGCTGCTTACATGGCCCGGTATATTGCAAAGAACATTGTGGCTGCAAAACTGGCAGAAAAATGTGAAGTAGAACTGGCCTATGCTATTGGAGTTCCGTTCCCTGTTTCAATCATGGTAGATACCTTTGGAACCGGAACCGTGCCGAATGCACAGATTGTTAAGGCCGTTGAAAAAGTATTTGACTGTTCACCAGCCGGAATCATCAGAACACTGGACCTGAAGAAACCTATTTACAGCGCAACTGCTGCTTATGGTCACTTTGGCCGCAGCGAGTTCAACTGGGAAAAAACCGATAAGGTTGATGACCTGCTGAAAAATATCTGATCCGGAATATGTACCGATAGGAAGCGCCTGCATTTTGAACATGCAGGCGTTTTTTGTTTTACGCTCTGTCCGTAAAAAGTGCTGCTGAATGCTACACAGCAACAAAGATTGTACAGGAAGGCCACAAATCGAGAGGAGGGACAGTACAGGCAAAAATTGTTGAAGCCCGGCGTCCATGCGGTCAGCATGGACGTTATATAGTTTCCATGCCGGGATTCACCAATAGCGACGGTCGGTTGTGTTGCATTGCAACACAACCTTACTGAGTTTTTGCTAACGCAAAACTCAACAGTTGTAACGTCATTCACAGCGTTTTTGCATGTACTGGCAATCCGGTAGGTTTGTGGACTTATGATAAGACCCTGAATCAAGTTCAGGGTGACAATAAGCAACACTTTTTACGGACATAGCCTTGTTTTATAGATATACTGTATCAATAGTGGGGTGGCTTCCGGTTTGGGATGTCGCCTTCCTGTGCTTCAAGCAGCTCGGTCAGTTTCCCTTTTAACACCCGGTTTTCAGCCGTGAGACGGTCTATGGTTGTTTCATGTTCAACGGCGATAGCCTGCAGTTTGTTCAAAAAATCTTCAAGATAGGCCATTTTGATTTCCAGAGCAGTAATCCGCTCTTCATTGGCTTGTTCAATTTCTGAGTTCATACCTACACTGTACAAACAAAAAGGCTGCCATGCAAGTTTGCACAGCAGCCTTGGGGTATTCATCAGGAAGGGTAGGACACATCGACAGTCTCAGTGTTCCTGAAGGGTATCAATGAGTCTGGAGAGTGTCATTACTCTTTAACGATATCAGTCGCGATACAGATCACGTGCGGTATAGTGAGTATGCAGCAGGTGATGTGCTTTTTCGCTGTTTGGCTGACCAAAGTACTCATCGTAAATTTTGGTGATGAGTGGGTTTTCGTGTGAACGGCGGATTTCGTGGGTTGCATCGTCAGTATAGAGTGCAGCTGCACGTTTAACGCGCAGATCATCACAGTGTCCGTATGGCTGACCACCACCGGTTACACAACCACCGCGGCAGGCCATAACTTCGATAAAGTCGTAAGGACGTTCTTTACCTTCGGCAGCAGCCTGGCGGATTTCATTGATAACAGCTTCTACATTGCTCATCTGATGGATAACGCAAAGGCGAACTTTTGTTCCGTTCAGGTCAACTTCTGCCTTTTTAACGCCTTCCAGACCGCGTACTGCAGTGTAGTTTACGTCACCCAGTTCGTTGCCGGTTACCAGTTTGTAAGCGGTACGAACGGCTGCTTCCATTACACCACCGGTAGCACCGAAAATGGTACCTGCACCGGTATATGGTCCGATAGGATTATCAGCTTCACTGTCTTCCAGGTTAACAAAATCAATACCAGCCTGGCGGATAAGAGAAGCCAGTTCACGGGTAGTAATTACGGTATCAACGTCTGGTGCACCGCTTGATTTCATGTCGTCGTTGCGGCGTGATTCGTACAGTTTTGCAGTACAAGGCATTACTGATACGTGGTAAATCTTTTCAGGAGCAAGACCGGCCTGTTCTGCCCAGTAAGTCTTGGTAACTGCACCCTGCATCTGCTGTGGTGATTTTGCAGAAGACAGGTTAGGCAGGAAGTCCTGATAGTATTTTTCAGCATAGTCTACCCAACCCGGACAGCAGCTGGTGAACATTGGCAGTGCACCACCTTTGGTCAGGCGGGTAACCAGTTCGGTACCTTCTTCCATGATGGTAAGGTCGGCAGCAAAGTTGGTGTCAAAAATGTATTTGAAACCAAGCATGCGGAGTGCAGTATAAATCTTACCGGTGGTAAGGGTTCCTGCCGGCATACCGAATTCTTCGCCCAGAGCTGCACGAACTGAAGGAGCGATTGATGCTACAGCGGTCAGTTCAGGATCAGCTGTTTTTTCGAAAATCTTTTCGATGGGGTTACGGGTAGTGATGGCACCGGTAGGACAGTGAGCAGCACACTGTCCGCAGCGGATACAAGGGCTGTGAGCCAGGTCAGAACCTGCAACAGGGCCGATAACAGTCTTGTCACCACGGTTGGTGTATTCCAGAGCCCATACGTTCTGCATCTGCTGACATGCTTCTACACAGCGGCCGCAGTTAATACACTTGTCGCGGTCAAATACGATTTCTTCGTAGCTGTCATCAACCTGCTGGTTCTTCAGAATCTGCTGGAAGCGTGGTGCTGAGCGGAGTCCAAAGTCCTGGGCCAGAGTCTGCAGTTCACACTGACCGCTTCTGTTACACTGCAGACAATCCTGCGGGTGGTTTGAAAGAATCAGTTCAAGAACAGTGCGGCGTGCCTTGGTCAGTTCCAGGTCGCTGGTTACGATATTCATTCCCGGTGTACATTCGGTACAGCAGGCTCGTGCCATACGGGCGCGGCCAGTGCGTGGGTCTACGTTTTTAACAACACAGATACCGCATGAAGCCCATGCCGGTAAGTCATCGTTATAGCACAGAGTAGGAATTTTGATATTCATCTGCTGTGCGGCTTTAAGAATTGTGGTTCCTGGTTCAACAGAAACTGCTTTGCCATTGATAGTAAGATCAATCATCGTTTATTTCCTCTGCTTACTTCTTGATAATTGCGTTGAATTTACAAGTGCTCATACAAGCGCCACATTTCAAGCACTTAGCCTGATCAATCTGGTGACGGCTCTTCTTTTCACCGGTAATACAGCTTGCAGGACACTGGCGTGCACACATACCACAGCCGATACATTTTTCGCTGATGTAATAAGAAACCAGTTTCTTACATTTACCGGAACGGCATTTTTTATCAACGATATGTTCAATGTATTCATCACGGAACTTGTTGATGGTAGAAAGTGTCGGGTTAGGAGCCGACTGACCGAGAGCACACAGTGAACAGTTTTTCATGGACTGACCGATGTCTTCCAGTTTCTGCAGGTCTTCCATTTCACCGTTACCGCGGGAAATCTTATCCAGAATTGCATACATCTGGCGGGTACCGATGCGGCATGGTGAACATTTACCACAGCTTTCATCTACACAGAATTCTATGTAGAACTTGGCAACGTCTACTACACAGTCGTCTTCGTCCATAACGATCATACCACCTGAACCCATCATTGAACCAAGACGGGTAAGGGCACCAAAGTCGATTGGAGTATCCAGGTTTTCTTCAGTGATGATACCGCCTGATGGGCCACCAGTCTGTACACCTTTGAATTTCTTGCCGTTTTTGATACCGCCACCGATTTCGAAAATGATCTCGCGCAGGGTGGTTCCCATTGGAACTTCAACAAGACCAGAGTTTTCAACTTTACCGGTAAGGGCAAATACTTTGGTTCCTTTTGAGTCATCGGTACCGATAGAAGCAAACCATGCTGCACCTTTTGTCAGGATAACAGGGATGTTTGCCCAGGTTTCTACGTTGTTGATTACGGTTGGTTTACCCCACAGACCGCACTGAGCCGGGAACGGTGGTTTTGGAGTAGGCATACCGCGCTGACCTTCAATTGAGCGCAGAAGGGCTGTTTCTTCACCACAAACGAATGCACCGGCACCAAGACGGATTTCAATATCAAAGTCAAATCCTGAACCAAGAATGTCTTTACCTAAGAGGCCTGCTTCGCGTGACTGCTGCATGGCAATCTTTAAGCGGTCTACAGCCAGCGGGTATTCTGCACGGATGTAGATGAAACCCTGATGAGCACCAATGGCTTTACCACAGATGGTCATTGCTTCAAGGATTGAGTGTGGGTCACCTTCAATGGTAGAACGGTCCATGTAGGCACCTGGGTCACCTTCGTCGGCGTTACATACTACGTATTTAACATCGCCTGCAGCTTTCAGACCTGCTTCCCACTTGAAACCGGTCGGGAAACCTGCACCACCACGTCCGCGGAGGCCGGAAGCCTTAACTTCATCAACAATCTGCTGAGGAGTCAGTTCAAACAGGGCACGTTCCAGTGCCAGGTATCCGTCACGGGCAATGTATTCATTGATGTTTTCAGGATTAATGAGACCACAGTTGCGCAGTACGATACGGCGCTGTTTTCCGTAGAACTGGATTTCCTGAACTTCATCTGTTGATTTTGCCTCTTTGTTGTACAGCAGGCGGTTAACTTCACGGCCTTTTACAACCTGTTCAGCAATAATATCTTTTGCGTCTTCCGGTTTAACTTCTACATAGAAAGAATCTTCCGGAAGAACTTTTACGATTGGTCCTTTTTCACAGAAACCGAAACAACCGGTTTTTACGATCTGTACTTTATCTTCAACGCCAAAGTTTTTTGCTTCAGCCTGAAGGTTTTTGTAAATAAGGTCTGCGTTGCTGGATTCACATCCGGTACCACCGCAAACAAGAATGTAATGGGTATATGCCATTTTAAACTCCTGATCTTATTTGTTGATTACGGCTGATGCAACAACCTTTTTCCCAACAAGATGTTCATCTACAATCTGCTTTGCAACCTGTGGCGTAACGCGGCCGTACAGTGTTTTTGCACCGTCAGCAATTACTTCAACAGTAGGTTCACTGTCGCAGATTCCCATACAACCGGTCTGGCGTACGATGGTGGTGGCTCCAAGACCTGCTTCATTAACAGCTTTAATAAAAGCATCAAGAGTATCTTTTGCACCGGCAGAGATACCGCAGGTTCCCATGCCGACAACAATCTGTGCTGTTTTGCCTTCAGTTTCGCGCTTTGCCATCTCTGTTTTTCCATTTTCACGGATGGCACGCAGTTCTTCTAATGACAGTTTTGCCATTTTTTCTAAGTCTCCTTTTTTGTTGTGTTTTCCCATTCCTATGCGTTATTCACATTCCTGATTTCTTAAGAATGTCTCCAGCAGGGCTAAGCCCCCAGCAGTCTGTATGTCTCCAATTGCCTCTGCCAGCTGCACGTTAGTAAAAAAATATTCCTTACGAACGTTGTCTGCTTCTTTCATCCGGTGAACTGTCAGCAGCAACGACTCTTTCCCGGAATGCTGAACAAGCAGATCTCTGAATAACAGCGGTACATCTCCTATGGGAGGTGTATCAATATGGGTCAGGTTGAACTCCATCTGTACTGTGGTGCCATTTTCAGAAGAATCAATCTTCCAGCTGCCATCAGTCTGTTCCACAGTCTGTGCAAGAAAGGCAAGCCCCAATCCTGTAGTTCTGTGGGGGTGTTTCAACCCGTTGGTGTACAAAGGTTTGTATTCAAACCCCGGCCCGTTGTCACGGACATACACCACAGCAACTTTTTCATTTTCAACAAGCTCTACCTGAATCTCTGTTGCACCGGCTTCCATTGAGTTCTGCACAATGTCAGCTATCTGGTCACAAAGGGTGTAGTGCATTACTGAATGCTATGTTATGCTTCCCGATATTTATCGAGAATGCCTGAAATCTGTGTTTTGGTAAGTTTTCCGTATACGTCGCCGTTTACCGACATAACTGGTGCAAGACCACAGCAACCGATACAGCGTACTGGCTCTACTGAGAACAGACCATCTGCGGTAGAAATTGAGTCTGCAGAAACGCCGAGAATAGCGCGAGTTTCATCAATAAGATCCTGTCCGCCTTTAAGGTAACAGGCCGTACCAAGACAGATACTGATCTTGTTTTTACCCGGACGCTGGGTTTTGAAAAGGTGATAAAACGACATAACGCCGTATACACGTGCAAGCGGGCTGTTGGTGCGTTCTGCAACGGCAGCAGCAGCTTCCTTGGAAATGTATCCCTGTTCTTCCTGAACATGATGAAGAATCATAATCAGGTTACCTGGTTTGTTTTTCCATTCTTCGATGAATGCATCAAGTTCCTTAGAGAACCCTGCATCTACAGTTTTAGACATATAGACCCCCAAAGCCTATCTATAAAATTATATAGATATATTTTAAGTCCTAATACCTAATCGTGCAAATTTTTTTTGTAAGGAATCTCTAAAAAATATCGTTTTTAGAGATTCCCAGGAAAGGTAAGTGATGAGATTACCATGAAACGGTAAGGATGACGGTATCCTGTAAGGTGAGTAGTTGAGCAACAGAGAAGCGATGGAGCAATGTGGTAGTGTTACTGGAAACAGATTGAACTGTTGTACCTTTTTTTATGGTTAACGTAGCTGGTGAAGGCGTAGAAAGTTCCAGTGTTAACTGGGATTTTTCAAGTTCAGAGGCTGTTTTTCCACCATACACAGAACTGATGAGAGAAACGTATTCTTCAGTAGTCATCTTTTCTCCAGTCAATACAGGTGCCATAAGAAGATCAAAGGTGGCTGCTGTATCTGCAGGCAGTAATGTCAGGATATTTTGCATAATGGCAGGTGAAAGAGAAAGTGAAATGCTTGATGCAGTAGTTGTAACAGGCAGTGGAAGTGTTACTGGTGAAATATGTGCTGTAGACAGCGAAAATTCATCATTGGTATTTATGGAGCATCTGAGTACTGAGATGCCATGATCATTCAGTGTGCTTTTAATTTCTTCAGGGGAGATTAGTTCGCGGGCGCCGGTTCCAGTAAATGAATACAGCAAGTCAGATAGTACCGGGGGAATTGCGCAATAAACCACCATAGTGGTGTCTTCAGAAGTATTGATTGTAGTAGTAATTTTAGGTGAACAACTGCAGAGTAGGATTACTGCAATAAAGAAAATGGAAAATGGATACTTTTTCATATTAGGGAAATAATTAAGCCCGTGGAAGGGTTACACGAATACCGGTATTGATAGTAAATCCGGTTATGAATGAATCAAGTAAAGATAAAGCTGATCCGTCAATTTTGTTATATACGATGTAATTTGTGTCTGCGATGAAGTGAAGACCGGTCTTTCCTTTAAGGATGGAGGGAGTCTGTAAAGAAAGACCGATAATGCCTGGAAAGAATGAAGCTTTGCAGGCATCTGTAGAACCGGGTACAACGGCTTTACCCATGGAAATTACCGGCCCTATATAGAACCGGAGAAAATCACTGGTAGAAACCGTTGCTGTTATTGGAATCTGGAATACATGGGTCCGCGCATCATAGCGAAACCCTAATCCAACTCCTGGTTTTACTTTCCCAGTATCAAAAAGGGCTGTAACAGCACTGTCAAATCCGCGGGCATTCAGCATGATATCACTGCGGGTCATGAGACTGGTAGTTAATGATGCTGAAATATCAAAGCCGACAGATTCCATGAACTTTCTGGAAGAACCGGCTGAAACTCCTTTTTCGGCAGTGCTGTCATCAAGATCTGGCAGCTGTGCAAGAAATGAATTCTCTTCAAACAGGGCAAAAATATCAGGGTCACTGTTTTCGGAATCAGAATCCAGATTCATGGAAACTTTGCTTAATCCACTGGGAACAAAACGTCCGACAGAGTGATAATGTTCCTTCCAGTATTTTTCATCCAATGAAGAAATGATTACACCGGTACGGCTTCCATCGCTGGCACTGTGAATAAACTGTCCTTTACCGATGTACATGCCTACATGAGAAACCCGAAACCCTACCGTCTTGAAAAAAATCAAATCACCGGCTTCTTTTTCATTGTCTTTGATAACCTGGCATTTACTGTACATTTCCGCAACGGTGCGGGGAAATGATTTACCGGTAGTATCTTGGATTACACGAACGATGAAACCTGAACAGTCCATGCCTTTTGAAGTTGTACCACCGGTGACATAGGGAGTTCCAAGATAGGTCTTTGCCTGAGCGACCATATTCAGACGCAGTTTCTTTGCCTTTTCTGGGGTCCATCCGGATGCAGCAGTAAGAGATGAAATACATAGAAGCAATGCAACCGGCAAAATCAATAGTTTAGCGAGTTTGTGTTTCATGAAAGATATTATAGTTTGAAAAAAAAGTGATATCAAATAAGTAGTAAAAAATGAGAAAGAATTGTTGTAAAGCATAAAAAGATACGGTGTCTGAAAAAATCCGCCACATCCTTCTGAAGTGTGGCGGATTTTTCAGAAACAAAACGGCATCAGTTGAACTTGATGATGTAGTTCTTTTTCTTTCCGCGACGCAGAACGATCAGAGTTTCTTCCAGCGCTACGGCTTTTGTCAGGGCAAAGTTTTCGTCCTGAACCTTATCACCGTTAATGGTAATGGAACCGGCAGTCAGGAATTCACGGCCTTCACGTTTGCTTGAAACGATTTTGTTGGCAACCATGGCATCCATGATGGTGGTACCTTCGTCAATCATAACGGTAGGAACATCACGTAATCCTACTTCTACATCCTTCAGGCTTAAGCCTTTGATGTTTCCGCTGAACAGAGCCTGAGAAATCTGTACGGCCTTTTCGTATTCAGCTTCCCCGTGCAGGTCTTTGATGATTTCATGGGCCAGAGCTTTGTGGGCTTCGCGCAGTTCAGGATGTTCCTTGTTCTTTGCATCCAGTTCCATGATTTCTTCTGGAGTCAGGAAGGTAAAGATCTTCAGGTAGCTGGTAACCATGGAGTCATCAACGTTGATCAGGTACTGGTACAGTTCGTAGCTTGAAGTCTTGTTGATGTCCAGCCACAGAGCGTTACCGGCAGATTTACCGAACTTGTTGCCGTATTTATCCAGAACCAGCGGCATGGTAAAGCCGTATGCTTCTTTACCTTCAATTTTCTTGATCAGTTCCAGACCGGTAGTAATGTTACCCCACTGGTCGGCACCTTCGCACTGCAGGATACAGTTTTTGGTGCGGTACAGGTGCAGGAAGTCGTACCCCTGCAGCAGGGTATAGGAGAATTCTGCATAGGTAATACCGGTTTCAAGACGGCGGGCGATGATGTCTTTACCCAGCATGTAGCTTACATTGATGTACTTACCGATATCCCGGAGGAATTCCAGGAAGGTGTAGTCTTTGGTCCAGTCGTAGTTGTTTACGATTTCGGCCTTTCCGTCAAAAATCCGGTCTACCTGGGCTTTGATTCCGGCCATGTTTTTATCCAGACGTTCCTTAGCCATGATCTCGCGTTCTGCAGTGGGGCGTGGGTCACCGATAAGACCGGTAGAACCACCAACCAGAAGGATCGGATGATGTCCGTATTTTGCAAAACGTTTTGCGGTAACCAGAGAAGAATAGTGACCAAGATGCAGGCTGTCTGCGGTAGGGTCAGTACCCCAGTAGAATGTTACTTTTTCGTTGTTCAGTTTATCTGCGATGTCTTCGCCGGCAACGTCTTTAATAAGTCCGCGCCATTCAAGTTCTTCATAAAAGGTCATGAGATACTCCCCGGTTTTGTATTAAAAATATGCAAAAGTGTAGCATTTTTATACAAAGTTGAGCAATGAGCATGTATATTTACGCGCCGTGTACTATAATTAGATAAGAGTATTTTTGTGGGATTGTCCGGGAAATTCTGTCATGCTGAACTTGATTCAGCATCTGTAATTAGTGTGGTGTAGAGATTCCGGAACAAGTTCGGAATGACACTATGCACTATACTTTCGGTGACAGTTTCTTACATAAAAGGAGATAGAGGATGAAATCTATGAAAAAAGTTTTTCTTGTGCTGCTGGTACTGACAGTATGCATCACCGCAGCAAGTGCTGATGGATGGGTGATTAGAACAAGCGATATTGTTTCAATGATGGAAAATCTTGAATGTTCAGGTATTACGGTGCAGGAGGATGGGATTGTAAATGCAACCTCTGGAGATGGATATCTTTTTCGATATTTTGAGTCTGATGTCTTTTATATCTTCCGGTCCTGGTGGACTGCAGATTTAAGAGCAAGGGATGCTAACAGCTGGAATATGGAAGTATCGCCTCCTACGATGTACATCGATGATGACGGTACTGTTGTTGTTGAAATGCTTATTGTCAAGGAAGGCATAACAAGAGAGAATCTATCTGCAACGCTTGCGTTTTTCATAGATAGCCTGCCAGATGTTGAGGATTTTCTGTATGATTAATACGTCTCACTGAGGAAAAATGGTGCGACGGTACTGCTTATTTCAAAAGAGGTACGGGATGTAACAAACAGGCTGACTCCCCGTTCTTCTGCCATTTGTATTACTTCAGGTGAAGGATGCCGGTTGTTACAGAAAATAACAGCCGGCATTTTTTTTGTCTCTGCAACGGCAATGGTGTTTGCATGGGCCTGAACGGTAACCAGAATCTGTCCGGCACGGGCATGGGCCAGTACATCGCTGAGCAGATCGCCGGTGTAGCAGCCTGATACTGCTTTTGTTGAAACTGGAGCTGTCAGTTTCTGCACCTGAAACTCATCGGGGATGTGGTCAATCAGCTCAGCTGCAGATAAGACAGCGTCGTTACAGCACATACTCTTTTACAAAATGGGCAACGCCATCTTCTTCGTTGGTACAGTCCGACACATGAACAGCGACAGACTGCATTTCAGTGATTCCATTTTTCATGCACACACTGTGGGCAGCATACCGCAGCATACTCTCGTCATTAAAGCTGTCACCAAATGCCATGGTCTGGCTCTGCTGCAGACCCAGATGTGTTTCTGCCAGCCACTGAAGTGCTTCGCCTTTGCCGGCGTTGGCAGGCATGATTTCAAGAAAGTAGGGCTTACTGGTAAAAATTACTGCTCTGCTGCCGAACATTTCTTTAAGCACCGGCTGCAGCTCCTGCAGTACTTCAGGTTCGCCGGGAATCAGCATTTTCGGATGGCCTTTCTGCAGAAATTCTTCGTAGTCAGGAACAACCTGCATTTTCAAGCCGGAAAGCCGTACATCAAGCTGTGTCCATTCATTGTCTTCAGGTACATAAATAGTTGTAGCATCATACACTTCTGAATACAGATGACGTTTTTTTGCTTCCCTGGCAGCTGCAATCAGAATATCAGGCTCAACGGCCCGGCTGAAAATCTGCTGTCTCAGGTGCATGTCATAAATGGAGGACCCGTTCAGCGCAATCATGTATCTTCCTGTTTCAAATCCGGCAATATCAAGACGCCGTACATGCGGTAAAATGGCATTTTCAGTGCGTCCTGAACTGAGAACAATGTAAATTCCCTGTCGGCAGGCCTCTTGTAAAAC
>JAZLJW010000013.1:0-1431 GCA_045597345.1 Treponemataceae bacterium
ATGTCAGAAAAAATCAAAGTTGGTGTATTAGGCGCAACCGGTATGGTTGGTCAGCGTTACATTGCAAACCTGGAAAATCACCCATGGTTTGAAGTTACTTATGTTGCAGCAAGTCCACGCAGCGCTGGAAAAGCATATAAAGATGCTGTTGAAAACCGCTGGCTTATTGGTGCAAACATTCCAGCAGGTGTTGCAGATCTTATCGTAGCTGATGCTAACGATGTAAATGCAGCTGTTGGCAAATGTAAATTCGTTTTCAGTGCACTTGAAATGGATAAAGATGCCATCAAGGCTCTGGAAGCTGCCTATGCCGAAAAAGGAATTCCAGTAGTATCTAACGCCAGTGCCAACCGTTGGACTGACGATGTTCCAATGCTCATTCCTGAAATCAACCCACAGCACACCGATGTCATTGCCCTTCAGCAGAAACATCATGGCTGGGACAAAGGTTTCGTAGCTGTAAAACCAAACTGCTCACTGCAGTCTTACATGGCTCCGATTTTTGCTCTGCAGCAGGCCGGTTATCCTATTAAACGGATGATCGTAACCACCATGCAGGCTGTTTCCGGTGCCGGTTACCCAGGTGTTTCTTCATTTGACATGATTGATAACGTTGTTCCGTACATCGGCGGCGAAGAAGAAAAAACTGAAAAAGAATGCCTTAAGATTCTGGGATGCGTAGATACCGAAACCGGTACCATTAAAAATGCAGCAGGTCCTCTGGTAGCTGCTCACTGTAACCGTGTTCCGGTTATTGACGGCCACACTGCCTGTGTATCTCTGGAATTTGATCTTCCTGAAGATAAAAAACCTTCTCTTGAAGAAATTGAAAAGGTATGGACCTCTTTCCGTGGTGTTCCACAGGAACTTGACCTGCCTAATGCTCCGGTACATCCTATTATCGTACGTCACGAAGCTAACCGCCCTCAGCCACGCCGCGACCGTGAAGCTGACAAGGGTATGGCTGTAACCATCGGACGCCTGAGAAAGTGTCCGGTATTCGATATCCGCTTTGTTGCATTAAGCCACAACACCAAACGTGGTGCAGCCCTCGGTGGTATCCTGAACGCCGAGTTACTTAAAGCTAAGGGATTCTTCGATAATCTGTAAGAGAGTTACGAGTCCGCGGGTTTTGCTTGCAAAACCCGGTAAGTACGGCGAAGCCGTACGACGGTTTTTTTGACAATCTGTAAGAGAATTACGAGACCGCGGGTTTTGCTTGCAAAATCCGTTTTTTTTTACATTTATCCAATAATCCTCTATACTGGAACAGAGGTGCTTCATGAAATTGACAATGAAAAAATTTGTAACTGCTTCTCTGGTATTTGCCTTTGTACTCTCTTCTGTTGTAGCGGTAGATATCCCCTCTTGGATAAACGACAATAAAGCACTTATAGAAGAATGCAAAAAGTCTGTAAAAGGATTTGAAGA
>JAZLJW010000014.1:0-24617 GCA_045597345.1 Treponemataceae bacterium
TTCAAGAAGTAGAAAAATTTGGTGTTAAAGAGGAACCCATAAATTCGAATATTATTCTTAGAAAAAGACCTCTATGGGGTTCAAAATTCAATAATTCTTTCTTTGCGTCTCTTAATGGATTCCTTTTAATACATAATCCAAAGATTCTCAAAAGTGTTTTTCGCTGGGATGGATATGATATTATTGTTGGTTGGAACTATCAATTGCCCTCGTTTGCACTGTTAGCTTTTGATTCAGAGATAACAATTAGTCATTTCCATAGCTCAGTTTCTGATTTAGATATCGAAAATTATCCATGGCGAAAGAAGGATTACGAACGACAACTGAAGGTTTGGAGCTTCGTAGATAGAGTTACTACCATTTCGAATCGATCAAGAAAATCTGCAAATGACATTTTCCCCCAGTTGAACAAACAAATCCAACTTATTCATAATGGAACAAATTCAGATATTATTTTGTTGAAATCAAGATTACAACCAGAAATACCATATGTGATAGCATCAGATATGGTAAATATCATTTCAGTAGGGCGTCTTGATATAACAAAAAATCAAATTTTGGTAATACGATCATTGGGACTCTTAAAAAAACGTGGTTTGAAATTCCAATACACTCTTTTAGGTAGTGGTGATCAGATGGATAATTTAAAAAAAGAAGTATCGTTATTAGGCTTAGGCGATGATGTTCTGTTTATGGGGTATGTTCAAAATCCTTATCCATATATTGCTTCTTCTGATATTGTGTGTATCTCTAGCCTTGAAGAAGGGTGGCCTACAATTGCTGTTGAAGCGATGGTTTTAGGAAAACCTTTTGTGACAACTCCTGTTGCTGGGGCAAGTGAAGAATTGTCCAATTCCGGTACATGTGGGTTGGTTGCAGATTGGACTGTAGAAGATTATGCATCAAAATTAAGCGAGCTTATTACTGATAAAAATCTACGGCAACAGCTGGGGGATGCTGGAAAAAAACATATACAAAATTATAGTATAGAACTTTCGATTAATGAATTCGAAAATATTCTGAAAGGTATCGAGAAAATACAAGTTCCGAAACAACAGACGAATAATTTTTTTAATAAAGTTCTTTATGTCTGTTTTTTTTCTTGTTCTGATTTATTAAACGCTGCAAAACATATCGTAAGTCTTTATCGTGAAATACGTACTCGGAGTAGCCTTCATAAAATTCTAAGTCATTTACCATTTTTGCTTTGTAGTATGTTATTATTTCCAATTTTGTTTATTCCCCGATTACTGGTAGGGGTGATTTATGTTCTAACCGGAGGAAAATAATATGAAAGTTATTACTTGTACTGGTTTTGGAAATTCCGGTAGTTCGGCTGCTACTGATTATTTCAGCGAATTTGATAACGTGCAATTAGTTCCACATGATTTTGAGTGCACATTTTTACATGAAGCTGATGGATTGTATGATTTAGAAAAAGCCATAGAAGAGGGACATCGTTTTAAAGTTGATTTAGCTGTAAAACGATTCTTAGCGCTCGCTGAAAAGTTACAAAAGACAGAGTATTACAAGTATTTTAATGATACATTTTTTGATTACACAATGCAGTTTATTAGTGATTCCATAGGTGTCAAATGGAACGGTTGGTGGCATAGATCAATGGATTTAATCCCAGATTCAAAATTTTCAAGATACAGAGCCAATGCTATGAATTATTCATTTCAAAAAAGAGTTAAAAAAATGAATTACGAACTGTATGAAACGGATTCTTGGATGCCATCATATCTGCCTGTTAATACTATGTATTATGATTGTGATGTTGAAAAATTTCGGATAAATGCAAAGAAATATGTTTCAAAATTATTACGAGAACTAAATCCTTCAAATAAAGAGTATTTATTGGTAGATCAACTTTTACCCCCTGTTGGTGTTGAAAAATATCTACATTATTTTGATGAAATCAAAATAGTTATAGTGGATCGTGATCCTAGGGATTACTTTTTATGCAATAACCTTTTTTGGGGCTCGAGATATCTCCCCACGTTTAATATTGACACTTTTATAACCTGGTTCAGCAAAACACGAGGTTTAGTTGTAGAAAATGATTGTGTTACAAAAATTCTTCTTGAGGATTTAGTATATAAATACGAAGAAACAACCGAGAAATTGCGGAAGTTTGTGGGATTTTCGAATGAGCACCATATACATAAATTCAAATATTTAAATCCTGAGCGAAGTAAGAAAAATACTCGTCTTTTTATTAAATATACAAATTATGCGAATGAAATTGTTCGCATTGAGAATTCGTTAATCCAATATTTATTTGATTATTCTTCAGTTAATGCATTAATGTTAGAAAATGAATCAGATGCAATTAGTATCGAACCTATAAGAGATTTGTTATTATTATGTGACGAGCAATATTTAGAAAGAAAGTTTTCAATCTATACTTATTTCTGGGGTGGTGCTAGATTATTCTACCACATGATAAAATTTCCTTGGAAGTTCATAAAAAAGATAATAAGTAAATGTAAATAACAAAGTATAGAGCGAGCAAAGAAATAATTAAGCTAGAATGTTTTCTATTTGTTCAGGAGGAGAAAGTAATTGCCATTAATTTCAGTCATTGTTCCGGTTTATAAAGTAGAACAATATTTATCTCGATGTATAGAATCAATTTTATGTCAGACTTTTATAAATTTTGAATTAATTTTGGTTGATGATGGAAGTCCAGATTCTTGTCCTGATATTTGCGACCAATTCGCCCGGACAGATTCGCGAATTAAAGTTATTCACCAAAAAAACAGTGGATTAAGTGCTGCAAGAAATGCGGGACTTGGAATTGCACAAGGAGATTACTATTGTTTTATAGACAGTGATGACTATGTAAAAGATGTCTTTCTGGAGAAGTTGTATCAAAGTCTCATAGACAATAACGCCGATCTTTCTATGTGTAATTTTATCTGTGTTGATGAACTTGGAAATTATATCCCTGATAATGCAGGATGCAAAAATTTTGATATGGATTTAGTTCTCCAAGAAACTGATTTCTGGGAAAAATATTATGAAGGTTATGTAATTTGTACAATATCTTGTTCAAAGCTTTATAAGAAACAGTTATTTAAAGATGTTAGTTATAAAGTCGGTGTAGTTAATGAAGATGTTTTTATTTTGCATCATATAATTTGTCAATGCCAAAAAATTGCTATTTGTGCAGACGAGCTATATTATTACTACAGACGTTCTGATTCAATAACAGGTAATCAAAAAAGAAATCCCAGTTTTTTTATTTTACAAGCATTAATAGAACGACAGAAATATTTCGATAGAAAAGGTTTTTCTGTTTTTTCCGAGAAAAATGCACGTGCCATGTATGGCGAGCTGAATAAAAATAGATTGATGTTTAACGAGATCCTAAAAGGCTATAAAGCCGATATTAATACAACAAATAATAGGCTGATAAAAAATTTTTCAATAATTGGCAAAGTTGATAATTTTCTCTTTAAGCATGCTATATGGTTGTACGGTTGTTTACATAGCAGTAAGTTAGTGAAAAAAATTATTCACAAGAAATAGGTTATTTTTAAGGATACAATATCTAACATATGTATATATATTATTCTATTGCCTTGCTTTTTTATTTTGTTGCGCTTACCGATTGCTGTTCTACAACATATTCTGGAAAATTACTATCTAAATATTCGGTGTTTTTACTTATTCTTTCCTGTTTATGTTTAGGAAGTTTGAGATGGGAATGTGGAACTGATTGGGAGCCATATTATCGGTTTTTTATGAGCTCAGCTAAACTTTCTGAGTTAAGGGCATGGAAATTTGATTATGCTTATACTCTTTTGGTTTGGTTGGTTCGGCAAATTACAGATAATTATACTTTTTTCTTGGTGGTTTTAAGTATTGCTTGTATCATTCCCAAAGTTAATGCAATAACTAATCTTTCTCTATTGCCTGGAGTTTCTTTATTTTTATACTTTTGCTTCAATTTTTTTGATATTTTTGCTGTGAGGCAGACCTTATCGATAACTTGTATTGTATTTGCTTTAAAGTTTCTGGTTGAGAATAAAAAGGTTCACTATTATCTGCTGGTTATATTAGCTATTCTATTTCATAAATCTGCGCTTTTATTTTTGTTTGTTTATCCAATTTATAAGCATACTTTTTCTAAGCGACAACTTATCCTCTTACTTCTAATATCACTGATTATAGGATTATTTGGCCATCATTTTTTTTCTGCATTGATAACAATTTGTAATAAATTAGGTTCTTTATTTCCATACTTATCCGTCCTCGAGAGAGTAAATGGATATTTTTTGATAGACGAAGAAGTCTCTGTAAGGGCAATTATTTTAGGAATTGTAAAAAGATGCGTTATATTGCCATTATTTTTATTCTGTTGCAATTCATATGAAAAAGACAAGAAGTTTTTAGGATTCAGAAATTTATATATCGTAGGTTGTCTTATATATTTAATTTTTATCAGATACTTTCGAGTATTTCAACGATTGTCAACTCCTTTTTCTTTTTTTGAAATATTTTTAATTCCATATTCTATTAAAAACAACATGAACAAAAAAAACTACATTTTTGTATTGTTGTTCCTTTGTTTGTATGGCGGATCAAAGTTGTGGTATGGTATTTCGATTTATTATGATTTATATTGTCCATATAAATGGGTGTTTTAAGGTAATATAATGAAAGCAGTTATCTATGAACCTTGGGCAAAAGGTGAAAATCATTATGAGTTTGTGAAAAACTTTATTATGGTTATTGGAACAAGGTATGATTCGTGTGTTTTTTTTGGCGATAAAAATCAAATCGCAAAATTACGGCAAGAGAATTTCCAGATTCCTATGGAGTTTATTTCTATAAAACAAGTCGACTGTAGTAAATTAAAAGATAAAATTCGATGTTTACAAATTGAAATGAAAAATATCAAGAGAATGTTATCATTTGCTAGTAATGAAGATATCTTCATTACATATGGTATGCCTTATACATATTATTGTTTAAAGAAAATGAAGTATAAGGGTAGAGTTTTTTTTGTAATGCATGGTCTTTTGGAGCAATTAAAGGATAGATTGAAAGTTACAGATTTAGCCTATTGGCTTCGAAAAATATTAGTGGCTATGAGACCCCCATTTTACATTGTTGTTTTAGGAAACTCGATAAAGTATAATCTAGAAAGATTTTTGCCGAATTTGCATACTTCAATATTGGTGTTAAATCATCCTTATTCTTGTACAGTTTTAGAAGAAAACCTTAAAGCTGAAAAGGAATTTATATCAATCGGAACGGTTGGTGTTGGATCCTTTGAGAAAGGAACTCATAAACTAGGAACTATTGCAGAATATTGCCATTTGCACGATATTCCTGTGAAATGTACTCACATAGGTATGAATTCTGATTTTTTACGTGCAGCTTTATTAAAAAAAGGTGTAGATATTCCTTTTCAAACTAATAATTTGATACCATATGTTGAGTTTAGCCATGAACTTAAGAAAATGGATTATCTATTATACCTTTATGACGAAAATAGTTATAAACTAACAGCAAGTGGAGCATTATTTGATGCTTTCCGATACAGAAAGCCTATATTATCTTTACGAAATGATTTCTTTGCTGAAGTATTCGGACTATACCCAAATATTGGGTATTTATTTGATTCAATTGAGACTTTATGTATGGCACTTGAAAAATTACCTTCAATCGATTCGGATGAATATAGGATGATGGTTAATGAAGGCCAGAAAGCCTTGAAGTTTTATCAATACAATGTATGTGCAAAGCTTTTTTTTGATCAGATAGTTAGTTTGGATTCTAAATAAGGTGTTTTTGTGTGTTGTTAAGTATTATTATCCCTTGTTTTAACTCCGGCCAATTTATTGCAAATACTCTTAATCATCTCATTTCACAAAGATTGGATGAGTGTGAAATTGTTGCCGTAAACGATGGTTCGACTGACGATACTTTGGAAATTCTACATTTATATGCCGCTAAATATCCATCAATACGAGTTATTGATAAAAAAAATGGTGGTGTATCTGATGCCAGAAATATCGGTCTTCAGCATGCTATCGGTGATTATGTTTATTTCTTGGATAGTGATGATAGTTTAAGTGAAGGTACTCTAGACTTTTTTAAGGATACTATAAAAAAAAAGAGTGGAAAACAAATGTATCTTTTTGGTTATGAGGCTCATAGAGGCCCTAGCCAAATTAGAGTATATGCAAATAGAAAGATGAATGGCAGTGAACTTGACAACCAGTTCCTGATAGAAGCCTTTTTTTCAAAAAAATTACCAATTAACATATGTAGTGTGGTGTATGAAAGAAAGTATTTGGCTGATAATGAATTGTTATTTCCTATCGGGCATAAAATAGGGGAAGACTTAGAATTCATAATTAGTGCGATATTGTGCGGTGCTACTGCTTTTTATTCTTCTCGGATTTGCTTTATTTATCAGATTAATGAATCTGGCGCTATGGCAGGGTATAAAAAATATGTCCATACGGATACCTTACTTTACCAACGTACGCTTTGTTACACTTTGGGTAATCAGAAGTTTAGCGACTATTACAATTATTGGATTGCATATAATTATGTGTATGGGTTAAGAAACTTTTTTGTTGCAAAAGAAAAACAAAGTCAGTATTTAGATTTTTATATTGAGAATAAATATGTCCTTTCTCTGAAAAAATTGTTTAGTTTCAAGTTTTCAGTAATCTGTTTGATTGTAAAATGTATACCACTAAGTCTCGTAAAATGGTGGCTAACTATTAGCAAAGGAAAATGAGTTGAAACATGCATATTTAGTAATTGCACACAATGAACCACAAGTTCTTGCACAATTAGTTAGTACTCTTGATGATGATAGAAATGATTTTTTTATACATATCGATGCAAAGTCTGATTTCGAAATTATGACCAAGAATATTTGTTCGCAAAAATCAAAACTGTTTTTTGTGAATAGACATGATATTCGTTGGGGAGATATATCGCAATTAGAGACTGAATTTGAATTATTTACATTTGCTCTGAAATCTGGTAAATATGATTATTTCCATCTGCTAAGTGGTGTTGATTTACCTATAAAGCGTCTAGATTATATATGTAATTTTTTTGAAAATAATGCCGGAAAGGAATTTGTTGAAGTCAATTCCGATTCTAATACTATCAAAAATGAATTATATAATAAATGTTTATGCTACAATTTTTTTGCTAAACACTTGAAAGGCGATTTTGGATTTTTTTTTAGGGCATTTCGTTTCCTCTTGTGTAAAATACAACGCTTTTTCAAGATACAACGGCATTATCCTTTTCTTCTATATAAGGGATCTAATTGGGTAAGTATTTCTTTAGGGTTTTGTGAGTATTTAGTATCACTAAAAGAAGAAATATTGAAAAATTTTAAGTATACCTGTTGTGCAGATGAAATTTTTCTCCAAAGTGTTCTGATGTCTTCTCCTTTTAAGGATAATATTTACGTTGGTGGTAATCTGCGATTTATAGATTGGCATGAGGGAAATAGTAGCCCAAAGACATTTACAGTTGAGGATTTCGATAATATTAGAAATTCCACTTCTTTATTTGCGAGAAAATTTAATTCATCAGATAAAGAATTATTACGCTTGTTAAAGGATATTTGAATTATGGAAAAATTTAGTATTCTACAATCTGTATATAAAAATGATAATCCAACTTGGTTGGCTTGTTGTTTCTCTTCGGTTGCAAATGCAACGGTTTTACCGGAACAAATTATTCTTGTGAAAGATGGACCTGTTTCTCTCGAAATCGAGGATGTATTACATGAATGGAGTAATAAGCTTCCTGTAAAAATTGTAGGTTATGAAGCTAATCACGGTTTGGCTTATGCCCTAAATTTTGGACTTCAATTTATTGAAACTGAATTAGTTGCAAGAATGGATAGTGATGACATTTGTTGTCCAGACCGTTTTGAAAAACAGTTAAAGGCCTTTGAGGATACTGCTGATCTTGCATTATTGTCAGGTTACATTGAAGAGTTTAATGATAACCCTGAAGAAATTTGTAGTGTTAGGAAGATTCCTCTTTCTCATGATGAAATCAAGCAGTATCTGAAAAGTAGAAATGCTTTTAATCATATGGCTGTAATGTTTAGAAAAAGTGCTGTTATCGATGCAGGAGGATATCAAACTGTTCCTTTTTTTGAGGACTACGATTTGTGGGTCCGCATGGTTCAAAAAAACTATAAGTCAATGAATATTCCAGAAGTGTTAGTTAAGGCCCGTATTGGAAATGATATGATTGGACGTCGTCATGGTCTTGCTTATGCAAGACATGAAAAGTTTTTTCTAAAAAGACAATTAGATAGAAAATTTATAACAAAAACGGAATATGTAAAACTTAAACTTGTACGTATTCCGGTTCGATTGTTGCCTAAATGGGCACTTAAAATTGTATATAAGGTATTAAGGGGATAAACATGACAATTACAATCATTGGTGGTTCCGGTTTTGTTGGAACCCGTTTAACAGAAAGACTTTTGGCAGCAGGACATACTGTTCGTATTGCTGATAAACGCTGCTCATTTAAATATCCAGAACTGTGGATACGTTGTGATGTCCGCAATAAGGGTGACGAAAAAAATGAATTCCCGGAAAGCCTTACAGATGCTGATACCGCCCCTGGAGCAGATGCAGAGGCAAAAAAACTGCAGCCAATGCACTCCCTTGAAGAAGCTTTTTCAGGCAGTGATGTTGTTATCAATTTAAGTGCAGAACATCGCGATGACGTTTCTCCAAAATCACTCTATGACGAAGTAAACGTGCAGGGCAGTGAAAACGTTTGTAATGCCTGTGCTGAATTGGGTATCAAGAAAATCATGTTCACCAGTTCTGTAGCTGTATACGGTTTTGCACCGGTTGGAACCGATGAAAGCGGTGAAATCAACTACTTTAACGATTACGGCCGTACAAAATATTTGGCAGAAGGTAAATACCGCCAATGGCTTTCTGGTGATGAATCACGCTCTGTTACCATCATTCGTCCTACGGTAATCTTTGGTGAGCAGAACCGTGGTAATGTATATAACCTGCTCCGCCAGATTGAACGTGGCCGCTTTCCTATGGTTGGAAAGGGGACTAACCGCAAGAGCATGAACTATGTAGAAAACGTAGTTGCATTCCTGGAGTTCTGTCTTGATAGCGGACCTGGCGAACATCTGTTCAACTATTGTGATCAGCCGGCTTATGATATGAATCATCTTGTTCTTGATGTGTATAAGGCATTAGGCAAACCAAAATCGCATATTTTCCACTGGCCTTACTGGTTGGGATATTTCGGAGGCCTTTGTTTTGACTTACTTGCAAAAATCCTCCATAAAAAACTGCCTATCAGCTCAATCCGCGTAAAGAAATTTACACAGGATACCTATTTTACTTCCAGCCGTGTTGATGCAACTGGTTTTAAGGCTCCGGTAACTTTGGAAGAAGGTATTCGTCGTACTATTGATTACGAATTTGTCAACAAAGTTCAGGGGCATACATTTAAGGCTGAATAGCACTTATACTAAAACGCAGCTTGGCTGGGAACGCAAAATGACCTTTGAACAGGGGCTGCTTGCCACTATCCGCTGGTACCTGAACCACGGTGAATGGATTGCCAATATCCAGTCTGGTGCTTACAAAGACTGGATTGAAAAGAACTATAAAGAGCAGGGTAGATGACTGTCACTCCGAATGCAGTTGTGTCATCCCGAGTCTGTACATTGTCATCCCGAACTTGATTCGGGATCTCCGCTACCAGATGCTGAAACAAGTTCAGAATGACATCCTGCAGGGGGGATTCAGATGCAGAAACAAGTTCAGCATGACGACGGGAGCTACATCCCGCAATTGTCATAAAACAGTTATTTGCGTATACTCAAAATTATGAACGAAGAACTTACTAACAACTCTGTAGATGAAGAAATCTCTTTAATTGACTTACTTGCGGTTCTTATCCGCTACCGTAAAATGATTGTTTGGGGAACTGTAGCAGTTGCAGTTTTAGCCTTCTCGTATCTCTTTTTACTGCCAAAAGTAATGCCTTCTAAGGCTTCTTCTGCAGTAGAAGTTTCGTATTATATTCACCAGTCAGAACCACCTGCTCTGTGGTATAAGCTGAATCCTACTACTACTACTACTACTACTACTACTGGCGGCCTTTTGAACAATGCTGTTTCATATTTGAATGATCCCATGGTACTTATCAATAAAAACAAGCAGATTAACATTCTGTTCAATGAAGAATCTTTGGCTGCCATGACCGACCGCAGTTACGCAGCTGCGGTTATGGGCGCAATCCAGGGTGGTACCATTAAGGCTTCTAAAGGTGCCCAGTACAACACGGTTGAATACAAGATTAAGGTTGATGATATTTACCGTGATTCATTGCATCAGTTTGTAGTCAGCCTGGTGGCAGATTTAAACGCTCAATATGCTAATCAGTTCAACAGACAGCTTGATACCCTGTATGAAGCAAATCTTGCATCCTTAAACCAGTTAAATGCCATGGACGCTTCTCTTGTTTCTCCGGAAGCTCTTGCTACCATTACCCAGAGTATGAATGATATTACTTTGGCCCGTGCAGCTGGCAGTTCGTTCTTTACTCTTGATGAGTCGGTTATTGAGCTTTCGGTAGGCCAGGGTAGAGCAAAGAAATTCCTGATTGCTACATTTGCTGCGTTCTTTGTGCTTATTTTTGCTGCTTTCCTGCTGAGTGCCATTGCCGGCATTAAAGCTGATCCTGAATCAAGCAGTAAAATTGCTGCTGCATGGAATGCCGGTAAAGGTAAAAAAGCTGCAAAGTGATTTTTTATCTTGCGTTAAAAAACATTCTTAGCCGCAAAAGCAGTATTGTAATCATCATCTTTATTGCTTTTGCCCTTACTCTTATGACGGTTATCAACTCGGTGTTTGAATCTACCGAGCACGGGGTTGAAACCGTATATACCAACAGTTTTACCGGTGACCTTGTCATCCGGCCCAAGAATAACGTTCCCTTAAGCCTTTTTGGGGATGAAACCCCCATTACCGGGGATCTTACCCAGATTACCACGCTTATTCCCTATTCAGAAATAAAAAGCTGCATTGCCGCTTTACCTGGCGTAGTAAATGTGGTTCCTCAGGTTACCTGTGTAACAGCCATGGAAACGGATGGCACCCGTTCTGCAACCTACGTTTTTGGCGTACCAGGAACCAGTTATGTTAATCTGATGCCCAGTATCCGTATTGTAGAAGGCGTACCGTACGGTGATGCTGAACGTGGCGTTATGCTCAGTGTTGGCGGTGCAACGCGTATTGGTGCTCATCTGGGTGATATGGTCCAGTTTATTGTGCAGGATGGCCTTTCTTTCAGAATCCGTGCTGCCACCCTTACGGCGATTTATGACTATGAAGTGGAAAACGCCATTCTTGACCGTATTGCTTTGGCAGATCCGTATACCGTTCGCTCTCTCCTTGGCATGAATGAAACTGCAGGCAGTTTTGATGATACCGGAATTTCCGAAGAAAAAACTGATCTTCTGACTGAAGATTTTGATATAGAAGATTTATTCGGGGCTGCAGAAGATTCAGATGCGTTCCTGCTTGCAGAAGATATCATTGATGAATCGGTTCTTTGGGGCTCTGATTCAGCCGGAACCACAGCTGCCCAGTTGTCTGAAACTGATTTTGCAGAAAGTACCAGCTGGAACTATCTTCTGGTACGGCTCACCGATGCTGGAAAAGCTGATAAAACAATCCGTATGCTTAACCGCGTTTTCAGAAAAAACGGCTGGCCGGTAGAAGCCATGAACTGGCGTAATGCTGCCGGCAGTACTGCGTTGTATCTGTACTGGATGCGGCTGATTTTTAATGCGGGTGTCATCATTGTTCTGGCTGCAGGCTTTATTATCATTAACAATACGCTGGTTGTCGGCATTTTGAACCGCACCCAGGAAATCGGTACGCTTCGGGCTGAAGGTGCCAGCCGCCGCTTTATCACCCTGCAGTGCATGATAGAAACCTTTCTGTTAACCATAACTGCCGGTATTATTGCCTGCATTCTGGGAGCCCTTATCAGTGCCTGGGTCAGCAGTATGGGAATAACCTTTACGAATGCCTTTTTAACTCAGCTGTTTGGTGCAGATACCCTGCAGTTTGCCACATCGTTTTCAACTGCTGCTGAAACCATGCTGTTAAGTTTCCTTCTGGGCATTGTCGGCTGGATGTATCCGGTACGGACTGCATTGAAGATTACTCCGGTTCAGGCTATGCAGGGGGCTAACTGATGGAATACGTAAAGATTTCCGTACGGTCACTGTTAATGCGCTGGCGTCAGTATTTTTCGCTGTTTATGGTGTGTGCGGTTGGAACGGCCGTTTCTCTGTTCCTTATTTTTGCCGTACAGGGCATGCTTAGTGCCCTGAACATGAAGGCAAAAATCTATTACGGCGGAGACTACCAGTTTTTTGGCGGGATGTACGGTCCTGAAACCTGGGATCCGGATGGATTGATTGAAAGTATACAATATGCCTTTCCTGAAGATGCCATCATCACTGCGCGGTTCGATTTTGAAGCTACTTCCAGTGCCTATTATTTTGAAGGCGTTGGGGTACGTCAGCGTGTCTTAAAAGGTGTTGATTTTACTACTGAACAGGAGATGTTCCGCAAGTTTAATTATGTAGCCGGCAGTGCAGAAGATTGTGCCGGAACTGACGGGGTGCTTCTCAGTCAGCCTATTGCAGAGATGTTAGGTTGTTCCGTTGGTGACAGCATTACGTTTATGGTTATGCATTTGTATGGGTATGTTAATACCATACCACTTACGGTACGGGGCATTTTCAAAGACAGCAGTCTGTTCGGCATGTATACCAGCTATATGGATATTGATGTATTGAGAAATGCTACTGGCTATGGAGGAAAATTTTCCAACCGCATTTGCGTTTTCTTTCCTGACGGAGAACCATCCGCAGCTGATACGGAGCGGTATCAATCTGCATTGGAAACAAAATTCAGCATGCATCCACAGGTAAAAGATAAACGTGAATTCTACAATAAGCTGGGAACTTTTTCTGAGCCAACCTATGCGTTGCTTACTTTAGGTTCCAACATGAACGATCTTGCCATTATCATTGAAGCCATGCGCGCCATTACGGCTCTGGTCATCGTGGTGCTTGTCGTCATCATTGTTGTAGGTATTTCATCTACCTATAAGGTAATCATCATGAAGCGCATCAACGAAATAGGCATCTACAAGTCAATCGGCATGAAGCGTTCGTCAGTATATGCCTTGATAGGATCTGAAACCCTGGCGCTGCTTGCTGCTGGTTGTGTTGGTGGTATCCTTCTCAGCTGGGCATTATGCGGCCTGATTCAGCTGTTTGATTTTACGGTTATTCCAGCTTTTGACGTATTCCTGACCAACGGAGTTCTTAAGCCGGTGGTAAGTATGTGGGGCATGATTGGTATCTGTGCACTTGTCATCGTAACCACTTTGGTTGCTGTTTTGTTTAGTGTTCGGGATGCTGTTAAGAAGATGCCCAGCGAAGCATTAGCCACAACTGCATAACGTTGTCCTAAAGGAGATAATGATGAAAAAATTAATTGCCATATGTATAACCCTTCTGGCAGCAGCAAGTCTGTTTGCCTATGATGCAGATTCACTGCTGAAAATGGCACAGGATAAAACTGCTTTTTACGGGGTAGACTTTAAGGGTAGTTACAGCGTTGTGCAGAGTAAACCCGGTGAAGGCCAGTCTATTACCGAAGCGGTTATGTACCGTCGTGATGACAGCGGTAAATGGACGATTCTTGTTACCGGTCCTGCCAATGAAAAGGGAAAAGGATACCTGCAGTTCGATGGCAATATCTGGTTTTATGATCCTGCAGATGGCCGTTTTACCTTTACCAATGCAAAAGATAAGTTTCAGGGAACCAATGCCAATAACAGCGACTTTGCTCCCCAGCGGTATTACAGCGATTACCGCATTGTAAGCCACACCCAGACAAAACTGGGAGCCCTTGACTGTGTTGTTTTTGAACTTGAAGCTAAAGTAAATAATGTTGATTACCCAAAATTGAAGATTTGGGTCACTGAAAATGATGGTCTTGTCCGCATGAAAGAAGATTATTCGTTAAGCGGGCAGAAGCTGCGCACTACGGCAGTTCCCAGTTACCAGAATGTAAAAAGCGAGTCTGGAACCTATGCGGTTCCCGTTAAGATGCTGATTACTGATAACCTTCGCGGAAAGAAGATTGGGGATAAGGTACAGTACGAAAAAACCCAGATCACCATCAGTAATGTAAGCTTTGGTCATGAAAGCAGCAATGTGTATACCAAGGCCTATCTTGAAATGCAGAGTAAGTAATGAAGAAAGTTGTAGTTTGTTGTCTGGCTGCATGTATGTTGGGCGCTGGTCTTTTTGCCCAAGATAGTGATTACTCCGATGACTTTGATGAGTTTGCAGCGCTGTTTGAAGATGCAGAAGACATTGAAGTTGAGTCAGGCGTAGACTCGGAGGAAATGTTCCAGAATGCGGATGCAGACGGTTCTCATCCCGTTCAGATTATTCAGCAGGTTTTCAGCAACGGGAACATTCGCTTTAGTGGCAGCACCGAAGCAAAACTGGGAGCCGGTGTTTACATCTATCCAGGTAAAGATACGTTCAGACAGGCAGTTGATCCGTTCCCAGCCTACACGCTTTCTTCAACGTTGAACTTTTCTGCCCGGGTAGACGATACCGCTGGCGTTTACGGATCGTTCAGCGCTGCTTTTCCCGGAAACCTGCAGTTTTCCTGCAGTTCTCTGTATTTTGATTACCTTTTGCTGGACCGCATTTACCTTTCTGCCGGACATAAAGCAACGTCATGGGGTAATACCCGGATTTTCAGTGGCGCCAACAGCTTTATTAAAGACGATGACGAAACTTCTGAAACTGCCCGGGATACCATTGAGGCTCTGCAGAATGCAGGATTCCTCTATACCAATGTCATTTATGACAGCGGCTATGGGGTTAGTGCTTATTTCCGCTATCCCACCAATAGAGGCGAAATTGCATTTATCGGGTATTATCCTGCCTGGTCAAATCCCAGTCTGGGACAGGTTTGCTTTGCTGGTTTGTGGGATACCTGCATAGGACACACCAATATCAACTTCTTTGGTCGAAGTTATGGCTATGCCAGTGGTACAGCGCCTGTATTCGGGACTGAACAGAAACGGACAATATGGGGCTTTGATGTGTATGCTCAGGAAGCATTGCGGTTTGACTTTAATCACAAAATGGTTACTACCGTTGTTACCACTGCAGGATTTTACCGTCTGTGGGATGCACATGTTCCTCATGTTGGCTTGAATGTGGAATTTCAGGATGCCTGGAATCCAGTGCAGAAGAAACACAATTTCCGCCTTGGTTTTGATGGTGGACTGAAGCGTCTGGGCAAAAAGAGAAATCAAAAGATTGGTATAAGTGCCAGTCACAACTTTTTAGATAAAGCTGGCGAGGTAACACTGGCACATGCTGCCAGCGGTATATTGCCCCACGCTGACTGGACAACCGGAATTACAGCTGAGTATCACACTGATGGAACCATTTTCCATACAATTATTGCAAAAATTACAGCTGCCACAACTTTATCCCTTTCACTTTCCTATTAAGAAAGTTTGTGGTACACTCGGGGGCGATATGGCAATCGTAGAACTGAACCACGTGAGTAAGATTTATGAAATGGGCAAAGTTACCGTCACAGCGGTTAACGATGCATCATTCGCAATTGAAAAAGGCGATTTTGCGGCCATTAGTGGCCCTTCCGGAAGCGGTAAGTCAACACTGCTGAATATTATCGGCCTTATCGATTTGCCCAGTACTACAGAAAGTCAGGTTATCATCAACGGCGAAAGTGTGTATGAAGGTTTGAATCTTGCACCGGGCACTGTGGTAAAACGAAAGCTTGACAACAGGCTTACGGTGCTTCGACGCCGGAATCTGGGGTTCATCTTTCAGACATTTAATCTGGTACCGGTGCTCAATGTACGTGAAAACGTATATCTTCCTCTTACCCTTGGATCAACCATTGCTACGGAGACCATGTCAAAGGCAGAGCTGAATGACTGGACCGATTTTCTTATTGAAACTGTTGGATTGACGGATTGGAGAGGACATAAACCCAACGAACTTTCCGGTGGTCAGCGTCAGCGTGTTGCCATTGCCCGGGCTCTAGTTACCAAGGCTCCCGTTATTCTTGCCGATGAGCCTACTGCAAACCTTGACAGCAAAAACGGCGATCAGATTCTGGAACTGATGCAGAAACTGAACCGGGAATTAAAAACCACGTTTATTTTCAGTACCCACGACAGTAAAATTGTGAACATGAGTAATCATGTAATCAAAATATCTGATGGCAAAATTATAGGATGAGATTCCGAAACAAGTTCGGAATGACGTTGCATTGTCATGCTGATCTGGATTCGGAATGACGTTACATTGTCATGCTGATCTGGATTCGGAATGACGTTACATTGTCATGCTGATCTGGATTTGGAATGACGTTACATTGTCATGCTGAACTGGATTCGGAATGACATTACATTGTCATGCTGAACTTGTTTCAGCATCTATAACTGAGGAGGTACCCCGTATGGGTGGCGTATTTGGCGTTGTAGGCAAGAGTGATATCTCTCTTGATCTGTTCTTTGGAGTGGACTATCACTCGCATCTGGGAACCCGTCGTGGTGGCCTTGCCGTTCTTGGTGATGATGGTCAGTTTACAAGGGCTATCCATAACATTCAGAACAGTCCTTTCCGCACGAAATTTGAGGACGATATCGGTGAGATGCACGGAAAAATCGGTATCGGCTGTATCAGCGACTATGAACCACAGCCTCTTCTGGTGCGCAGTCATTTAGGAACCTTTGCCATTACCACTGTAGGTCTTGTTGCCAACAAAAATGACCTGGTCAACGAAATCATGATGGAAAAAAATACCCACTTTCTGGAACAGAGCGGTGGGGAAATCAATCAGACAGAACTGATTCTTGCTCTTTTGAACAGTAAGGAAACTATTCTTGACGGTATTAAATACGTTCAGGAAAAGGTTATGGGATCTGTTTCCCTGCTGGTTATGACCAAAGAGGGTATTTATGCTGCCCGTGACAAAATGGGACGTACCCCGCTTCAGATTGGTAAAAAAGATGATGCCTGGTGTATTTCTTTTGAAAGTCATGCCTATGTAAATCTGGGCTACACTGATTACAAGGAACTGGGACCTGCAGAAATTGTATACGTAACTGCTGACGGTGTTCGCGTTATGCAGCCAAAACAGAAGGCAATGAAAATCTGTACCTTCCTGTGGATTTACTACGGATACCCAACCAGCACTTACGAAGGTGTAAATGTTGAAGAAATGCGCTATAACTGCGGTAAATATCTTGCCATGCGCGATAAGGATTCTGTTCATCCTGACTGTGTTGCCGGAGTTCCAGACTCAGGTACTGCTCATGCCATTGGGTATGCCAATGCCAGCGGTATTCCTTTCAGCCGTCCGTTCATCAAATATACTCCTACCTGGCCACGCAGTTTTATGCCTACCAGTCAGGATCAGCGCAATCTGATTGCCCACATGAAGCTGATTCCGGTACAGCAGTTGATTAAGGGTAAGAAAATCCTTTTGATTGATGATTCCATTGTACGTGGCACCCAGCTGCGCGAAACTACAGACTTCCTGTATCAGAGTGGTGCAGAAGAGGTTCACGTTCGCCCTGCTTGTCCACCCATTATGTTTGGCTGTAAATATCTGAACTTCTCTCGCAGCAAAAGTGAAATGGACTTGATTGCGCGCCGTGTTATCAAGCAGTTTGAAGGCGACAATGTAAGTGATGATGTTCTTCGCGAGTACTGCGACCCAGACAGCGAAAAATACGCACGCATGCAGGAAGAAATCCGTAAGCAGCTGCATTTTACCACCCTGCGCTTCCACCGCCTTGACGACATGCTGGACAGCACTGGCCTTCCTCACGAATGCCTGTGTACCTACTGTTGGAACGGTAATGAATAAAAAAATGGGCCGATGACCCATTTTTTTATTCATTGACGAGTTTTGCGTTGCAGAACTCGCGGAATATATGAAAAGACTACCAGTCAGTCAGAGCATGACAAAACCGCTCGCGTAGCGTCGCTACAGGTGCAGGCCGGCAAAGAAACTATTGAACCGGCCTGCAACAGTTTTTGCCATGCTCTGACTTCCTTCTCGCCTTTTCATATTTTGTCTGATAGGAGAGGGGAAAGTTATCTGTTGAACAATTCTGCGATTTCGGTAACGGCTGCCAGTAACTCACTGGTGGCCGTTTCTGTTGTATGGGTAGAAAAGCTGAACCGAACCGCATTCTGCCCGACCTCAGCGCTGATACCCATAGCTTCTAGGACCGGCCGGCTGTTTTTGCTGGTAGAACAGGCACTGCCGGTGCTGATGTAAAATCCTTTTTCGCTTAAAGCACGCACCATTACCTGCCCGGGAATATTCTTGAAACTTGCCTGTACCACCGCAAAACTGAACCGCTCATCATGGGGCTTACGGCTTTCCGGCAGAATCTGCACATAAGGCAGCTTTGTAAGTTCTTTAATAAAACGGGCGGTGTTCTCGGTTTGAGCAGCAACAGCCGACACCGTTTCTGGTGCAGATTCACGTACGGCATACCGCTCCAGACAGGCTGCTGTTGCCAGGGCTCCGAACAGGTTTTCTGTGCCGCTTCTGAGCCCCTTTTCCTGACCGCCACCTTTCAGAAATGGTTCTATACGGTCACGAACGTACAGCAGACCGCAGCCTCGGGGGCCGCAGATTTTGTGGGTACTGATGGCGGCGCTGTCTATTCCGGGGTAAGAAAACTTCAGGGGTATTTTACCTGCGGCCTGTACCGCATCCACATGAAATTTAGGGCGCCGCTTACCTTTTGTTGCAGCGGTAATGGCATCTGCAATGTCGTAAATTGGCTGTATGGCGCCGGTTTCGTTGTTTACTGCCATAATGCTGATAAACAGGGTATCGTCAGTAAGGGCTGCGGTAACTGCTTCTGGTGTTATGATGCCGTTTTTATCCGGTTTAATCTGAACAATTTTGTATCCGCAGTTTTTTAATGCCAGAGCCTGTTCCCGTACCGCCGGGTGTTCAATGGCGCTGATGATAATCGTACCGTTGTGGTTGGGGCGCTGCAGCAGGCTGAGCAGTGGAATCTGGTCGCCTTCGGTACCGCCGCCGGTGAAATAGATCTGTTCCGGCTTAACACCAAGAACAGCAGCACAGCGTTTTCGGGCTGATTCAAAAGCATCACGGGCTTCTTTTCCGGCACCGTGAACGCTTGATGGATTGGCAGACGTTTTTAGCGACTGTTCCAGTGCTTCCCGCAGAATATCTTCATCGGGAAGAGCCGTTGCAGCCCAGTCAAAATAGTGGTCCCGGTTCATTTATCGGCATCTCCGGCGGTGCTTGAAATCAAGGTACTTCTGATAACGCTGTCTTCAACTTCCTGAATAACCGTGCAGTTCAGTTCTTTCTGCAGAATGTGACGGATCATGTTGCTGTCATTTTTTTTGTCCTGACGCATTGCTGCAATAATGGCATCAGCGAATTCTGCATCAGAACAGCCTGTTACAGCCGGATGCCGGGCTTCTGTGGCCCATCCATACAAAGCAAGGATATTCATGATATCTTTAACATACTGTTCGTTACAGAGGCCTGATGTAAGGCTTAATTCTGCCTGTCGGCCAAGTCCCCAGGCAACGGCTTCCCCGTGCGTTACGTTTCCAAGACCCGCAACACTTTCCAGAGCATGAGCATACGTATGCCCCAGATTCAGCTGCATGCGGATACCGGTTTCCATCAGATCCTGCTGGACAATATGAGCTTTTGCCAGAGCACAGCGCATGATGATCTGCATCATGGTTTCTTCGTCACGACTAAGCACTTTGCTGCTCTGATCTTTCATTATCTGGAACAGTTTTGGCGCGTACAGCATTCCGGTTTTTGCAGCTTCTGCCAGACCGGAGCGGAATTCAGATTCCGGCAGGCTCTGAAGAAACGGGGATGCCATGTACAGCGTACGTGCCGGGTAAAAGGTTCCGGTCATGTTTTTGTAACCGTCAAAGTCACAGCCGGTTTTACCGCCGATGGAAGCGTCTACCATGGCAAGTAGGGTTGTAGGAATAAGTTCCAGTTTTGCTCCGCGCTTAAAGATGCTGGCAGCAAAAGCTGTCATGTCCGTAATAACACCGCCACCGATACCGGTAAAACAGCAATTACGTTGCATTCCCGCTTCAAGGGCAGCTTTTACAATGGTTAAAACGCTGGTGAAGTCTTTATATTTTTCTCCGCTTTCCAGAACGACCACAGCGTGTCTGGTTCGGTCAATTGAGGCAAGAAATGCTGCAACGACGGGAATTGCGGCCACATTGGTGTCAGTGACAAATACGCGGCGTACTACAGGTTCTGTACCTACTGGTTCACCGTCTACTCCCAGAATGGTTTTTGGAGACATGACGGCAGAAAAAAGGTCGTCAAAAGAGTCATAAAAGGAAATGAGCGTAGCTTCCGTTCCAGGATGCACACTCTGGTAATTGATAGTCTGACTTTCGTACTGCATACGTTTATTGTACTGAAAAATCGCTTAGATGGCACCCATTTTTCGTAATATTTTCCGAATAGATGTAGGAAGGTCATGGTATACTTCATTGTTATGTTATACGAATCAGACGTGTTATCACGTATCAGTCATGAAATCAGAACTCCACTTAACTCGATTATGGGTTTGAACCGGCTTGTTTCAGAAAAAAGCGATGATCCAGCAGCAGTAAAGGAGTATGCCAAACAGATTGATGTTGCTTCGGCATATATTCTGGCTCTGGTAAATAACATTCTTGATGCTGAACAGTTTGCCGATGGTTCTTTTTCTCTTGCTGTATCAGATTTCTCTATCCGCAAGATGGTAGAAACCCTGCAGATTACCTATGGTAATGCTGCCCAGCAGGAAGGAATAGAGTTCTCTCTGGTTATGCCTGAACCTATGCCTGAAATGGTCACCGGAGACCGGTATCGTTTGAATCAGGTTTTGGGAAATCTTCTTTCTAATGCAATCCGTTTTAACAAACCTGAAAGTCGGGTAGATTTTCTGGTAGAAGATATGGGCTCCTGCAATGATACACAGCATCTTTTCCGCTTTACTGTTGCTGATACTGGTATTGGTATGGATAATGACAAGCTGAAAAATCTTTTTGCAGCCAAAGTGGTTTCAGATGATGAAACTGCAGTATACGGTGCAGGTTTTGGTCTTGCCGTTGCTCAGAATATTGTTGGGCTTATGGGTGGACGGATTAATGTCCGCAGTATCGAAGGTCAGGGATCTACATTCTGGTTTGAAGTACCGATGGTAGTACCTGAAGCTAAGCCTCGTGAAGTTGCAGAAGAGAATGCAGATCTTCAGGGCTGTACTATGCTCATTGCTGATGATAACACCATTAACATTGGTATTGTTAAGCATCTTCACAAGTCATATGGCTGTACAGTAGAGGTTGCAACAAATGGTAAAGATGCTGTTGCACTGTTCCAGTCTTCTGAACCCGGTCATTATGATGCGATTCTGCTTGATATCCGTATGCCGGTAATGGACGGCCTTGAAGCTGCCCGTCAGATTCGTGCTCTTGGTGGTGAAGGTGGCTATAGTTACGATGCATTGACCGTACCTATTATTGCCATGACTGCTAATGCCATGGATAGTGACCGTGAAAAATCGCTTGAAGCAGGTATGAATGCACATCTGACAAAACCGATTCAGCCAGAGGAACTGTATACCACTCTTGCCCGGCTGAAACGACAGTAGTACAAAGATAGAAATATAAAAGGGGCTGTCCTGAAAGTAAGGACAGCCCCTTTTTTCATGTTTTCTTTTGATGTGGAAATCCCGAAACAAGTTCAGGATGACGATTCGACGATGCCGTACTTATTTAGTTGGTGGTTACGGTAACTTCCGGTACGTCTTCTGTTTCTGGCTGGTTTTCTGAAGGTACAGAAGGAGCTGCAACGATTTCCTCTTCTGGATCTGCAGACCATTCAATGACAGCCTTACATTTGTAGTTCCAGGTAGGAGACCAGGTTTTAGGAGCTTCAGCAACTTCCATGATGACCGTCTGTTCTTTGGTAAAATGACCGAATACCCAGGCACCCAGCAAATCTACGCCTTTACGGATACGCACTGAACTGAGACTGGTACAGCCAAGAAATGCCTCTTCTCCAATGGATTTCAGCGATTTTGGCAGTTTAACCGAACTAAGGTTTTTGTCAAATTCAAAGGCAAATGGTTCAATGTGCTCAAGCCCTTCCGGAAGAATCACGGAAAGGAGGGTAGTAATGCCTTTTCCTTTTGCAGGCAGATTGAATGCATATTGAGGCAGTCTGTTATCAGCAAAAGTACATCCGGTAAAATCGAGACGGATCAGCTTGTTCTGATTTTCTTTCTTGGCCAGGGAATCGCGTATGAAAAACACATCAACTGGTTCAAGTACTGTACCTGCAGGGAAATGAACAGCATATTCACCAGACTCAAGAGCTGAAAGTTCTGCAGCAAACTGAGCAAATGTCTCATTTGTAAATGTCCAGTCAGCAGCTGTCTTAAGCTGTTCTACTATAACAGTGTATACCCGGGGAGCAACAGTTTCATCTTCTGCAGTAACAGTAAACTGTACCGGCTTGGTAAAATTATGAACGGTCAACGGATCAGGACTGATGGTACTACCTTCAAAAGTGATAACCGGTACCAGAGTAGTCAAATCGGTGTCCTGGGGAACAAATACGTGAATGAGGTACGAGCCGTCAGGTAAAAGACTGTCTGTGTTCAATTCCTGTGCGGACCGCTCTGCCTTGGCGGCGCCGGTCTCAACTGTTGTGTCGTCTTCAGGATTACTTTGGATTTCTGTAATAGCCGCTATGGACTTGAAGGAAAAATTGGTGATTGCACGGGTTTCCGGTGTGGTGTCGTCAAGACTAACGTCTGCTACCGTATCGCAACCGGTTGCCATAAAGAGAAAAGCGAATGCTATAATAGGTAAAAGTACTCTTTTCATATCTGGATTCCTCAAATTCATGATACTCCATAATTGTAGAGTCTTCAAGACTTAATTAAGGTATGACAGAATAGTAAGGCTTACAGTTCGGATAAAAAAACATTTACTTTTGGCCCAGATATTGCTATATTTTTATCTAATTGAACACTTGAACTGTGATATATCCTTGGTATACCCGGTTTCTTGATATTTCTTAAAGGAGTCTGACATGATTAAGACTGTAAAAGACATCGACCTTAAAGGTAAACGCATTGTTATGCGTGTAGACTTTAACGTTCCTATGAAAGACGGCGTTGTACAGGACGACACCCGCATTATGGCTGCCCTGCCAACCATCAAATACATCGTTGAACAGAATCCTCGTTCACTGGTTCTCATGAGCCATCTGGGTGATCCTAAAAAAGACGTAAAAAAAGCTCAGGAAAAAGCTGAAAAAGCAGGAAAAACCTGGACTGACGCTGATGCTGAAAAATTCATCAACGGTAAAAACCGTCTGGAGCCAGTTGTAAAATATTTTGCTGAAAAACTGGGTAAACCAGTTGTTTTCCTGCCAGATGCTCTGGGACAGAAAGCTGCTATTGATGCTCTGCCAGAAGGTGGCGTTGCAATGCTGGAAAACACCCGTTTCCACAAAGAAGAAACTTCAAAAGACGGTGCAGAACGCGACGTAATGGCTAAAGAACTGGCTACCTACGGTGACATTTTTGTTAACGATGCATTCGGTACTGCTCACCGCGATCACGCTTCTACTGCTTCTATCGCTAAATTCCTGCCAACTTCAGTTGGTGGATTCCTGATGGAAAAAGAAGTTACATACATTGAACCAATGGTAACTTCTCCTGCAAAACCAATGACCGCTATCATCGGTGGTGCAAAAGTTTCTTCTAAAATTGCCGTTCTTGAAAGCCTGCTGAAAAACGCATCTACCCTTATCATTGGTGGTGGTATGGCTTATACCTTCCTGAAAGCTCAGGGACACTCAATCGGTAAATCTCTGGTAGAAGATGACTTTATTGAAACTGCTACCAACCTGCTGAAATCAGCTGAAGAAAAAGGTGTAAAAATTCTTCTGCCAGTTGACCATGTTGCAGCTGCTGAATTTGCAGATAAAGATCCTGTAGCTGTTGATGCTGTTGATCTGCCTGCAGATCTTATGGGTATGGATGTTGGTCCTAAAACCGTTGCTCTGTACAAGGAAGCTATTCTGGCTTCTAAATCAATTGTTTGGAACGGACCAGTTGGTGTATTTGAATTTGAAAACTTTGCTAAAGGTACTGCAGAAGTTGCTCACCTGGTTGCAGAAGCTACCGGTAACGGTGCCATGTCTGTAGTTGGTGGTGGTGACTCTGTTGCTGCTGTTAACAAATTCAACCTGGCAAGCAAGATGAGCCACGTATCTACCGGTGGTGGTGCATCCCTTGAATTCCTGGAAGGAAAGACACTTCCTGGAATTGCATGCTTAGAACAGAAATAAGAGACTGACGGTGAGCGCAGCTCACCGACCTTGTCTGGAGCAGAAATAAGTACAATATTGCCTTAG
>JAZLJW010000015.1:0-29274 GCA_045597345.1 Treponemataceae bacterium
TGGCAGTGCCATATGCCATGGCAGCCACAGCCTGTGCACCACCGCAGGCAATAACCGTATCCACGCCACAGATATATGCTGCAGCAAGAATATTTTCATCTGCCCATGGCAGAGCTGAATTCCCGGAGGGATGCTTACGGGGTGGCGTACACATAACCAGTTCTGAAACTCCGGCGGCTTTTGCAGGAGCAGCGCACATAATCAGGGTGCTGAACAGTGGGAAACGGCCAGCCGGAGCATAGAGTCCGGCCCGTTCTACGGCGATGGTTTTCTGGCCGGTAACAAGTCCTGGCACCAGTTCTGTTTCAAAATCGGTAAAACATTCCCGTTGTTTTTTTGCAAATTCATAGGTCAGCTTATAGGTAAAAGACAGTGCCTGATACAGATCCGGGTTTTCTTTTTCCAGTTTTTCTGCACAGGTTTTCAGTGCATCTTTTTCAATAATCAGGTTTTCTGGAGCTGCCTGGTCAAATTTCCGGGACATTTCATGGAGTGCAGCATCACCACGATGTTTTACGTCGTCAAGAATGCCCTGTACGATGTCATGAACATCGCTGGCCAGCTTGCGTGGTTCAAAAAACTCTGCAGGAACGTCAGCTCCCTTAACAATGGTGATGTCACTCATGTCTGTCTCCTTGATACATCCAGATTTGTCTTATTTTTTGTGACGGCGGTCAAGTTCGGCCATAACGTCAGCCCAGGTAACGCCTTCTTTGTACATTAATACATTCAGGAAGTAGAGCAGGTCTGCACACTCCCAGATAACTTCATCTTTTCCTTCTGCTTCAGTTACTTCTTCTGCTTCTTCCTCTACCTTTTCACGAACACGTTTGTCATCAAGAGTAGCAGTATAGGAACCAGGTACCGGGTTGGCAAAACGGTCTGCAATAGTTGCATACAGACGTTCCATAGTACTTGCAGCATCCGGTTCTGCAGAGAAACAGGTATAGCTGCCGGTATGACATACACCGCCGTGTGGAATAACGGTGGCAAGTACCGTATCACGGTCACAGTCAACACGCAGCTTCAGCACGCTTAAATGGTGGCCGCTGTGCTCGCCTTTTGTCCAGAGCACATTACGGGTGCGGCTCCAGAAGGTCAGTTTCTTTACGTCAAAGGTCTTGTTGAATGCTTCTTTGTTGGCATAACCCATCATAAGTACCTGTCCGTCGGGGCTCTGTGCGATTACCGGAATAAGGCCTGCTGTTGTTTCTGCAGCTTTTTCCCAGTTCAGACATTCAATAAAGGCGTCTTTCAGGGATACTTTTCCGGTATACAATGCCATGCCCATCTGTACATCACAGCCCATTTTTTCAAGAGCAACAGCTTCTTCAAGGGTAGAAACACCACCGGCAACTACAATGCGGCATTTTACGGCTTCGCGCAGTTTTCTGGCTGCTTCCATGTCAGTTCCCTGCATGCAGCCTTCTTTTTCTACACAGGTAAAGAGCAATTCGCTGGCGTATGCTTCTGCAGCCTTAGCCCCGTCAATCAGATCAATACCGTTGGTTTCTGTCCAACCTTTTACGGCAATTTTTCCGTTAATGGCATCTACACTGATGATAATGCGCTGTTTACCGATGGCAGCAGTCAGTTCATCAAGGAATGCAGTGTTCAGCAGTTTTCCGGCAGCACGGTCTTCGTCATTTGCCCAGGCAGCAGAACCGATGATTACTTTTTCTGCACCCAGAGAAATCAGTTCCTTTGCTTTTTTTACGTCTTTAATGCCACCACCAACGCGGACATTACCTTTCCGCAGCAGGCTTTTCAACAGCTCTGTATTAGCTGTGGTGCCGCGGTTTTTCCCTTCTGTAACAATATTTCCAAGGGCAGCATCAAGGTCGATAACGGCAACTTCGCCGTACATGTTGAATTCATTGATGAGGGCATCGGGGTCGTCGCGCTCAATAATCAGGTCTTTCCCGTTTTTAAGCTGTACAACTTTCCCGTCTTTTAAGTCGATAGATGAGATAATCATACCGGTAGTGTACCAAATATGTATATTTATACACAATAGGGCATATTTATACGGATACTATTTATAGTATCATATCAGCAGATTTTCAGAAACAAGGTTGTCCAATAAGTTCCAGCATTCGGAATGACAGCGTAAGGTGAACTTATCAGACAGCCTCATTCTGCTGTCTCAGATTAATGTATCAAGGGCATCAATGATATCAAGATCATACCGGTCAGGATGAGAGCGCAACTCCTGAATGGCTGTTTCTTTATCAAAAATACCGCGGTAATTTCGTTTTGAAATCTGTGCAATAAAAGACTCTACAACATGAACGATACGGGCAACCGGGGGAATTGAACTTCCCTGCAGGCCATCCGGATATCCACTTCCATCCAGGTTTTCATGATGCATCAAAATTGCTTCGATAAACACACCTCTAAACTTCTCCGGTACAAAATCAATCTGCTTGATTCCTTCCTTAACGTGACTGCGTATCTGATATTTTTCTTCATCAGTCAGTTTTTCCTTCTCAAGCAAAGAGGCGTCAATGGCTAAAAAGCCAATGTCATACACCATGGCTGCACAGAAGTACAACATGCTTGAATACTCTCCCATATTCATCTTCTGGGCAATTTTAAATACCAGTTCTGCAACGTTTTTGCTGTTGTTTTTACGGCCAGTGGCTTTATCAATGAGCTGGCCCTTCTGTTCACATTCGGCAGCCAGATCACGGAGTTCAGCACGAAGTTCATCATTTACTTCTTTATGGTCAAACTGCTGGATGCGTGGACGCCCCGCAACATCTCCAGCCTCTTCGATGGCCCGCATGCCAGCATACATATTAGCCAGCTTCAGGCTGCCACTTTCTTCATAGGGAATACGCTGCAGTTCGGAAACCATATGGAGGGTCTGTGTGAAAAGCTGCTGTTGTTTACGTGCCATGTGGACATTTACTACAACCGTAATAATGGCAATCAGGAAAAGAACAGCTATGATGATCAGAATAACCAGTAACTTGTTTGCCTGAGCTGCCGTTTCTATATTTGATGCATCCAGAGTTTCCATTACCGTATCAAGAAGGCGCTTGTTGGCAGTTTCCTGCAGTTCATTCAATTCCTGCTGATTCAAAGCAAAAGTTTCCAATGCCCGGTTAATATCCTCGCTGGTGGCACGTATAGCTGCCGCAGATTTTTCAGCTGCATACGCCTGAGATTCCAGCATTTTCTTTATCTCAGATGAGTCAGCACGACTTTCTGCATCCACCAGTGCCTGACGAGCCTTCTGTTCTTCTGCCTCTGCTCTGGCTACAAACTGAGCAGTAACTATCCGTAACTGGCGTGAAAGATCATCATCGGCTATATAGGGAAATTCCTTCAAGTTTGCCTGAAAATCAGTAAACTGCAGGTTATCACCGCTGGCTTTGATTTCATTCAGGTAATCAGCATAAATTGCCTGAGCGAGTAAAATTACATTATCCGGAGGAGTTTTATCGTTGTATTGCTTCAATACAAAATTGATGTGCTCAAAGGCCTTTGCATTGTTGCGATTAGCATACTGATCACTGGCTGCTTTCAAAAAGCGATCAGTCAGCGCATTTTGAGCCCATACTGCAGAACAGAGAACACACAGAAGCACCAGCAGAGAAACAAATTTTTTATTCATTACAACCTACTCCAAAACCAAGATTGATACGAGTCCGGCTTTTTACTTCACCTTTTTTAGTTATCATTATATTTTCACGGATACCCATGATAAGTGACAGAACATTAGAACCTACACGTGATAAACCCAACGAGAAATCAGCACCTGTCCCACCACTGAATGCCATATTGTACATATACGCAAGATGTGCAGGGTAATAATCAACAAACCAGCCGGCAGCATTCAAATTTCCGACCTTAAACTGCATTCCGGCACCAAGTACTGGACTAAAGAATGTTACACCTTCGTTTTTCTGTAATGTAAAACCAGCCCGCAGAAACAGGTCTTCATTTATAGGTACGTATGAAAGAGCAGGTACAAGCTCTACTACTGCATTGTTTTTATTATCTTTTGAAAAAGCAATAAGCAGGTCATCTGCATAAAAAGTAAGGCCAACTGAGAACCGGTCATCACGGAAAAATACTGAGCCGTTGGCTCCAAGGCCCAATTTTGCGCTTGTTCCGTTATCAACAATAATTCCAAGGTCGCCAATTAAAAGAGAAGCATCCCAGGTAACCGGTGAATAATATTTACTGCTGCTTGCGGAAGCATACACTGCCTGTCCTGTAGTAGCATTTGAAACAGAAGAATACGTCTTTTTAGCTTTTTCTTTTGTTTCTTCAGTCTGCGCTGCCACATATTCGGCTTCAACTGCTGCCTGCGCTTTTTCCACAGCTAATGCAGCATCACGTTTATCAATAGCTCGTTCTACAATGATATACAGATTAACGGCATCCTGACAGTCAAGGTTGTTGTCAATAATTGCCAAAGTCATCTGCTGTATCAATTCCAGCTGATTTGTAATAAGCAGCCCACGGGACTTTCTTAAAACGTATTCTTCGATAGCAGAATATTCATTTGAATTCTTCTCCCGTTCAAGAAGTTTTTTTACTATTTCGGGAGATTTTGTCATAAAGGCATCATCTATACTGTCATAAACAGTTTCATCTAACGGCTGTACGACCGCCGATGACTGTGCTGTTACCGGCACGGCAATCAGACAAGTAAAAAAAAGTGCAAGTGCAATAGCTTTACATGTGGCTTTTTTCATTACGTCCTCTATTTTTATTGGCTATGTCCGTAAAAAGTGTTGCTTATTGTCACCCTGAACTAGTTTCAGGGCCTCATCATAATTCCACAAATCTACCGGATTGCCAGTACATCCAAAAACGCTCGATAACGTCGGTATTGGTGAATCCCGGCGTAGAAACTATATATAGTTCATGCTGCCGCATGAACGCCGGGCTTCAACAATTTTTGCCTGTACTTTCAATCCTCTCGATTTGTGGCATTCCTGTACAATCTTTGTTGCTGTATAGCATTCTGCAACTCTTTTTACGGACATCGCCTTTTTATTATAGATTCATATATCTGTTTTGCACACCCTGAGGGCGGCGATTCACTATATTAATCTGACAGGTTCTGCCTCTCACACAGCGCAGAAAGACTCATTGCTGACCTGATCAGTACAGCCGGTCACCAAGCAGACGTGCAATAAGGGCTACAGCCATGCGGGCAGTTTTGTTCTGAACGTCGCAGGATGGGTTTACTTCTACGAAATCTGCAGATTTAACAAGGCCGGTGCAGCTTACTTCTTCCATCAGAAAAAGGGCTTCCCGGCTGGTAAGACCACCCGGCACCTGAATACCGACACCAGGCGCCCACTGAGGGTCAATGGCATCAAGGTCAAAACTCAAGTGAACCTGATCCACCCGGCCGGTAAAGAATTCTACAACCTGGCGGACAACGGTGTTAAATCCCTGCCGGTCAATATCGGACATGGTAAAGGCGGTAACACCGGCATCTTTCATCAGTTTGCGCTCTTCTGCATCAATGTCGCGGAGTCCCACATAACACACGTTTTTTGGATCTACCTTAACGCCGTCAAAGTACAGGTTGGTCAGTTCCGGAATACCGATACCGCAGGAACCTGACAGACACATACCGTGAATGTTTCCGGAAGGAGAGGTGTCACAGGTATTGAAGTCGCCATGGGCATCAACATAGAGTACTCCCAGCGATTTTCCGCTTTTACGGCAGGCAGCCGACATGCCGGCAAGAGAGCCAAGAACAATACTGTGATCGCCGCCAAGCACCAATGGAAAATCTCCTTCTGAGGCGACATTGTCTACAGCCTGAGCAAGCTGGGTACAGGCAGTGGTAATAGGAACAAGATATTTTGCTTTAGGATTACGCAGCGTCTGGTATTCCTGAGGATCAACATTCATAGGGGAAAAATATTTTGCAGTGGTATGGCCGAGGCGTTCCACCGTTTCGCGGAGTCCTGCCAGACGAATGGCAGAGGGGCCCATATCAGAACCATGGCGGCTTGCACCAAAGTCCAAAGGCATTTCAAGTACATGGATATTCATGCGCCCATTGTACCGCAGCAAGCCCGTGAGCGTCCACGGATTCCCCGTTACACACGTCGTGTTACTATTGACAAAAACAAAACATGAGTTTAATACTTTTCATATGACTTCAGTAAAACTGCACGCACATCACCACCATTCTCACCATAAAGGCCGTTAGGATTGTGAGCCGTTGTGATTGCTGTATGTGCAGTAAAAAGAAAGCCGCATCCTGACCCCGAAAGTCCAGGAGAGCGGCTTTTTTATTTTCCGAAAGCCCGCCCGAACACACAGTACAAATGCTGCTGAAATCGGGAGGTAGGATGGGGATGGACAAAAATTGTCGGAGCCTGGAACGATAGTTTCCTTGCCAGGCTCCGAGATATGCAGTACATAGACTGCATATCTCGAGAGGTGGACTGGGGAACTGTAAAAATTGTTGAAGCCCGCCCGTTCACACAGTACAAATGCTGCTGAAATCGGGAGGTAGGATGGGGATGGACAAAAATTGTCGGAGCCTGGAACGATAGTTTCCTCACCAGGCTCCGCCAATAGCCACGATATCGAGCGATTTTGGCCATACCCAGCCTGCCGGTAGATTTCAGTAGATATATATAACAAGGAGTACCCTTATGGAAAAATTAAAGATTCTGTTACCTAAAGGACGCATCTACGACAGCGTAGTAAGCCTGTTCACCGGAGCCGGCATTACCATCAAACTGCCGGAGCGCGCCTACCGTCCAACCGTAAACCAGGACGATCTTGAAGCAAAAGTAATGAAGCCACAGAACATCGGCAAACTGCTGGAACTGGGTGCTCACGACGTTGGCTTTACCGGCCGCGACTGGATTAAGGAAACCAATGCCGACGTTGTAGAAATCATGGACTTTGGATTTGATCCCGTACGCATTGTTGCTGCCGTTCCCAACGAAATTGACGACGCAGCCATTAAAAGCCGCCACATGATCGTTGCTACCGAATATGAAGCAATCGCCAAAGAATGGCTTGATTCAAAAGGCTATGACAGCCAGGTAATCCGCACCTACGGCGCAACAGAAGTTTTCCCACCGGACGATGCCGACATGATTATCGACAATACCTCTACCGGCCGCACCCTGATTGAAAACGGACTCCGCATTGTTGATACCATCATGACCAGCTCTACCTGTATGTTCGCTTCCAAAGCTGCCATGGAAGATCCTGAAAAGAAAAAGAAAATCATGGAACTGAAGATGCTCTTTGAAGCCGTTATTGATGCCCGTGACCGCGTAATGCTTGAAATGAACGTTTCACGTGCCCGCTTTGAAGATCTGGTTAAAGGTCTGCCTTCTATGAAGAGCCCCACCATTTCTCCACTGTACGGTGATGACGGCTATGCCATTAAAATTGCCGTTAAGAAATCTGAAGTACCGAACCTGCTGCCAAAGCTGAAATCACTGGGCGCCACCGATATTCTGGAATACGACCTGCGTAAGGTAATGGCATGAGAACGGCAACCATTGAACGGAATACAAAAGAAACCCAGATTACGCTGACACTGAACATTGACGGTACCGGAAAATGCGATGTGGACTGCCCCATCGGGTTCTTTTTCCACATGCTGAATTCCTTCTGCAAGCACGGTCTTTTTGATCTTTCGGGGTCAATTAAGGGAGATCTGGAAGTTGACCAGCACCACCTGATAGAAGACACTGGTATTGCTCTGGGCATGGCTTTTGCCAAAGCACTGGGAGACTGTGCCGGCATTTACCGGAGCGGCAGCTGCCTGTACCCCATGGACGAAAGCCTGTGTCAGGCTGCCGTAGACTTTGGCGGCCGCCCCTATCTGGTATGCAATGCTTCCCTTACCGGTATCCCGCTGGTAAGCATCAACGCAGACGGCAAGCAGGCCAGTTTCCAGACAGACTGCTTTGAAGACTTCTGGCAGGGCTTTGTCAGCACCGGCCGGTGTAACCTGCATCTGGATACCATACGCGGCCGCAGCGACCACCACAAAATGGAAGGTCTGTTCAAGGCTGCAGCCCGGGCTATCCGTCAGGCAACAGAAATTGACCCGCGGAGGAACGGAGCCATTCCGTCCACCAAAGGCGTTATCTGCTGAAAGGAGCCTTCGACAGGCTCAGGGATCCTAAGGCTTTCTGCCCAGCGATCCTAAGACTTTCTACTCAGGGATCCTGAATACGCTACTCAATGCGGTGTACGGCGCGGAGAATAAACTCGCCGTACCGCTCTGCCTTGGTTTCCCCAATACCGTAAATACCCTGCAGTTCTTCGCGGCTGCGGGGTTTTTTAACAGCAACATCTTCTATTGTCTTATCACCGAATATGACATAGGGCGGTACCGATGCTTCCTCTGCCAGCCGCTTCCGTACCCGTTTCAGTTCCTGATAGATTGCCTGACCTGCAGCGTCATCGGCACTTAAATGACCAGCACCTGCTGCTTTGCCGTTTACCTTCATCTGTGCAAGCTGCTGGGCATGAGCATAAGACTCTCCGGTACGGCCACTGGGTATAAACGGCAGCATCACCATCCCCCGCTCCCGCAAGGTGTCACGGGCATCTTTCGTTAAGCTTAAAACCTGATAATCAGACGATTTCCGCAAAAATCCAGCCTCAATAAGAAGCCGCACCAGTTCCATCCAGTCATCTTTTGCATACTCTTTGCCGATGCCGTACACAGAAAGCTTATCGTGGCCGTTCTCAAGAACACGTTTCATGCGGCTACCCAGCAGTACATCGATGACATAACTGGCACCAAAACGCTCACCGGTTCTCAGAATAGCTGAAAGCAGCTTTTGAACCGGAATGGTAACATCCACATCTACTGCGGTAACACCTGATGTACAGACATCACAGCACAGATCCCGGCTTTCACCATCGCCAGCCGATGCCAGTTTTTCACCAAAGTATGCTAAAAGGGCTTCACGCCGGCAGGTCCTGCATTCTGCAAGATTTACCATGGCAGATAACTGCCGTTCTGCAATCATACGTTCGTGAGGATTCTTTTCATTGAAGAAAAAGCGGATCTTCTGTGTATCGCCCCGGGAATACAAAAGCAGCGCCCGGGAAGGTTCACCGTCGCGACCGGCTCGCCCAATTTCCTGGTAATACTGTTCCACTGATTTGGGAAGGTCATAATGCACCACATACCGCACATTGGGTTTATTGATTCCCATGCCAAAAGCAACTGTTGCTACAATTACGGGGGCATCATCATTTACAAAGTCCTGCTGGTTTCTGGCCCGCACCTCATCGGTAAGGCCCGCATGATACGGCAGGGCGTGTATGCCGGCAGCAGTAAGAATTTCTGTAAGTTCATCTACCTGTCTGCGGGAAAAGCAGTACACGATACCGCTTTCATCTTTGTGTGACGCTATGAATTCCAGAACCATTTCGTCGGCGCGGCAAAGTTTCAATTTAGAAAAAACCTTTAACCCTGCAGCCTTCGTAACATATTTGCCTGTGGTAAAACTGAGATTTTCCATGGCCTGTGCGGACAATCCCTGTGCCTTTCCGGATTTCTGCTGTACTTCAAGGTAAATATTAGGGCGATTAAAGCTTGCAACCTGCTCAAAATACGGGTGGCGTTTTCCCAATTCCAGGGTGGTTTTAATATCTTTTCGCACCGCATCAGTTGCCGTTGCAGTAAGGGCCAGACAGACGGCATCCGGAAAGCGACGCATAATCGTTACAAGGTCTGTATATTCCGGGCGGAAATCGTGGCCCCACTCGCTGATACAATGGGCCTCGTCCACGGTGAAGCAACTTACGGTTACTTCATTGAGAAGGGTTTGAACACGTTCCGTTACCAGCGTTTCCGGTGCACAATACAGCAGTTTTATTTCGCCGGTACGAATACGGTCCATATTGCCACGGTACGTATCCCAGTCAAGACTGGAATTCAAGAACAGGGCAGGTATTCCAAGAGCATCAAGCTGGGCTACCTGATCCTGCATCAACGCAATCAGCGGCGAAATGACAACCGTAAGGCCTGACTGTACCAGAGCGGGAATCTGATAGCACAGGGATTTTCCTCCGCCGGTAGGCATTACGGCCAGGGTATCTTTGCCTGCAAGAACAGCGCTGATTATTTCATACTGCCCCGGTCTGAAAGAGGTATAGCCAAAATACTGCTTTAATACTTTTTCCAACTTCGCCTTCATCATCACCTCTCTCCATATATTATTGGAATTTTTTTGCCATACTTCCACTATTTTTCAGAATAATATTTTCCACATTCCAAAAAAAATATCCTTGTTATTGCCTCAATATCTGCCGTATTCTATGTAATGAGATTGTATCTTCAGGAGTTTATCAGTTATGGCATTTTTGAATATTAAACCGAATAAAGAGCTTTCCAAACCGCCGTTTTCAATCTGTGTGCTTACCTACTGTATGTACCTTATTCCCATGGCATACTTTACGGTACAGCTGTTGTGGTTTGGATTCGTACCCTACCGGACAACAATCAATATGCTGAAATCAGGTACCTACGTTGCTTATTTCTGGATTAACCTGTTCTTTCCCTTCTTGATTTATAGTTACTGTATGGGTGTTATCCGGAGTTTTACCGGTGACGAGGCTACAACCTATCGGGCCAACAGAGCCTATAAGCTGTTCCTTGACGCCGCAATTCTTGTTCCGACGTTTGTAGTTCTTTCCATGCCTTTCTTCTGTCTGAAATCTGTTGGTGTACGGTTCAGTGGTGTAGATGGTGTTCCTATTATTCTGGCTGGTCTTTCCAGTGAATGTATCATCGGTTCACTCTTCTATGTTCCTATGAAGCAGAAGCTTTCTCACTACATGAGCTTTGTTCCTATCGTAAAGAAATTCCAGGATGTGAAAATGACAACCAGCATCATGATTATCGTGGGCTTTGAAGTTGTCGGTATTATCAGTACCCTGCTGGCCGCCATGTTCACCATGTCTGCAGAAAGCATCGGTGAATTCTCCATGGCGAACATTCTGGCATTCTTTGACAAAGTAATTCCTTTTGCTCTGGTTTCCGGTTTCTCTGCAATATTTGCCGTTACTGCAGAGATGCGGGAACGGGAACGTCAGCTTTCAAACCTCGAATCCTTTGCTGATAAAGTACAGAGTGGCGATTACAGTGTTAAGAACATGCCCATTACATCCCGTGATGCCTTTGGTAACCTGACCATGAGTCTGAATACCTTTGCAGATCAGACACGGCTGCTTATCGGTGATATAAAAAAATCGGGACATACTTCTGAACTGGCAGCAAATCAGCTTGATTCCAGCATCGGGGCTATTTCGCAGAACGTAAACTCCATTGTTACCCAGCTTGATTCCGTTAAGAATGAGATGATTAACCAGAGTGCCGGTGTTGAAGAGACCCAGGCTACGGTTGTTCATATTTCTGACAACATCACCGTCCTTGACAAGAATATCAAGGCTCAGAGCATGAGCGTTTCTGAATCTACGGCTGCCATTGAAGAGATGGTTGCAAACATCCGTTCGGTTACGGATATTCTTTTGAAAAATGCAGAAATGGTTGAAGAACTGGACCGGGAATCTTCCAGTGGCCAGCAGAAGGTTGAAGCTGCCGTTGTTACTTCTCAGGAAATTGCAGAAGAATCTGAAGGTATGCAGGAAGCCAGCCATATTATCCAGAATATTGCTGAACAGACCAACCTGCTTGCTATGAATGCTGCAATTGAAGCAGCTCATGCCGGTGAAGCCGGTAAAGGTTTTGCCGTTGTTGCTGATGAAATCCGTAAGCTTGCTGAAGATTCAAACGAACAGAGTAAATCAATTTCTGCCCGTCTTGAAGATCTTGGTGCATCAATTTCCACGGTTATTGAAAACGTTAATGAGGTTCAGCAGCAGTTCGGCCGCATTTTTGAGCTGACCCAGAAAGTGCGTACTCAGGAGCAGGTTATTATGCAGGCAATGCAGGAACAGAGCAGCGGTAGTACACAGGTTCTGAATGCAATGCACGACATCAACGATTCTTCTACCGAAGTTCAGAACAACTCGGCTCAGATGCTGGCTGGCAGTCAGGAAATTGTTATAGAAATGCAGAAGCTGGCTGATATTACCCGTCAGATTAACGAGAGCATGAATTCCATTGCCGATGCTACCGGTCAGGTTACTGAATCTGTAGATGTTGTTGGCGATGCGGTTACCATGAATGCCGAAGCTACCCGGCAGATGGTAGAAAAGACTTCGATTTTCAAACTGTAAGCTATCAGCTTACGGTGTTATGCGAAGGCCGGCTGGCAGACTGAAGGAAACTTCACGATGCCTGCCGGCTTTTTCTTTACACTTCTTCAACGCTATTTACTATCTTCAGGTAGGCATCGCGCACAAAAGGCAGGTATTTTTTATGTTGCTCAAACAGGCCATCAGACTGTATTTCGAGCAACGACCACTTAATCGAATCGATGCGCATGTTGTAGCTTGAAAGCGGTCGGACCGTCTTTTTGCCGGCAGAAAGTTTACAGGTGGTATCCTCTACACTTTCTGCAATGCCTGTTAAGATAGAACCCTTATTTGGAGAAGTATAGGAATACTCCAAAAAATCCCGGTGCATCATGGCAAGGCAGCGCAGATAAAACATGGCATCGCAAAGGCTGCTGAGGGCAGAATCATAAAATCGGACCTGTTTCTGCATGTCTTCAGCGGTGGGTTCATAAAACTGATAGCCTACGCCATTTCCGGAAAGCAACGTATCTACTTCTTGCTGTGTAATGTCACTGTTCATGTATCAGCCTCCTTTTTGTTGCAAACTTTCTGTGCAGTCAATGTACAGCGCAAGGGAATAGCCGGATTCTTCATTGCCATATTCCAGGTGGTATTGAAATTCCCGCCGTACAGGAGCATTGTCCCCAGCGCTGGAAATCAAGCTCCAGGTCATGCCGTTAAGGTTTTCTGCTCTTTTTTTCAATAGGGCATAGCAGAAATCATCATTTTTGCTGGAAATAAATATCCCGAACCGATCTCCCTTAACGGCCGTTGTAAAGTCAAAGTATTTACGCTGTACGGAGTCGATAATGCCTTTAATCGCTCCCCGTTTACCATCAGGAAACCATTTTTCAGTAAATTCCCACGAAGCCTCATCTTCTGACAGCAACACCCGGTGAATGTGAACTGATTGTTTGCAGCCGGCATAAGGAGATTCTTTTGAGTTGTCGTACAGTACAATGCCCAGGTCATCCTCCAGATACGAAAATGTTTCTGCACAGAATTCCTTTTCAACAATCGGCTGCTCATGGGGATACTGCTCAAGATACTGTATCAGCGTATTGGTATCGCAAGGGTGTAAATAAATGTTGAATGTTATCATACCGGTTTCTCCGTTTGATTCTGCAACTCTTTTACTTCCCGCATATCTTTCCAGGACTGCTTTATGGCTTCCCAGTTGGTGGTACACCCCTGAGCCATACCGCGGACAGGCTTTTCATGGAACCATTGTAAAAGGTGTTCTTCCGTTGATGGCTCCAGTTTTCGTGGTGACCACATAAAAAACGCGATATCGTCAGTTCGCTCAGGCGGTGTATCAGATGTTGTCAGGAAACGGGCGGTAGTTTCTGTTTTGTAATCAAATATGGTGGCCCATGATTTTCGTTCATCGTCTTCTATCATGGTAAATACAGAAAACTGCCATCCATCGGCTTGAGTGCAGTGTACGGTCATCATCTGTCCATTATCAGCAGCGACCGGATGTTTCTGTTGCCGTGGTGACTTTGCATAGTTCCGGCATGCATTTCGAGCCTTCCGCAGTTTTCCTCGAATCCAGCACGACAGGTCAAAAAATGGAACTGCAACGACACCATGATATCCGATGTAATATTTCCGGATTCTCTGTCCGGGGATTCGTTCAATATAGAACAGCCGCCACTTTTTCGGGAAAACCTGCCGGATAGAACGGGCAATGGACAGCCCCTGTGCATTCCACGCAATCCAACGTTCAGTACTCATAGGGTTACCGACGGGATCAGATGCCCAATCCCAGTATTCTTTTGCCCATTCAACAAGACCAGGCACGGTTACATCCAGATAGTCATTGTAGGTCAGGTCAATATCGAGCTGCAGCGGAATTTTCCCGCAGTTATGCACGTTGAGGGAATACTGGGAAATGTTCTTTCCCCAGAAAATCTGTCCCACATCGCAATCCAGTGTTACGTTCTTCCGTTTAGCAGTATCAATGTCCAATGTCATTACCCATACAGTAGGACTTATTGGTGCAGTTGGAAAGAAAACGTACGTATTAATTAACCAGTGCTCAATAAGTATTTGAAAAATCTACCGGCATGCTGATGACTGAAAAACACGCTCGATAACGTCGCTATTGGTGAAGCCCGGCAAGGAAACTATCGTCCCGGGCTTCAACAATTTTTTTTCAGTCCTCATCCTGCCTCTCGATTTTTCAGCTTTCTCAAATCTGGTTAATTAATACGTAAGTTAATTTCAGTATTACTGCAGGTGTTCCCGCAGGTACCCGATGAAAAAGCGGTAGGGCTGGATAAATGCAAGGTCCGGGCAGACTGCTGATTCCGATTGTGATGCCTTGGCGGTTTTGCACAAATTTTCGTCGCCGCCGATGTACTCTCCGGTAAAATAATGCTCTACAACCGGTCGGCACAGATTACGATGATTTTCGGAAAGCTGCGGCAGTATGAAGTCAAAATATGATTTTCCCAGACTGAAAACCTGAGAAAACTGGGCTGAACAGTTCTCCCAACTATCCAGAAAGTTACTATCGCATCTGAAACAGATTGAATGAAGCTGAGAACAGAATGCCTCCAGCAGATGAGGAACTGCATCTAGGGGAACTTCTTCCATGGCAACTTTCTGCCACTCATGAAAGTCTGCAATATAATCTTCGCCCTCTGACAGATCAATTACAGAAAGAGAGTGCAGCATCTGGTTTATGTACCATTCGCCAACGCAGACTGAATACACATCTTCTGGCATGGTGCCGGGCTTTCCACAGAATTTTACAAAATAAGTTACATCCCGTCGTTCCATTTTTCTTCCGGATGTCTGGTATAGTACCAGTACAAATAGGCATCAAAATCGCCATCATTTTCTATAACGGGGATTCCTTCTGATCTGATATACGATGTCAGTTCTTCATCATCTTCCAGAGTAATCAGCTGCCGGTACACTACAGTCCACGGATGTTCTGCAAGATACTGTTTTAAGTGCTCCAGCGGATACGCCTGCTCCGGTTCATCTGAAACCGGAATCAGCAATGAGTTACATTCCCGTAACAACGACTCCTTCCAGAACATGATGAAATTGCGGGTCTGTGATTCATCGTTCCCGGCAGTAAACAAATAGGTTTCTTTCATACGCTGGTTTTTATCAGTTCCTGCAGTTCATCAAAATCTACCTTGAACCGGCTGAGTGTCAGAACATCAGTAAAGCCATCGTTATCCTGATTACAGCAGTAAATAGTTTCTCCAAATACCAACATCCATTTTCTGTTTGCTGCATCTCCAGCATTTTTGTTCAGTGCCAGAATAAACTTTTCATTCCGCTTTTCAGAATGATATATCCAGTCATTTTTGTACCCAGGATTCCCGATGCACCATTTAGCTTCTACTCCGCCACATTCTGATGAATTACAGAAAATAGCGCCTCTGTATGTCTTTACGTGAATAAAATACCAGCAGTCATTTTCATATACCAATGATACGTCGTCTGCAAAAGCGCTGTTATTCAACTCATTCACATCAATCATGCCTTTCTCTCTTCATATCTCAAAATAGCACCTATTCACGGATATACCGGATACGATTAATACAACGTACAGTCGCTCAGATACCACCGGCGCATTTCTTCGTCGGTTTCATCACAGCAATTATAAAATCTTGCCCAGTTTTCCAGTTCACCCGCAAACAACTCTCTGAGTAGATAACGGTTTTCATCGTCAGTTTTCAGAAATGCATAGCCTTGATCAAAAGGTACCACCTTGGTTATGGGGTCGTGGCCACTCTGTAACCGTGTACTGGTTTCGTACTCCTGGCGTTTTACCAGGTCTTTCGGGCATTCCATTTCTATAGCCCGCACATACCGGAAAATAAAGACATACCCCAGTTTGGTGTAATACCCGATTCTCTCTTCCGTAAGCTCCGGAAAGTATTTCCACATGACGTTCTCCCACCCATACAGTAGATGCTGTTTTGGAGTTTGTAAATCTTCGGCGCGAAAAACTTGCACTCTCACAAAACCTGTGCTATAAGTCCTGTAGTATGGAAACGGAAAAAGAACAGTATATGCGGCATGCCATTGAGCTTGCCCGGTGCGGTGAAGGCTGGACGAACCCCAATCCGCTGGTAGGTGCCGTTATCGTAAAAGACGGAAAAATCATCGGCGAAGGTTACCACCACCGGTATGGAGAACTGCACGCAGAACGTGAAGCACTGAAAGACTGTGCGGAACGGGGAAATTCTGCCGACGGTGCCGAGATTTACGTAACCCTTGAACCCTGCTGTCATCATGGAAAGCAGCCACCCTGCTGTGAGGCTGTGGCCGAAGCCGGCATTACAAAGGTATACGTAGGAAGCCGGGACCCGAATCCGTTAGTAAGCGGTAAAGGAAACGAGTTTCTGCGGGGACAGGGAATTGAAGTTGAAACCGATGTCCTGAAGGATGAATGTGATGCCTTGAACGATATCTTTTTCCACTACATTTCTACAAAAACGCCCTATGTGGCGCTGAAATACGCCATGACTCTGGACGGAAAAATTGCTACCCGCACGGGAAAATCCAAGTGGATAACCGGGGAAAAAGCCCGAGAGCACGTGCAGCAGCTTCGGCACCGGTATGCCGGAATTCTTGCCGGTATCGGCACTGTGCTGGCCGATGATCCTATGCTGACCTGCCGGCTGCAGGATGCTGAAGGAAATCTGTGCGGCAATAATCCGGTGCGAATTATCGCTGATTCACACATGCGGCTGCCGGCTGACAGTAATCTGGTGCGCACTGCCCGCGATGTGCCGGTTATTGATTTTTGTCTGGAAAGTGCACTTTCCCTGCCTGAAAACCAGGAAAAGGTTGCCGCTCTGCGTAATGCCGGCGTGGAAGTTGTGGGTGTTGATGGTGCTGGTTCCGCCGGCCACATCAGCATTCCGCAGGTACTGTCTGAACTTGGAAGCCGCAAAATTGACAGCGTGCTTGTTGAAGGTGGCGGTGAGATTAACTACGCCTTTCTTGAAAGTGGCTGTGTGCAGTGCATCTATGCCTTTATCGCACCAAAACTCTTTGGCGGCCAGGCGAAGAGCCCCGTTGCCGGTGCTGGAGTTGAACTGCCGGATCAGGCATTTACCTTTACTCTGGCAGACATCCGCCAGTTTGACGGGGATATCATGCTGACGTATAAGAAGTGAATCCTAAACCAAAGAAAGTCGGAAATACCGCGATTTAGATGCATAAAATATGCTAATTGAAGAAAGAAGGAAAGTTATAAGAAGCACAAAAAGTTTTACTAAGAGTGTTGGTATTGTAAACATTCCTAATAATAGAACAGCGCAAAAACTCAATGATATCAAAAAAATCATTGAAAAAAACCGGCTAAACACTAAGCATGTCAAGTATGTGATTGCCGCACAAACAATGAAATACAACGATATCCAAATAAAAGACTTCACTGGTATTGTACTTTGCCATATGCGGTAATTAATAAGAAGTACAATGTTCTCTAATACCATGCAAAAAAGACTTTTTATCACTGAATCATGAAACAGAGATATTCTGAAATTCAATAAAAAAAGAAAGGAACCATTATGTATGCCATCCCTGAATGTATCTATCACAAATTGGACTTCACTAAGAACACAGCCAAAAAGAAGAATATTTGTCAAAGAAGATATTGAAAAGTTTTCTCTATCTCTAATACCTGATATTTGACATACCACTGTTAAGATAACCGGTATTACTACATGGGCTTTATTTGACCAGAAGTCAGAAATGGTTTTTCTAATTAGCAGGACAAATGCTTTCATTCCGCTTAGGCCAATTCCTTGTATCGAGTTTTAATGTAGTCAACATCTAAACTTTGTTCCTGTTCCTCTTCTGAGTTCCATACAATATTACCATTTTTCAGGAATAATATGATGTCTGCTAATTCAGACGTTAGATACAAATCATGACTGGAAATCAAAATAGTTTTTTCTTGTTTTACGTGTTGTAAAATTTCACATAATAACTCTGCATTCACTGGATCCAAAGGTCCAAATGGTTCATCAAGAAGCAAGAGTTTTTCAGGACTAGCTATAGCTATGAACAAAGAAACAAGCATAGCCTGACCTGTTGAAAGTTTTGAAATCTTTTTATCCATAAATTCGCCTATAGGTATTTTTTCATCAAACAAACGAAGTAATTCATTATCACGGAAATTACTGATACCCATAAGTTTTAAATGATCAGAAAGAGTAAAATGTTGTACCAAGCCTCCAGATGACGATACATACCAGCCTACAGTGTTTTCCCTAGTAGTTGGATAAATCCCTGATATCACTCTGAATAATGTGCTTTTCCCAGCACCATTATGCCCGCAGAGAACTGTTATTTTATTCTCTTTCAATTCAAGATTAAATTCGTTATATAAAGATTTCTTTTTATTATATGAAAATGTGACCGTGAAATGCATTTTAAATTCCTATTTAATTTGAGAACGATATTTACAAGAATAAAATATATGTTTACAGAATATAAGAAAAACAGCGTCTAAGAATAACAATAGTACAATTTGCAGGATCCCGGACTTAATCTGACTAAGGGCAAAAAAAACTCCTATAAACAGTACTAATTCTATAACACCACTGCTCATTTCAGCTCCATGCGTCAAAACAAGAACTCCAAATACCATGAAACAAATTAAAACTACTGCAAGTGGAATGACCACTATCTGGGCAATTTTTAAACTCAATAAAGAACTTGGATGACAAAGAAGACAGACAGCAAATAGTAAAAATGCAAAAAGCATTTTAACAGAAAAGTAATGAATGAAACCTGCCTTTAAGTTCAAAGCATACAAGAGCCCCTTGTTCTTTAAATCATTAATCAGTGAAGAGAACATATATTGTCCAACAGCAATACTGCAGACAAAACAATGACTATAAAAATTATATGGTATTTCGAGTTTCTCAAATAGTTTATAGAGAAATAAAGCCATAAGGATACCTGAAATACTATAGATATCATGGTAAAACTCGTTAAATTCTTTTTTTAATAAAATAAATATCATTTGGTTTCTTCTTGATGGATAAGCAGGTAATCATCCTACTTATCCAAACTGTTTCAATAATTGCGATATATCACAATAACCGCTCATTTATCTCACCATACAGGCTGAGTGCAAACAACCATCAAAACAATTACGCAAACAACTTTTGCTACCATGAGTTACGCTCCAAACTTTTTTAAGATTGTCAGTTTAACAAACCAACTATCATTTTGATAGTGGCATATTTTATATCTGTCAAATAAATTTTCAACTTTTTTTAATATTTTTTTTGAAATATTTAACTTAAGAAATGACATGCGTTGTGGTTGTTACCACCTGAAAACTCGTTTGCAGGCCTTATGAGCGGTAGTTTTTCCCCAAATTATAAGTTTCTAAAGCAAAAAGGCGGTAATTGCTGAGATGTCACACCACACACTGTTGCGGGGATGCTCTACCATAGGGCTGGTTTTGTAACTTAGATGGGGGCAGTTCAGAGACTGAGACCTGGGGCGGGGCGCCGCCCCTCAATGCTTTCCTCTTATAGTTTTTATCTCAAACGTCCTTGCGCTTTACACCGCCTTGTGCTACCATTTAATAAACTTCAGGGCGGGGTGAAATTCCCCACCGGCTGTAAGCAGTGTCCAGATATCAGCGGACAGTGTAAGCCAGCGAGCCGAGGTTACCGTTTACTATACGACGGCAGCCGGAGCATGATGCGGTGTGATTCCGCAGCCGACAGTAAAGTCTGGATGGAAGAAGTAAACATCGTGTCTTTTCTGGCACCGTTACTGTGTTTATTCAACGCCCTGTTCAGTCCAACGGGGCGTTTTTTTATGTTTACAGGAATCATCGAAGAAACAGGAACAGTGCGCAGCGTCACCACTTCCGGCGTATCGGGAGCCATCTGCATTCAGGCATCAAAAGTTCTTGAAGGCACTGTTCTGGGCGACAGCATCGCCGTAAACGGGGTGTGCCTTACCGTAACCGGGAAAACCGAAAAAACATTTACTGCCGATGTAATGGCCGAAACCCTGCGCCGCACCAATCTGGGAAACCTTGGTAACGGTAGTCCGGTGAATCTTGAACGGGCCATGGCAGCCGACGGCCGGTTTGGCGGGCACATCGTCAGCGGCCACATTGACGGCACGGGAAAAATCTCACAGCTCAAAAAAGAAGGCAACGCCGTCTGGGTATACATCACCGCAGACAGCGCCATTCTTAACCTGATTGTAGAAAAGGGATCCATCGCTATAGACGGCATCAGCCTGACGGTGGCCTACGCAGATCAGGAAAAATTCGCCGTCAGCGTTATTCCCCACACGGGAAAAGAAACCACGCTGCTGGATAAAAAGCCGGGCGATGCGGTAAATCTGGAAAACGATGTATTGGGAAAATACGTTCAGAAAATGCTCGGGCTGACGAAAAACCAGCAGGCCACGGACCAGAAACTGATGAACTGGCTGTCGGAGAGTTGACGTCCTGTCAACTTTACTTACTGAGTTTTGCTCCGCAAAACTCAAGTTTATGCCGGCTCATGTAGCACTGTCATGCTGAACTTGATTCAGCATCTGAAAGAGATTCCGAAACAAGTTCGGAATGACACATGAGGAGAAGAACATGGAATACAACACAGTTGAAGAAGCCCTGGAAGATCTGAAAAACGGAAAAATCATTCTGGTTTCTGATGACGAGGACCGGGAAAACGAAGGCGACATGATCTGCGCTGCCCGTTTTGCCACCCAGGAAAACGTCAACCTGATGGCCAGCGTAGCAAAAGGCCTTATCTGCATGCCTATGAGCTCAGCTATTGCAGACCGTCTGCAGCTGAATCCCATGGTTGCAGAAAACACCGACAATCACGAAACCGCCTTTACCGTTTCCATTGACCATAAGGACACAACAACAGGCATCAGTGCAGCAGAGCGTGGCTTTACTGCCAGAATGTGTGTGGCACCGGAAACAGTTGCTGCAGATTTCCGTCGGCCGGGTCACATGTTCCCGCTGGTTGCACGCAAAGGAGGCGTTCTGGTGCGCAACGGACACACAGAAGCTACCGTTGACCTGTGCCGTCTGGCAGGACTTGAAGAATGCGGACTGTGCTGCGAAATCATGGAAGATGACGGCACCATGATGAAAACTCCCCGCCTGATGGAACTGGCAAAAAAATATGACTTAAAGTTCATCACCATTAAGGCACTGCAGGATTATCTGCGGGTTAACGAAAAACACGTGGTGCGTGAAGCCAAGGCTAAAATGCCTACCGAATACGGCGACTTTGACATCTATGGATACGTAAATGACATTACCGGAGAACACCATGTGGCCCTGGTAAAGGGTGATATTGGCGACGGCGAAAATGTTCTGTGCCGCGTGCATTCAGAATGTCTTACCGGTGACGTGTTCGGCTCCCGCCGCTGTGACTGCGGCCCTCAGCTGCACAAAGCCATGGAACGGGTTGCTGCAGAAGGTCGCGGCGTTATCCTGTACATGCGCCAGGAAGGACGCGGTATCGGGCTGATTAACAAACTGAAAGCTTACACTTTGCAGGAACAGGGATATGACACCGTAGAAGCCAACGTACAACTGGGATTCAAGCCGGACCTGCGCGAATACTGGATTGGTGCACAGATTCTGCGTGACTTGGGCTGTAACAGTCTGCGGCTTTTGACCAACAATCCGGAAAAAATCTACGGCCTTGACGGCTTTGGTCTGAAGGTTGCCAAACGGGAGCCCATCGAAATCAAGCCGCAGAAATACGACCTGTTCTATCTGACCACCAAACGCGACCGTATGGGCCACATTTTTGAAGAAGACTTAACCGAAGAATGAAGGAGTAGTATATGAACGAAATTAACTTAGTTGAAGGAAAACTGGTAGCACCAGAAGGCATGAAAGTTGGAATCGTAGCATCCCGCTTTAATGAAATCATCGTAAACAAACTGCTGGGTGGCGCCGTAGACGGCCTGGTACGCCACGGTGTAGAAGAAAAAAACATTACCGCAGCATGGGTACCCGGTGCATTTGAAATTCCGGTGATTGCTGACAAAATGGCAGCAAGCGGAAAATACGATGCTGTAATCGCTGTAGGTGCCGTTATCCGCGGCAGCACCAGCCATTACGACTACGTATGTTCTGAAGTTTCAAAAGGTATTGCTCAGGCCAGCATGAAAAACGGCATTCCGGTTATGTTCGGCGTTATCACCACCGAAAACATTGAGCAGGCCATTGAACGCGCCGGAAGCAAAGCCGGAAACAAAGGGTACGACTGTGCTCTTGGCGCCATTGAAATGGTAAACCTGATTAAAGGTCTGTAATCTGACTGTCCGGTTCGGTTGCCTCCGGATCCTGCGGGGGCTCCGGCTTTCTACCCAAGCTGCTCCAGTCCACTTTTCTGGTAGTAAACATGGTCACGGCAATGACGCCGAACAGGAACAAGGCACCCCACAGCAGGGCATAATCTTCTGACTGCAGTGATACGAACATAAAGCCATACAGTGCGCTCATTACCGGCAGCATTCCCCAGCCCATTTTCTTTCTGCCGGAAACAGATCCGGTGTAAAAGCAGACCAAAGCTGATACTGCACCAGCTGACAGCAGATACGAAAAGCCGAACGCCATATGTTCTGAAAACGCCAGCAACAGCAGGAAGAACATGATGCAGGCAGCCCCGCTCAACAGATAGTGCATGGGGTGCAGCTGTACTTTTGCAAAGATTTCAAACAGAAAGAACGCTACAAACGGTATGACGATGAAAAGGATGCCGTAATTAAAGGCACGGTATACCATGCTATACAGATCTACAGGGTCTGCAAAGGTAAAGCCGATGGCATCCTCGAAGTAGGACCGGTTGTTTCCCCTGGTAAAGGGGATAAACCAGCTGGCAGAAAACCCGGCCTCTGACAGCTCCCGGGTGTGCGGAAGCTGATAAAAACCGGTAAAGCCGGGAGACGGCCAGTTACAGGCAATGTCCAGAGAAGTGGCACCTTTCACTGGCGTAACAGAAAATGCAACAGCGCCGGTTACATTCAGTTCAGTGGATACAGTAATAGTTCCCGGTTTGTCAGAAATGCCGGTTTTGATAACACCGGATCCTTTGCTGGTGGTGCCGTAATCAGCCCGATATTTGTGTGAGTTCACAATGAAATAGGGGGTACGGGATAAATTCCGCGATGAAATACACACATACATCTGGGCACGGTCAAAGTCATATTCCCGAATACCGTGATTCTGCAGGTTCATGTCAAACTCTGCCTGCATTTTTACAGTACCGGTGTATATTGGAGCAGAATAGATGCCTAAGGGGCGTTCTTCTGCATCAATGTCTGACACCACCGTCAGACTGACCGGTTCCAGCGTTTCAATACCGGTGGTACGGAGGGTTTCGTAATATACTTCACCCTTGCTGTTGGTTTTCTGAACGGAATCCGTATCCACATAGGGCACATCGATATAAAATCCGTTGATGGCCACAATGCCACCGGCTCCTTCATGAATCGTTTCTACTGCATATTCAGATGCCAGTTCCCGGTCTACCAGAATACCGTCTTTAATCACGGAAAGACCAATCAGCAGCAATATACAGATACCACCAATCGCCAGCAGTTTTGTCATAATTCCCTTACGTTGCATTTTCATACCATTCTCCTATAAAGCCTCCGCGGCAGCGGTCGCACAGGGATGTGCGAAATCGCAGCTTGCAGAGCAAGATGCAAGTGATAAAAATACACGGATGTATTTTTATCACTACTTATCAGCTTTCCGCTGATTACAGGAATCACTGTATACAGAGAACGTGTCAGAATTATGTCAGAATTGTGTCATTTTTGAACGTACGTATCCTCTGCAATTCGAAAATTCTGATGAAAATGCGGGAAGAAAGGCAGAGGCTGGCAAAAACTGTTGCAGACCGGTTCAATAGTTTCCTTGCCGGTCTGCACCTGTAGCGACGCTAGCTAGCGGTTTTGCCAGACTCTGACTGACTGGTAGCATTTTCATATGCAGCTAAAAAAGCCTGGCGGGGGGATTCTCCCGTTTTATAAAATAAGGAACGTCACCGTAAAGCAGGCACCCCCAAGCTGCTGGCTGTGCCCCGCAGTAACAGCCCCGCCGTACTGCCCGGCAACAGACTTCACCAGCGCCAGCCCCAACCCGGAGTGCCCGTCATGATTCCGGCGGGTGGTGTAAAACCGGTTGAACACGGTTTCTTCGCTGCCAGAGGGAATACCGGGACCGTTGTCATGGACCTGCAGCACCAGGTTCCTGTTCTGCAGCCGGCTTTCAACCAGCACTTCCGTACCAAAGGATACGGCGTTTTCCAGCAGATTTGATATCATGCTGAACAGCAGCTCCGGATCTGCCTGCAGTACCACATCAGTGGCATTCAGTGCACAGCGAAGCTGTACTTCCGGATGATGCAGTGTCACCGCAGATACCATATTCTGCAGGAACGTATCAACCGGAATACGCTCCGTTTCTGATTCTCCACCGGCATCAATCAAAGAAAGCCGGCGCACTTTTGAAAGCAGTTGTTCCAGCCGTGCAACTTCATCGGTAATGGCAGCAGCATACTGATTGCGCTCTGCACCGGTACACTCCCCTTCAGAAAGCATTTCTGCGGAAGAGCGAATGCCGGCCAGAGGATTTTTGAACTCATGGGACACATCGGCAGAGAACTGCTCCGTGTAGCGGATACGGTCCGCCAGCTTCTTCAACAGCACCGTAAAACTTCGGGAAAGATCCCCTATTTCATCAATGCGTCGGGAACCGGTCAGTTTTTCCTGCAGCAGATGCCCCCGGGTATCAGTGCAGTTCTGTGCCTCGCGGGAAAGTTTCTTCAGCGGCCGGGAAATGCGGAAATAAAAGAATACGGTAACCGCTGCTACTGCCAGCAGTGACCACAGAAAGATACGGGCAATATCCCGCCGGATTTCATACAGGTTCTGCAGAATGCGGTAGGTAGATTTTGAAGCAAGAACCACCCCGATTACTTTTCCGCCGGCAATGACCGGAACGGCAGAATACAGCGTTACGGAAACCTGCTTTCCACTGGAAACACGGGTATAGGCACCATACCGGCCGGCAAGGGCTGCCTGAATTTCAGGTCCGTCATACACTTTTTTGCCGCTGTAAAAGTCTGCACTGGTATACCGTTCAGAAGCCGGTGGACGGAACCATTTGCGGTACTGTCGTACCGGAAAAGACACGGCACGATACACCAGGGTTTCCTGTGCTTCTTTTTCTTCCGGTGCCTGCACTGCAGCTCCGGCGGCCGGAGTCTCCATTTCTGACCGGGTAGCAATGGCGTCCGCGCTATCTTCATCAGTACCCACCGTGCTGGAATCTGCCAGCAGCGCGCCTGCAGCATCCAGTACCCGGAGCCGTGCATCAAAATTCCGGTTCATGGCCAGAAGAATCTGTTCTGCAGAACCGGTCGTAAAGTCCCCTGCAAGACTGGCACCCAAAAGACGAGCCTGCTGAACCAGAGAACTTTCCAAAGACTGCAGCTGCTGTTTTTCATAGGTGTTCAAGAGCAGCATGGAGGCTACGGGCATGAATACCACCAGCAGGGTGAACACCAGAATCTGGGCACTGATACTGATGCGGAAAGAGTGACGGGTACGCTTCATACAGACTCCGACAGGCGGTAGCCCAGACCGTACACCGTCTCTATCAGTTCTGCGCCCACTTTTTTCCGCAGCCGTTTAATATGGCAGTCTACTGCCCGGTCGTTCATGTATGTATCATCGGGATATGCTTTCTGAATCAGTTGTTCCCGGGTAAACACGGTTTTCGGATTAGCCAGGAATGCTTCAAGCAGGCGGAATTCCGTAACCGTCAGTGCCAGTTCGGCTCCGCCACGGGTTGCCGTATAGGCTGCCGTATCCAGAAGAATATCGCCGCAGCGGATCGTCCTTCCCGTACCGCCATCGGTTTTGCCGGCTTTGCCATACCGGCGCAGAATCACATGGATGCGGGCTATCAGTTCCCGTATGGAATAGGGTTTTGTCAGATAATCATCGGCCCCCAGTTCCAACCCCAGCACCTTATCAAATTCATCATCACGGGATGTCAGGAACATGACCGGTGTGTCGGGCGATATCTCTTTGATTTTCCGGAACAGGGTCAGCCCGTCCATTTCAGGCATCATGATATCCAGGATGCAAAGGTCCGGAAACGCTGCCGTATCAAGCTGTGCAATGGCATTCCAGGCTTCCTGCCCGTTTTCAAATTCCAGTACCTGAAACTGTTCTTTCTGCAGGGCTGCTTTCAGCGGCGTACGGATATTCTGTTCATCATCAGCTATGGCTATGGTCATATCACTACTGTACCACAAAGGGTGTCGTTTGTGGCACGCATTCATTTGCGCTATACTGAGTAAAAAAGAGGTTCCATGCAGTTTTCCATTTATCACACCAACGACATCCACGCCAATTATGATGCCCTGAAAAAAGTTCACGCCTATCTTGCAGCCCACAAAGAACCACAGGACCTGTTTTTTGACAGTGGCGATTTTGCAGACTTAAAGGATGTCATTGTGCAATCTGATAAAGGACAGGCAGCAAGCCAGCTGATTCTGTCATGCGGTCTTGATGCCATGACCATCGGGAACGGTGAAGAAGACCTGGGGAACGAAGGCATTACGGTCATGGCTCAAGCGGGAATCCCCTTTATCTGTTCCAATGTAACGGACAACGATGGGAAACCCCTTGCCGGTATTGCAGGCTCCCGGATTTTTGAGCGGGGAGGAAAACGCTTTCTTGTTCTGGGAGTGGCCCCGTACTACAACGAACACCTTTCCCCCAACGGATACAACGTATTTACTGCCATGAACAACCTGCTGACCCGGGAACCGGTTGCCTGCCTGCGCTCAGAACTTGACCGCCGCTCCGGCCAGTACGATTACTGCATTCTCCTGAGCCACAGCGGCTATCAGGTTGAAAAATTCCTTATGGAACAGCTTCCTGAAATTGACCTGTGTCTGGGGGGACATTCCCACACCGTATGTGTAGAGGATTCGTACACCCAAAGCGGCAAAGGGGAATTCTTAGGGAAAGTTGTTATAGAAATTGATGACGACGATGCACAGGCCTTGTCATCAGATAATTGCAGCGCCCAGAAAGACGGTAGCGGGTTCCGGATTGCAGCCAACCAGCTGATTGAGTTACCCGGACAGTGCGAAGATCCGGCCTTTGATGCCCTTCTTGATGAAAAACTCCGTTATGCAGACAGCATTCTTTCAGCTGAGCTGTCCAGTGCAGAAGAGCTTGCATTTGAGCCCTTTACCGAAAGTCCCTTGACCAACTTTATCTGTGACTGCTTGCTGGACCATTGCGGCACGGACCTTGCCATCATGCATGCCGGTATTTCAGAAGGCCCCCTGGTACGCCCCGTATCCCGGAAAAGCCTTATTGAAAACTTTCCGTCAAAACTGAACCCTACCACCATTACCGTAACCGGCCGCCAGATTCTTGATGCCGCAGCCCTCAGTTTTGATGCAGACCATATCCGCGGTGACGGTCGCGGCCCCGGATTCCGCGGCCATGTACTGGGCACCCTGGGATTCAGCTCCAATATCCGCATCCTGCGTCATTCAGCCACGCCCTCTGATTTCACCATGACCATCAACGGCAGCCCCGTAGCCCCTGATGCCACCTATCGACTCGCTACCGACGACTACCTGCAGCGTGGTTCCGGCTACCCGTCCCTGAAAGTTCCCAACGACCAGGCAGACTTTGATATCTGGTTCATCCGCGACCTGGTGCAGCACTATCTGATGAATGGTGACATGTTCGCCAAAGCAGCAGAAAAGAGGATTATCTCTCCAGCAACCATTCAATGATGTTTTTATGGATAATACCGTTCTGTGAAAAATCAAACGTATCCATTGAGAGAACGTATTTCGGCCAGTTGTCGCGAACGCTGTCATACGCTCCAAATTCACGCTGAACAGTTTCTTCTGTTGCAAGAAGATAGCAGACCTGAAAGTAAACCGTTCCTCTTTCATTCTGAGCAGTAAAATCGATTTCTTGTTTTTTTGTTTTTCCTACAGTCACAGCATAGCCCCTTCGGAGCAATTCCAGAAACACAATATTCTCAAGGACCTGATTTATGTCCTTTTGATTTTTAAGAAAAAGGCTCTGGCGGATTCCATGATCAGTTATATAGATTTTTTCCTGAGTAGATAGTATTTCTTTTCCTTCAAGATTCTGACGGGACACCAGATGCAAAAGACAGGCTTCTTTACAATATTCAAGGTAATTGTAAATTGTCTCTGTAGAAATGGAACGCCTTTCATTTTTCAAATATTTGATAAGGCTTGAAGATGAAAAAGTATTTCCGATGTTCGCAATAAAAAAGGCAATCAACGACCTTAACAGTGAAACATCACGGATTTTATAACGGTCGCATATATCTTTTAAGATGATTGAATTAAAAATGTCATCAAGATATTGCTTTTTCTGAGAATCAGTAAAATCAAAATTATAGAGGAAAGGATACCCACCCGTAGAAACATATATCTCAAAAGCCTGGTCAGCAGAAACATCGTCACCTTTTAAAAGCTTAAGAGCTTCATAACTTTCTGCAAAACTAAAAGGATACATTTTGATTTCTACATAACGGCCTGCAAGATACGTAGCAAGCTCACCGGAAAGCAACTTTGCATTGGAACCAGTTATGTAAATATCGCAGTTAAAATCAATGAGATAAGAATTGATGAGTTTTTCCCAGCCATCCAGTTCCTGAATTTCATCAAAGAATAGATAGATTGTATCGCTGGCAGACAGCCCGTTTTTTACGTTTAGAACTGCTGCCGTAACATTTTCGAAATTCTTAACACGGTCATCTGTAAAAGATTCAAAGTTGAGGGAAAGAATCTGTTCCTGCCTTACGCCAGCATTCATAAGATACCCTTGAATCTGTTCCATCATTACAGACTTGCCGCAACGACGGATTCCAGTAATAACCTTTACGATGTGTTTGTTTATGAAGGGAATTATTCTGTTAAAGTATACTGATCTGGAAATACTCATGGATTTAGTATATTTCGATATATCGAAATGAAC
>JAZLJW010000016.1:0-9643 GCA_045597345.1 Treponemataceae bacterium
ACCGCTGTCTTTCAGGAACAGTTCCAGGAAGTTTGAAGGATCCTGATAGTCACCTACCCAACCTGCACGTGCAATGGCAAAGTTGTTGTTCTGGCGTTCATCCAGGAAGGTTGCCCATTCCAGGTTTTCCAGAGTTACATCAATACCAAGGTTTTTCTTCCAAACCTGCTGAACATATTCAGCAATTTTTTTGTGTGCTTCGTTGGTGTTGTAGATAACAGTCATTTTGGGGAAGCCCTGTCCGTTTGGATATCCGGCTTCAGCCAGCAGTTTCTGAGCTGCAGCTACATCATAGTGGTTACCTTTTGCAGGAGTATATCCTGGCATTGGTGGAACGTAACCGTCAGAAGCAATCTGTCCACCGCGGGTAACTTTGTCTACCAGTTCCTGACGGTCAATAGCCATGGTCAGAGCTTTACGAACGCGAACGTCGCTCAGTACTGGATCGTTCATGTTCAGGTAGTAGTAGTAAGAAGAAAGCTGTGGAGCAGTCTGGAAATCATCGCGAAGTTTAACTTCATCAATCATTTCAAGTGGAATACTGGTGCTCCAGTCCATTTCTCCATTCTTGTATTTCTGATAAGCGGTAGTTTCGTTTTCGATAGTCAGGAAGGTAATGCGTGACAGGAATACGTTTTCTTTGTTCCAGTATTTGTCATTAGGAACAGCAGTTACTTTTTCCTGTGGAATCCATGATTCCAGTACGAAAGGTCCGTTTCCTACGAAGTTTCCTGGTTTAATCCAGTCAGCACCGTATTTTTCCATTGCGTGCATAGGCAGACAGGCAAAAGCATAGTGTCCCATCATGTCTACAGCGTAAGCAACAGGGCCTACCAGCTGAACTTCAAAAGTGTGGGCATCAACAGCGCGGATTCCTACAGCTTCTTTTCCGGCTCTACCGGCGTTGTAGTCTTCAGCACCTTTGATGATCATAGCAGGCATGTACGCATATTCAGCAGCAGTTTCAGGAGCCAGATAGTACAGCCATGAATCTACGAAAGTCTGTGCAGTGATCGGCACACCGTCACTCCAGGTACAGTCACGCAGTTTGAAAGTAAGAACAGTCTGATCAGCACTGCGGGTCCAGCTTTCGGCAACACCTGGAACGGCAGCATTAGTTTCAGGGTCATAACCTACAAGACCTTCAAACAGAGCCATGTAGATGCGGTGTTCAGGAACACCCTGAATTTTAGATGGGTCGAGAGACTGTGGTTCAGTACCGTTGTTCAGAATGAACTCAGCTCCAGTAGAAGCAGCTTCTTTCTTACCACCGGCAAAAACCATTGAGGTAGCAAGGACAACCAGAAGCATTACAGTAAGTAATTTTTTCATTTAATCCTCCAAAATGAATATTTATGCAAGAAGTATACACATATCAACAGAGGAATACAATAAAAAAATGCAGTTTTACTAAAAAAATGTAGTAAAGTTAAAGTTTTTTGCCCGCCGGTTATCCGAACAGTGCTCTCACCAGTCCGGAAACATCTTTTACAGCGGTAACGCCCGTGTCTTTCTCAGGTGCAATGACGGTGGTAAATCCCAGATCACGCGCTGTCTTTGTCCGAAGTTTCATGTTTTTAACCGGTCGTATTTCACCGGCAAGACTCAATTCTCCCATAATTGCTGTATCGTCCGGCAGGGGAATATCGGTGCGGGCAGAGTACAGTGCTGCTGCAAGGGCAGCATCTACGGCGCTTTCAGAAATCCGTACTCCACCTGCTACGTTGATGTACAGGTCATGGTCGCTGAATCTGAGTCCGGCCCGTTTTTCAAGAACGGCAGCCACACGGCTTACCCGGGCAGAATCAATGTTGTCAGAGTATACCCGCGTTATGGAAGATTTTGCCGGCACTGTCAGCGCCTGAATTTCTACCATGAAGCAGCGGGATCCTTCCATGGCTGGAACCACCGCTACACCGGCCGGCAGTTTTCCGTCACGCCGGATCATGAACATGCCGCTGGGATCCTTTACCGGGCTTAATCCTTTTGCATCCATACTGAAGACGCCCAGTTCATCAACAGAACCAAAGCGGTTTTTCTGGGCCCGCAAAAACCGGATGTCATCGTCATTGCGTTCAAAACTGATGACCGTATCAACCAGATGCTCCAGTGATTTAGGACCGGCAATGCTGCCTTCTTTTGTTACGTGGGCAATAAGGAACAGTACGCAGTCCCGTTCCTTAACCCAGCTGACCAGTTCATTGGCGCAGTATTTCAGCTGGTTGACGGTACCGGGTACTACGCCGGCTTCTGTGCTCCAGACGGTCTGAATGGAATCTACGATGACAAAAACGGGATTGATGTTATTCAGAGTATTCTCAATATCTTCCAGTCGGGTAGTGCAAAGAAGTTCAATACCGGCTGTGGGCAATTCCAGCCGGTCAGAGCGGTTACGGATTTGGGCTGCTGATTCTTCTCCTGATACATACAGGATCCGGCCGCCTTTATTGGCCTGCGCAATGGCACTGGCTGTCTGCAAAAGCAGCGTTGATTTACCGATGCCTGGTTCACCACCAATAAGGACTGCAGAGCGTTTCATGGCGCCTCCACCCAGTACCCGGTCTAGTTCTTCGATGCCGGTACTCAGACGGGTGCCTTCCAGCGGATTTACTTTTTCTAAAGGCAGAGGGTGGGCTGATCTGGTACTGGCTGCTTTACCGGGCAGCTGACTGTCACTTGATTCAATAGTTTCTTCAAAAGTATTCCATTCACCGCACTCAGGGCATCTGCCAAGCCACCGAGGCTGGGTAAAATTACAATTTGAGCATTTAAAAACAGTAGTTTGCTTTGATTTTTTAATAGCCATGAAAACCTCTGAAAAAAATTACGATAATAAGCATTATTTAAAGGTATTTTAATTGACTTCTGTGTTGGTTTTTTTTACTCTAAATACAGCTTGTAAAAAGCTGATAAACTCTCTCCGAAGTCCAGCTTGCTGGACGGGAAGCCCCGGGTAGCGTTGCTCTCGGGGTCTTCTTTTTTAAACATATCTTGCTGATTCAGTATCACTTTCGTGGCTGCAATGTTTCCTGTTTTGCAATAGTGGTACTGCCGGCAGGTACCGACTCGGTAAGCCATACATTACCACCAACTACGCTGCCTTTTCCGATAACGGTATTACCGCCTAAAATGCTGGCTCCTGCATAAATAGTCACATCGTCTTCAATAGTGGGATGCCTTTTTTTATCGCTCAAATCTTTTTTTACACTGATGGCGCCAAGCGTTACACCCTGGTATATCTTTACGTTATTGCCGATTTCAGTGGTCTCGCCGATGACGATGCCGGTTCCATGATCAATGCAGAATGAAGAACCGATGGTAGCCCCCGGATGAATGTCGATGCCGGTTTTTCCGTGAATGTATTCACTCATGATGCGTGGAACTAAAGGAACGCCATTCTGGTGGAGAAAATGGGCAATACGATGAACGGTAATCGCTTCAAATCCTGGGTATGAAAGAATAACTTCCTCGATTGAACGGGCAGCCGGATCTCCTTCAAATGCAGCTTTTGCATCCAGCAGCAGTTTTTCACGTAAAGAAGGTATTGCTTCCAGTAATGAAAGTACTGTTTGCTCAGCCAATGAAAAGCAGTGGGTTTTTTGAGCATCCTGTCTTAAAAACAGCATGGATTTCTGGACTTCCTGGGTCAGACTCTGTGCAATTCTGCTGATTTTTCCCGCAGTAAAATAGGGGAGCATGTCGGTGGTAACCTGTTCGGCAGTTTTAAAGCCAGGAAAAAGAAGTGACTGAATGTCTTTTAGGGAAGAAATTACCGTATGGGTATTAGGAAAATTATGAAAGTCTGATATATTAACCCCGCCGATTGCTTGATATGAGTCAAGTATCGAACTGGTAAGGGTATCAAAAGTCAGTTTTTTTGATTCAATATTGCTGTTCATATATGAAATATAGTCATTAGAATTAAAAAAATCAAATTATTTGAAAAATCTTTCAAATGTGCTTGACAAAAATTATTCTTACTTGTAAATTAGGCAAACCGATTGGCGCTGAACAAAGCCACGCGTCAAAAACACTTGCTTCTATAGCTCAGGCGGTAGAGCGCATCCTTGGTAAGGATGAGGTCAGCAGTTCGACTCTGCTTGGAAGCTTTTTCCAACAATTTTTATTGTTAAAAAGAAAGGAGACCAGACATGGCTGCCAAGAAAAAAGGTGCTGTAGAAATTATTGCTCTTCAGTGTTCTGAATGCAAAAGAAAAAACTACACTACTTATAAAAACCGTAAAAACATCCAGGGTAAACTGGAACTGAACAAATATTGTCCATTTGATCGCAAACATACCCTGCATAAGGAAACCAAAGTTAAATAAGCTTTGATTCTAAGCTCTTGTTTATAATCCCGGCCAATCGGTCGGGTTTATATATATTAGGTCAATAGCTCCAACGGTAGAGCGGCGGTCTCCAAAACCGCATGTTGGGGGTTCGAATCCCTCTTGGCCTGTTCTAAAATCTAATTCAAAAAATAATGGTGAGGACTGTATATGAAAATCGTCCAGTTTTTCAAAGAATGCGGCGCAGAACTTAAAAAAGTAGTATGGCCATCAAAAGATGATGTTCTGTCCTCTGTTGGTGTTGTACTTGCATCTACCATCATTGTTGCCGTTATTCTCGGTCTGCTTGACTTCCTGTTTACCACAGGAATGAACTTAATTTTCTAATAAGCTGTAGAGGGAATAAGAATGGCTAAGGGTTGGTATATTCTTCATGTCTATTCTGGATATGAAAAGAAAATTGAACGCACCATCCGTGCTCTCCTCGAAAATGGTGATTTAAAATCAGAATACGTTCTTGATGTTAAGGTTCCAGTTGAAGAAGTAACCGAGGTCAAGGATGGAAAAAAACGCACTCAGAAAAAACTCCTGCTTCCTGGTTACATTATGGTTGAGCTTGATCTCCCGGAATTAGGATGGAAAGATGTTTGTCAGTCAATCCGTCGCATTCAGGGTGTAACTGCATTCGTAGGACAGGATAATCATAATAATCGTCCACGTCCAATTTCTTCAGAAGAAGCTGTTTCACTGTTGCAGCGTTCAGGTGAAATCAAAGGTGATAAACCAGTTCGTATGAAGCAGTCATATAACGTTGGTGAACAGGTAAAAATCATCGATGGTCCTTTTGCTTCTTTTACCGGTTCTATCGAAGAAGTTAACATGGAAAAAAGCAAACTGCGTGTTACCGTTGCTATATTTGGTCGTGCGACACCAGTTGAAGTCGACCTTCTGCAGGTCGAAAAGGTCTAATTAGAAGATATAAGTCCATTAGGACTTTTTCTTGTTTTGGGAGAGGCTTTGGTCCGTTGGATAGAAAAGCCTCGCTAGAGGAAAATACCCTGCTGAACAGTCAGAATTCAGATTTCTGAAAAATGACTTGTGAGGACAGGGTTTTCCCGTACCAACTTAAGGAGAAATAGATGGCAAAGAAAAAGATTACTGCAGTTATCAAACTTCAGTGCCCGGCAGGAAAAGCAACTCCTGCTCCGCCAGTAGGTCCAGCACTGGGTCCTCATGGTGTAAGCGCTCCACAGTTTGTTCAGCAGTTCAATGACCGCACCAAATCTATGGAACCGGGACTCGTAATCCCAGTAATCATCACTGTATTCCAGGACAAAACATTTACTTTCGTTCTGAAAACCCCACCTGCAGCAGTTCTTATCAAGAAAGCATGTGGTCTCCAGAAAGGTTCAGGAAACTCAATTCTGAACAAAGTAGGAACCCTGTCAAAGGCTCAGCTTGAAGAAATTGCTAAAACCAAAATGCCTGATATCAATGCCAATGACATTGAAGCAGCCAAAAAAATCATCGCCGGTACTGCACGCAGTATGGGTGTAGAGGTGGAGCAGTAATATGAAGCACGGAAAGAAATATCTGGAATCACTGAAAAAGTATGACGCTTCTGCTTCATATGATGTAGTTAAAGCTTGTGAAATCGTTAAAGATATCAAATTTGCTAACTTTGACGAAACTGTAGAAGCTCACATGAGCCTGAGACTGGGAAAGAACCAGACCGTTCGCGATACTCTCGTATTCCCAAACCAGTTCAAAGGTGAAAAGAAAGTTCTGGTATTCTGTAAAGAAGACAGAATTAAGGAAGCTCTGGATGCAGGTGCTGCATTTGCCGGTGCTTCTGAATACATCGACAAAGTTAAGGGCGGTTGGCTCGACTTTGACGTTGCAGTTGCAACTCCTGACATGATGAAAGACGGTGGTCGTCTTGGTATGGTTCTGGGTCGCAAAGGTCTTATGCCTAACCCAAAAACCGGTACTGTTACCAACGACATCGTAGCCGCTATCAACGAACTGAAAAAAGGTCGTGTTGAATACCGTGCTGACAAACAGGGAAATGTTCACATTGCAGTTGGTAAAACTTCAATGGAACCTGCAAAAGTTGCAGAAAACGTACAGACCCTTATTGATGAAATCATCCGTAAGAAGCCAAGCGACGCTAAAGGTGACTATGTACAGTCAGTTTCAGTAAGCTCAACTATGGGTCCTGGCGTTTGGGTAGACTATAAGGAAGGAGAATAAGAATGGCTATTAGAGCAAAAAAACTCCAGCCTGCAAAAGTAGAAGCTATTGCAGAAGTTAAAACTGTCCTTGAAGGCTACAATAACTACATTTTTACTAATTACCGCGGACTCACCGTTGAACAGATTTCAACTCTGCGTGACAAACTTCGTCCACTCAACAGTGAATACAAAGTAATCAAGAACAATTTTGCTAAAGTTGCTTTCGATGAAATGAAAGTTGAAAACGTAGCAGATTTTCTTGCTGGTCCTACCGCTATTGCCCTGGCCGGTGACGAATCAAACGAAGTTGCAAAAGTTCTGTTTGAATTTGCAAAAGACTGTCCTGCCCTGGAAGTAAAAGGTGCTTTCGTTGATAACGAAGTATATGATACTGCTAAGATCGAAGCATTCTCAAAACTCCCTGGAAAGAAACAGCTGATCGCTATGATTATGTCTACCATCAATGCACCTGTACAGAAAGTTGCAGCAACATTGCAGGCATATGTGGAGAAAAAACAGGCAGAAGGTGGAGATGCACCTGCCGCAGAAGCCCCTGCAGCAGAATAATCCCACTATTCACAACACGTCAGGCTTCATAGCTGTCGTCCTGTCGTGTTAAATAAGCTGAAATTCCGTCTTGTGACGGCAATCAGCAAAACAACTAATTATTAAGGAGAAGGTAATATGGCAGCTCTCACTACAGATCAGATTCTCGATGCAATTGCATCAATGACAGTTCTCGAAGCTTCAGAACTTGTTAAAGCAATGGAGGAAAAATTCGGTGTAACCGCAGCAGCTCCAGTAATGGTAGCAGGTGCAGGTGCAGCTCCAGCTGCAGCAGCTGAAGAACAGACTGAATTCAACGTATCTCTGGAAGCAGCTGATGCTTCTAAGAAAATTGCTGTTATTAAAGCAGTTCGTGAAGTTACCGGTCTGGGTCTTAAAGAAGCAAAAGACCTGGTTGAAGGTGCTCCAAAAATGCTCAAAGAAGCAGTTTCTAAAGAAGAAGCAGCAAAAATCAAAGAAACCGTTGAAGCAGCTGGTGGTACTGTTAAGATTGCATAATTGCATCTTGCATTTACAAACAGCAAATCTAGTCTCTTAGATTGAAGTAATTTCAAGCTACCAGAATACGTGTATTCTGGTAGCTACACGTGTTTATAGCAAAAAAGCATGGTAATGCGTTACCAGCGCTTTACCAGATTAGCTTATAAGGGGTATTTGATGTTCGCAAAAAGCCGGACCGTAAATCGTCAGTATATCGGTAAAAATATCCAGAATTTCATGGAGCTGCCAGATCTTATTGATATCCAGCTCTCTTCATATGAAAGCTTCCTGCAGAAAGATAAACTTGAAAAGGGTGAACCTCTTGAAATGCAGGGCCTTGAAGAAGTATTCCACTCAGCATTCCCTATCGAAAGTCCTAACGGGGATATGCTTCTTGAATATGAATATTATACACTCGACTATGAAAATATAAAATTTGGTGAACAGGAATGTAAACAGAAAGGTATTACATACTCTGTTCCGCTTAAAGCAAAAATCAACCTGATTTTCCAGCAGACTGGTGAAATCCGTCAGAAGGAAATCTACATGGGTGATATTCCTCTCATGACTGACCGTGGTACCTTTATCATTAACGGTGCCGAACGCGTAGTCGTTTCTCAGATTCACCGTTCACCGGGTGTTATCTTTAGTCGTGAGAAGGGTGTTTACTCAAGCCGTATCATTCCTTACCGTGGTTCATGGCTTGAATTTGAAATTGATCCTAAAAAAGAACTCATTTACGCCAAGATTGACCGCAAAAAACGTATTCTTGGAACTATTTTCCTTCGTGCATTAGGGTATAGCACCCGTGAGGAAATCATTCGTGCATTCTATGCGGTAGAAAAGACTGCTCTTGAGAACACTGCTGAATTCAAAGAATCTTTGGTAGGAAAAGTTCTTGCAGAGGCTGTTTATATCACTGATGCAGAATCAGGCGAAAGCAAAAAGCTGTTTAAAGCAGGTACCCGTCTTCATCAGCACGATGTAGATGATCTTTTTGCTCACAGCTCCGTAAAAGAAATTACTCTGGTAAACTTTGATACCCGGACAAATCCTGATGATTCAACACAGGTTAATGAGTCACTTGCCTCTGAAATCATCATCAATTGTTTTGAAAAAGAAGAAATCTTCTTCACAAAAGAAGGTGCTGAATCAGCAGATGAGCCATCTAAAGAAAATGCACTGGCTGCTGTCTATTCTGTTCTTCAGCCCGGAGAACCTATTACCGTAGAACAGGCTGAAAAAGACCTTACTACCATGTTCTTCTCACTGCGTCGTTATGATCTCGGTCGTGTTGGACGTTACAAGCTGAATAAAAAATTCAATTATAAAGAACCAGTTGAAGAACATACACTGGTTAAAGAAGATATCATTGCAACTATGAAATTCTTTACCAATGTATATATTGGTGAAGAAATCACCGATGATATTGACCATCTTGGTAATCGTCGTGTTCGTTCAGTAGGCGAGTTGATGACTAATCAGCTGAAAACTGCATTTAACCGCATGGAACGCATTGCAAAAGAACGCATGAGTCTCAAAGAGACTGACACCATGAAACCTCAGGATTTGATTTCCATCAAACCTATCGTTGCTGCTCTCAAAGAATTTTTTGGTTCAAGTCAGCTGTCACAGTTCATGGATCAGATTAACCCTCTTGCTGAACTGACTCATAAACGTCGTCTCAATGCATTAGGACCTGGTGGTCTGTCTCGTGATCGTGCAGGATTTGAAGTTCGTGATGTTCACTATACTCACTACGGTCGTATGTGTCCTATCGAAACTCCTGAAGGTCCAAACATCGGTCTTATTGTTTCTCTGGCAATTTATACTCGTGTAAACGAATATGGTTTCCTTGAAGCACCATACCGCAAAATTGATAATGGAAAAGCAACTCAGCAGGTAGATTATCTGACTGCGATTGATGAAGATAAATACTATATCGGTCAGGCTTCTGCTCAGATGGATAAGGATGGAAACTTCATCGATACTACTCTGGCTTGCCGCCGTTATGGAGATTACTCTTCCCGCGCACCAAAAGACGTTCAGTATATGGACGTTTCTAAGTCGGAT
>JAZLJW010000017.1:0-5830 GCA_045597345.1 Treponemataceae bacterium
TCATTTTTCTCCTTCGATGGGATTTAGGTCAAACACCATTCTAAGGATTATGGCTAAAATTGATAATGGCTTTTTTCTTTTGACTTTTTTTGGTTAATTTCGCCTGACCCGTGGTGGTTGTTTTCTCCCGACGCTAACAAATTCTCCAGACAAAACAAAAGACGCAAAAGTAGTAACAAATGACTGATATTTGACTATCTATTACTACTTTTTATCTCCTATTTAGAATCAACCATCGTTTCAATTACCCAAACATAGTAACAAATTGTTCTTTTTACCGTATTTATTACTACTTTACTAACGAAATAAAAGCGGCAATATATATCGCATGCAAAAAATATAGTAACAAATACCAAATTTCAGGCATTTTATTACTATATTTCACAATTACTCGTACTAATCCGTCGTTCAGAACAAATCCAGGGAGTTATCAAGATAGATTGCCTCCCGAACCTGCAACTGGAATTCCGGCTTTGTCAGATAATAGAGCAGGAACTCCAGAATCAGGGCGCTACCCAGACTGCGTCCTTCTATCTTAAAGTTGGTAAAACCGGATGCCAGATACCGCTCCCGCACTGCCTCCCGGCTGATAAAGCCCGGATTCTCCATGGCCTTAGAGAACACATAGCCGCCGTCCCGATCCGGAGAGCAGCATTTCCATTCACCACAATCATTTCCCAACGCAAGGGCACTGACGTGCTCATAACAAGCCTTCCGCTGATAGCAGTCAAACCAGCAGCATTCGTTACAGAGAAACTCTACTTTCTGCTTTTGTTCCAGATTCAGCCCCGCAAAATCAGAAAGCCGTGGATTCAGGCGGAAATCAGGCACCACACAGGAAAATTCAGGACGATTCAATTCAGCAGTAAAGGTCTGAAAATCCGTAATGACTTTGGTAGTTGAAGATACCAGATAGAGGGAGGGATAGTGCTGTCTGATGTATGACGCAAGCAGATCGCTGTGGACAATGACACCGTTACCCGGTACGGAAGCAAAAAGCTCACACAGCCGATTACACTGGCGGTCAGAGAGATGTTCTTCTGTGAGCAGGGAATTGCTGAAAGTCAGACGGGCTGAGATTCCGTATTCCCGGCACAGGGCCAGCACTTCATCTGCAATATCGTTCCGGCCGAATCCGGCTCTTCCCCCACCCCACAACGCATCTGCCGGTGCACCGTAGATACTGCCGATTTCACCCCAGTCATAAAACCAGTCACGGTGATTTTTCCACAGAGGAAGGAACATCCGATAAAGGTCGTAGAACTCAAAAAGCCCGGGGAGATGGAAAACGGCCTGTTCCTTTGACGACATCTGGCCCCCACCAGATTCAGCCGTACACTCATCCAAAAAGGCATCATAAAACTCATGGAGTATCCGGTCCCGTTTTTCTGCCAGCCGCATACCTGTTTCCGTATTCATCAGATTTTTCAAAAGAAACAGTTTTTCATCAAAATGCTGCAGCGAGGTCGCCAGGTTCCGTCCCATCTTACCGCCATAGGCAAATGTCCGGGCAATACCCACGGCTCCCATGGCATCAAGGCGGTCAGCATCCTGCACAATGCAGCCTTCTATGGTTGCCGGCCGCCGCCCTTTATTCTTACTGAATGAAACCCCATCAATGGCAGCAATAACCTGTTCCTGCACTTCTGACGGCACCCCATGAGAGTTCATGATGCTCCGGGCGTTGGCATAGTTTTCCGTATGGAACAGTTTATGGTCGTCAGCATCATGCAAAAGAGAAGCCAGCATGACTACCTGCCGGTTGCAGGATTCACCTTCTGCAATCTCCAGGGCAGTCTTCAAGACCCGTAGACTGTGTTCCACGTCGTGACCGGTAGATTCGCCCTCAAAGAGCCGGTGCAGATCCTGTATGACGGCCTGCTGCAATGTGTCATCAATTATCATATTCCGAGTGTACCACGCCGGCCCCAGTCGTTGCAAAAGCTTGCCAGACCCACTACTATGCAGAATACCGTTCAGAACAAAAAACTACCAGCGTGCTGGGAAACTGTAAAAACGCTCGATATCTCGCTATTGTTGAAGTGCGGTATAGAAACTATAGTTTGTCCATGCTTACCGCATGGACGCCGCACTTCAACAATTTTTACATTTCCCCATCCCGCCTCCCGTTTTTTGTACGCTACGTTGCAAACGCGGGAAATGCATTTGAAAGGAAAAAAGTTATGGAAGAATCATTACAGACTATCGAGAATCAGGTGGCAGATGCAGTACAGCAGGTACTGACCGCCCACCCACTCCCCCGTGGCGCTATTTTTGTCATTGGCTGTTCATCAAGTGAGATTGCCGGCGGACTCATCGGCCATGCATCAAGTGAAGAAATCGGGCAGGCGGTATTCCGCGGTGCACAGCGAACCTGCAGCCGGCATGACGTATACCTTGCAGCCCAGTGCTGTGAACATCTGAACCGGGTTCTGGTTATTAATCGGGAGTGTGCAGAACGCTATGGCTATGAAGAAGTCTGCGTTGTCCCGTGGCTGAAAGGCGGCGGATCATTTGCAACGGCTGCCTACCACGGATTTGAACATCCTGCCGTAGTAGAACACATCAAAGCCAGCGCCGGCATCGATATCGGCAGTACCTTCATCGGCATGCATTTAAAAGACGTGGCAGTACCTTTCCGTTTGAAAGACAACCATATCGGCAGCGCCTATGTTACGGCAGCCTATACCCGCCCCAAACTCATCGGCGGCGAGAGGGCACGGTATCAGTAATGAAAAAACTCTATCTGCTTTGTTCTGAGCATGAAGAAAAGGGCCGATTCACCATTCAAGCATATTACGAAAAACTGATGGAAATACAGCCGGATTGCATTTTTGAAGAAGTGCCAGTGAACATGTTTGACGATATCTATCTGCATCACAAGTTTCATGACAGCCTTGAGGTTGCCGGAATCCGCCGGTATCTGGATCATCATCCGGACACCAGACACTACGGTATGGACATCGACCGGCTGCCGGAGGTTGCACGCATTCTGTTTCCCGAAGAAGACTACGATACTCTTTGCGATACCTTCATAAACGAAAATTCCGCCCCGGAAGCTGAAGAACTCCGAAAACTTCAGGCACAGGAAGAAGAACTTGCCAAAGAAGGAATAGCAGCCGTTAATTCTCAGCGCTACCGTGAATTATGGAACCGCATACAGAATCTGCAGTTTGCATTCCTGAAACATCACAATCCGGATCTGTACTGGAAATACCGGGCACAGGAATACTTTCACTACGAAATCCGGGAATGCTTCATGATAACTCAGATTCTGGAACATATGGGGGAAGCAGAGCGTCCTCTTATCTGCATCGGGGCTGCTCATTATCAGTCCATCTCTGAAAAACTGAAGGAAGCCTTCCCGGACAGGGAACTGTGCAGTGCCGTCCTGTAAAAAAAAATCGCTCTGTCCGTAAAAAGTGTTGCTGAATGCTACAAAGCAACGAGAATTGAACAGAGATCCCACAAATCGAGAGGAGGGACAGTACAGGCAAAAATTGTTGAAGCCCGGCGTTCATGCGGCAGCATGAACTATATATAGTTTCTACGCCGGGATTCACCAATAGCGCTGATATCGAGCGTTTTTGCATGTACTGGCAATCCGGTAGATTTGTGGAGTTATGATGAGACCCTGAAACTAGTTCAGGGTGACTATAAGCAACACTTTTTACGGACATAGTAAAAATAATTGTTTACCATTTCATTTTGCACATGCTATTATGCTGACCATATGAAAAAAGTTTTTACCGCAATACTGTGTATCGTTGCAGTATTGTCTGTTACTGGTTGTGGAAACAGACAGCAGGCAGATGTTATTCTCCCTATGGATGTCTATTATTCGTACACCGACAGCTATTGGCTTCCGCACATTGAAGTTTTTGGTACAACATGGCTCCTTGATACCGGCTTTTCGTATCCCTTCATTTCTTTTTCTGAGTACCCCGGTTTTCATGATGTCAACGAACTGGAACTGGTATACAGAGAAGCTGCAACAAAGGAGTATCAATGGCACATTCCTCAGATCGGGGAAATTCCGCTGGATACTACCATACCGCTTTTTGCCTGGAACAAAAAAGACAGCTTTCTGAATCTGTCCCCTTTCCACTCGTGTAAGAATGTTGTACTCGATTATGATAACGAACTGTTTATGCTGAATGCCCGTACCGTTCCAGACGCTTCAAAAGGTGCTCCCCTTAGGATGCTGTATGATGGCGACTACGGATTTTTACTGGAAACAGAAGTTGAATGGGATAACGAAAAAGTGTGGGCCATTATTGATACCGGAGCTGCACTGAATCTCCAGAAATGCGACACCATCAGCGCCTGGGCGGTACATCAGATGATGAGGACCTCCTGGGAACCTCTGGTTCCCATTGTTCCCAGAGAATCTCAGCATGCTACCTTGAAAATCGGTTCTACCTTTGAAGAGACCATAACGTACCTCCCGTCTGATGCAGAAGGAATTATCTGGATGAATGACCATACCCGTAAGTTGATGTACTACCATAATGTTATCGGGCAGCCGGTTTTCATTTTTCATAAGCTGACCTTTGACTTTGAACGTAATCTGTTTTTTATTGAATAACTGGAATATCACCCTATGAAAAAATTATACGTACCTTTCTGTCTTATGCTGGTCTGTCTGACAGCAGCCTGTTCCCATACTGAAACCTGTGACCTGGAATGGTCTTTTGACAATGAATTGAATGCACCGGAAATCCAGCTGTTCGGCGAAACCTGGAGTATTGATCTCGGTAATCCCTATACGGTAGTCAGTAAAGAAACCTTTACCCGCCTGCACAACAGTGGACAGTTAACGCTATTTGAAGCAACAGAAACCGAAAACCTGTACCTCTGGAAAGTGCCTGCTCAGGATGAAATGCTACCTTCAGGCATAGCAGAGGAAATACTCATTTCAGATTTTTCTATAGGGGACAGCAATATCCTGAACATTGCACCATTTAAAAACTGCAGAAATCTGGTGATTGATTATCCTGCCGGAGTAATTCATGTAAATTCCGATACGGTTCCACACCGGAGAAAAGGGGCTCCTCTGCGCTACATATTCGACGGGGAATACGGAGATATTCTGGAAGCAGAACTAACCTGGAACGGTGAAAAACAGTGGACCTACATTGACAGCAACCTTTTCATGAACTCCGTACCTTTTGAAACCGTATCAGAAGAACAGGAACGTGCCGTGTATTCCGGGGAATGGATACCAGACATTGAACTGAAACCAAGTCTCATAAAAAAAGGAAGCATGAAAATAGGCAGCCATACGTTTGAATCGATGCACTACCTGCAGTCTGACACAGATCTGCATCTTATGGACAACCCTTATTCACGCAAGTTCACCTGGTTCCGCTACACGCTTTGCGGACGATTTTTCTGGTATGACAAAGTAACTGTTGATCTTGATCACATGCGTCTGTTTGTTGAATAAAATACTGCTGCTTTGTACCAATCAAAAACCAGCAAACCGGCACTCACCGGACGGCCAGGCATTATTCTCAAAACCAGACTGATTCATCATGAAGGAAATTCTGCTTCGTACCGCATCTTCGGTAATAGGACAGTCAAATGCATCAAATCCATGCATGGTTCCGCGGGTTTCTTCCAGAAGAACAGAAACACCGGCGGCAGCCAGTTTTTCTGCATAGGCAGCTCCCTCATCATGCAGACAGTCAAATTCCGCAGTTTCTATATACGTTGGGGGCAGTCCTTCAGGTAAGGTTATACGGTCCAACAGACTCGCTTCTAAACGGGCTGCGGTATGCATGCACTTTTTATCTCCAAAGAACCAATGCCACATTGTCCGGTTAAG
>JAZLJW010000018.1:0-11150 GCA_045597345.1 Treponemataceae bacterium
TGGTACTGCTTTGGCAGTGACGATGCCTGCTTCATGCGGTTCAACCTTGCCGTAGACAGCAAAGGATTCCAGACAGAAGTAACCGGCATGAACACCCGGCTGGTAAAACTGCACCTGACCGACTACAGCACCACACTGAACGACCGGAAACTGCAGGAAAACTGGACCGAAAAACAGGTACTTGTACACTGCGCAGTATGCGATAAAGCACACCCCGATAAAAGCCTTGTCCACCTGATAGCCAAAAGAAGCGGCCTTACCGTAAACGACATAGACTGCTGTGAGCTGTCGTACACCGTACCCTACGTAGAACTGAACGGCACCACCTGGGGGGAACTGTGCCAGCTGGCAGAAACCTACCGGGCCCACCTTGAATGCGGCAAGGATAAAACCCTGAGCTTTACCGGAAGCCCCTACGACACCACCAACACCTTTGACAATACCGCTGACTATACCCTGACGGAAGAACGCATAACCCACTACCGCCGCTTTAACGAAAACGACGGCTTTGCCAGCGCCATACGCATGAAGTACACCCGCTACGTTGAAACAGAACGGCAGGAACTGTGGCACTACGAAGACGGCCCTGCCTGGTATGACGAGCATATGGCCGTATGCTACCCCTTTACTGATGACAGCCGGGCTATCTGCTCTGACGGCTACGAAGCACGGTATACCGCCCGCGATGACGAAGGCAACCTGCGGAACGTTGTCTATGCAGAAGAACTGGACAGCAAGGAAACCTTTATGGAAGCCATGCAGGTATACGGCGGTGCCTTTGACGTACCCGTGTATGACACCACCAGCAGCAGACTGCACGCCACCATAAAGCTGAACCGGAACGGCAAACGCCTTGCCATATACCGGGCAGCCATTTACGGAAAAGCCATAATTGCCCAGCAGAACTTCTGCGTATACCTGAAAAACGATGACGCCATAGCCCGGTACGGGCAGCGCGTAAAGAACATAACCGGAAAATACCTTTCATCAGACCAGTTTGAGGGAACTGCATTTTATGAAAGGCGGACCCGGGATTATCTGGAAGAAGAGAGCCGACTGCACACCGGCTACTACGTGACCACAGGACAGTGTCTTGTACAGGCACGGGTGGGCGGCGTGATGAAGCTGCACCTTTCTTCTGATGACGAAGAACAGACAGTACGTATTGAAGAAGTGACACTGCGCTTTAAGCAGAACGAGGAGTTCAGCACGGAAATCTGGGTGAAGACCGTATGACAAGGAGGATTTGATACGGAGAAAAACGAAGTAACGGAGAAGCTGGTTGAAAGTGTAAACGCACTGACCGTGCAGTTAAGTGCGTTCTGCAGTGAGATGCGGGAGTTCAAGGTTACGGTAGAAAAGCGCCTTACCACCATGGAAAAGGACAGCCACCAGTGCCAGCTGAACCCCACCGTATGTGCCAATGCCCGACGGCTTGAAGAGCACATAAAAAGCGACAACAGCAAGCTGAGCCGCAATACCGGCATCATAGCCTGCGTTATCAGCTGTGTAAGCTTTGCGCTGGTTTTCTTTGACCGGCTTCTGACAGGGGGTAAGTAATGGATCCATTGTAGACACGGCTCATGTTTGAGTGCGAAAAGGAACTGACTGACCGCCTGACCGAAAGCGAACGCTACCGGTACTACCTGTCCCGGATGCAGTACGTGCCCTACAAAAGCGGCAGGGAAACATTCAGTGAAGCAGACTGTTCCGGAACCGTGTGCCTGGCATTACTGCTTGCAACAGGTTGCAGTATCCGGGTAACGGCAGACGACCTGTACCGCAAGTTCTTTACGGTGCGGAACCCGGGCAAGGACGACATAAAGGCCGCTTTCTTTATTACCAACTACGACCGGATGCTGGGCACCCGGCTGTACAGAAGCGGAACCTGTGCCCATGTGGCTGGCATTGCCGGAACTGACGTGGTATTGAACTGCGTGGAACCCCGTGCCGTGCTACGGTCACTGAGCGATATGCAGGGAGTATACCGCGCCATGGATTACCACTGTGAAGTACGTGGACTTAACCGTGAAGCTCTGAGGGAAGCAAGCGACAGCGGCAGCGACCTGTTTGGCGGGGATACGGACTTCATGCTGTACCGGGACCTGATGACAAAACGGAAGGTGGGAAAACCATGATGAAAGAACGGCTGAAGGTGCTTGTCTGCAAGCTTTTGAGCTTTAAGTTCGTGATCTTTGTAATTACCACAGTACTGCGCTGCTTTGGCGTTGTAGGAAACGGCGAATGGCTTACGGTTACTACCCTGATACTTGCAGGACGGGAAACCCAGAAAGGTTTGAATACCCTGACTAAAAAATACTGTGAAGGAAAACAGAATGAAGAAATTGTGGCAGCTGATTAAAAAGCTGAGTGTACTGATTGCCGGTACCTGTGCCGGTGCTGCAGCCTATTTTCTCCTTGATAAGGTAAACGGGGAAAAGGCAGATGAAACCATGGACGTACTTGAGAAGTACATGGAAAAGGAGACCCTGATTGAAGGAAAAGCTGAAACCAAGCGTGATGAAGCGTATAAGCGGGTTGCTGGCAGTTCTGCTCGTGACGTTACCAACAGTAGTAGCGGAGCCTGTGACGCCATTGCCGACGGCATTGAACGCTACCGGATGCGATGCGGATTACTACGAGAGGATCATTGAGGAGATGCAGAAAGTGGCAGAAGAAGAAATTGAGCAGACAAGCCAGGAAGCGGTAAAGGCTGCCATGGCAGAAACTGCCGGAGAACTGGCATACCAGACGGAACTTGCAGAGCAGTACCAGGCCATGAACTGGCAGCTGACAATGGAAAACGAACGGATAAAGAAAGACCAGGAAAAGAAATGGATGAACGGTTTTGCCGTTGGATGCGGCGTTACCTTCTGTTTCTGCTTTTCCGTTACCTTTTACATTGTGTCTGTTGCAGGGGGTATGTTTTGATGGAGGAAACACAGAACCTGCGAGGCATGGTAACCGTTACCGTATATGACGGATCCGGCAGGGTGAAGAAATGGCCGAGACGCTGGTGGGAAACACTGCTGCACCTGCCGGTACGGTACATGCATGCAAGCCACCATAACACCATTACCACCCAGGGCGACGGCATGATAGCCGACTGGATGACCGGCGGAACCGTTGCCAGAGTGGACGGTACCAACGGGTATATGGCCGTGGGAACCGGATGGACCGGCACCAGCCCCAAAAGCAATACCAAGGTGAACACTGCTGCAGGGAACCCGGTGAAGCTTGATACCGGCTACCCCAAGAAACAGGCAGAATTCGGCAAGACGGGACAGAACAGTATCCTGTACCGCACCACCTTTACGGCCGGCCTTGTAGTAGCCAACGGGGTAAATGAAGTTGCCCTGATGAACGGCAGTGACAGCAGTGCAAACTGTCTGGCCTATGCACAGATAACACCGGCAGTAAACCTTTCAAGCAGTGATACGCTGGTAGTGGACTGGCAGATTACCGTAAGCGGCAGTTGATATGGGAACCGTAGTAATAGGGAACAGCAATACCGGGAAGAAGTACTGGACTAACGGGTATGACATCGGCATGGCTGCAGAGCTGATGCTTGAAAACAGCTTTGCCGGATACTACTGGACAGCCACTTCTGACGGCAGTTGTGACACCGTTGAAATAGGCTACTACGTAAGGCAGCCTGACAGTGATTTGTACTGGGATTGGTACGATGCGGCACCGGACTATGCGGTGCCGGTTGTTGTTTCCCTGAACGAACAGCTGCTGCCTGCTGAACTGCTGAGTGCTACGGTTAATTCCATTGTCATGAACAAGAACTATGGACAGTGGGCAACTGCTGCCGTAGCACTGCAGCGCCATTGGAAGGCTGGAGAAACACTCTTTTTTGGAGTCTACGGCAATGTACTGTGTCCGGTTTGGGATACCGGGCGTACCGACATAACCGGGCACCAGCATGAATTTGAGACCATGACCAATACCTGGGGGCTTTCAAACCTGAAGCTTCTGAACGCAGTACAGCATGGTACGGTACTTGAAAATGCAACCGGAGCCTATGACCGTGGATTCCAGTTTTCCATTTATGCGCGTTTTACTTCACCGGAAAACTATGTGCGTTCAATTACGGCAAAAGCCACCATAAAAGAAAAATTTACCCGGAAAGCACAGTACAGGAAAAACCGGACAGAAAGAGCACAGATAACGCAGCACCTGCCGGAAAGAGCACTGCACGTGAAACGTGCTCAGAATGAACCGGTTCCGGTAAGCGCAGCTGCAGGGCGCACTTTGTACCTGTTCCGTAACACCGAAGACACCGGGGTCACCTGCGACTGGCAGGGCATCCGGAGAACCCTGCGTCTTTTTCTGAAACACGCTGCCGGGATAACTGCAATAAATTCCAGCTACCTTGTGATTATCAGACGCCTTACGGCTTCACTGCCCTGTACCGCCAGTCTGACACGGAGATCTCATTCTGCCCGGCTGAAAGGCGATGACGTACTGATGGAAGCGGGAATGCACGGAGGACGCTGGATAACGCGGGCGGTCTGTACTGCCATGAGCTTTTGGGATGCCATCCGTGGCCGTATCCGTGGGGAAAACTGTACGCTGCGGCTGTACTGTCCCGTAGTGACTGAACTTGAAATAAAAGGACACCTATCATGAAAACCATATTTGCAGGCCAGAGCAAGCTGCGCCTGATTATAGATACCGGCTGTGATTTACGCAGAGTTACGGGTGCAAGACTGGCGTACCGCAAGCCGGACAACACTTTGGGATGTGCAGACTGCGGAGTACTGAACGAAGATGAGGGAAGCCTTTTCTGTGATGTAGAAGAACCGAGCTTTTTGGACATGAGCGGCTGGTGGGCCATGTGGCCGGAGCTGGTATTTGATGACGGAAGAAGCGCCTTTGGAAAAGCTGCGCGTGTATTTGTTGGAGAGAAAGGAAGATGAGGATAGACGGCTATATACCGGTAGATATTCTGCGTGAGGCCCGGGACTTTGTGGAGCAGATGAACCATGAAGTAGACCTGATGAAAATGATGAAAACGGCAGGACTGATACAGACCACCCCTGAAGCTGATGCATTTATGGCCTGGTGGAATATCGGGCAGTACACGCAGGAGAAGAACGCCCTTGCAGTTCTCTATGAACATGACCAGCCTATTACTGATTTTTACGGACCTTTTGATGCCCAGTCTGCAAAGGACTTTGCCGTATACCGGATGGAAAGCTTTTATCAGGTGCTGCTTGATAACGGCATGATACACCCGGTAAAGGAGATTGCTGTATGAGTAAGAAGAAATACGTACCGGAAGCGAAAAGCGCAATAGACCGGGCACTGGAAGAACTGAGCGGAAGCCTTGTTGCCAACAAGTATGTCCGCGGGCAGATGCAGTTTACTGATGTTACGAACCTGACGTACTTTCTGAAAGCCCATGGCAATGAAGTCAGGTACTGCCAGTCCTGGAACAAGTTCCTGATATGGAATGGGGTTTGCTGGCAGGTAGACCGCATGGGGAAAGTTGATTCCATGGTCATAAACTTTGTGCACAGTCTGTACCGCACCCTGCGGCAGATTAAAGATCCGTACCTTGCTGCTGACTTTGAGAAACACCTGATTAAAAGTGAAAGCTACCGGAGGCTGCAGGGGCTTGTGGGCATGTTGAAGATGTCTGAGGAGATTAAGGCTGATGAAGAGCTTCTGGACCAGGGCAGGTATCTTTTTAATGTGACCAACGGCACCATTGATATTGAAACGGGGAAATGCACCAGACCGAACCCGGCTGACTACCTTACCAAGCAGAGCCGGTTTATCTATGACAGGAATGCCGGATGCCCGACATGGGAAAAGTTTTTGATGCAGATTATGGATAACGATGCGGCTCTTATCAGGTTCATCCAGAAGGCGGTGGGATATTCACTGACGGGGGATGTCTCTGAGCAGTGTCTGTTTATCCTTTGGGGAACCGGTGCCAACGGGAAGAGTACGTTCCTCAATGTGCTGCAGCATTTGTTCGCTGATTATGCCGGGTCTACCGGAACTGAGACGTTCATGAAGAAGAGTTCGGAACAGAGTAACGATATTGCACGGCTCCGGGGGCTGCGTTTTGTAACGACCAGTGAGGTTGAGCAGGGAAAGGCCATGAGTGAAAGCCTTATAAAGCAGATTACCGGTGAAGATGCGCTTACTGCCCGGTTTCTGTATGGTGAGTATTTTACCTTCCGGCCCACGTTCAAAATCTTTATGGCTACGAACCACAAGCCTCGGATTAAGGGTGCGGATAACGGTATCTGGCGGCGTATCAAGCTGATTCCTTTTAACGTGACCATACCTGCAGAACAGCGGGACAAGAACCTGACTGAAAAGCTGCTCTCTGAAGGGAGCGGGATTCTGAACTGGGCATTGGAAGGATACCAGCTGTGGAAGAAGGAAGGTTTGACTGAACCGGATGCCATAAAGAATGCCAACGAAGAATACCGGTATGACATGGACAGTGTAGGTTCGTTCATCAGTGAAACCATGATGGTGAATGCGTCTGGTGAATGGCGGTTACCTACGAAGAAGCTGTATGAAACCTACTGTAAGTGGTGCCAGAAGAATAATGAACGGCAGATGAGTCAGAAGGGGCTTGCCATACGGCTGCAGGAGAAAGGGTTCAAGCGTGGGTGCAGCAACGGGCTGCGGTACTGGGTTGGGCTGGCTGTCAGGATGGAGTGGGTGTAATGGACGTTGGTGGAAGGTTGACGAGTTAGGAAAACAGACGTATAGTATGAAAAGAAAAAGGCACTACCGATAGACGGTTAGCCTGAAGTTTCAGTTATATTTCAAACCGCCAGTTCTTCGACCAATTGGCGGTTATTTTTTTGTCCCGGTGCTACTCCCGATGGAGAAACCAAGAGTGAACCCGAGAGCGATACATGAGGCGCATAAGCCAAGAACGCCAATAAGGTCCATAGTGGTTAGCATAGGGCAATACCTCCAAACAAGATTCTGCTTGCGCAGTTTCTATGTGAACCGGGCTTGAACTCCCGGATTAGAGGCTAACCGCCTACCGTATTGGTAGTGCCAGGTTCCTAACAGAACCCACTGAAAGTATAGCAAAAATTACGACTGATTTGAAGATACAACTAATATGACCGTGCTGTTTTCATTGGTACATTAAAACAAACCTGTAATCGGGTCATATCCTTCAAGGTCTCCAAACACAATGAGATGCAGCTTGGTCTTGAATGCTACCCTCTGGGCTGTTGTCCAGGTGCAGGTAGGATCTGCGTCAGGACTGTAGTCATACAGAACGGTTGCACCGCGTTCTTGTTCTTCTGCCAATTCAGCCAGTTCTCTCATGCCTTCTTCAAATGTCATGGTTCTTCCTCCTTCTTAATCTGCAGTTGGCTCGTACTCTAGCGTATATCCATGCACATGACAAAATATGACACCTGATGAAACAACTTCCCGTGCCCTTTATTGTTTTCCCCATGCCCCTGGGGTCCGCTGCCTGCATTACGGGAAACAGAAAGAAGAATGCCGTGGGCAAAATAACCTTATTAAATAGAAGAAAAAAGAACGGTTTACAACACTTCAGAACGGAAAAATAACTTTTGTAAAAGCAATGTGTACTGCCGTTAAACCCAGTATTTTCAATGCTTTTCTCTATATATCTTTTCTTTAGTACACTTGATGTTCTAAAGAAAAGATAGAATATAAAAAGTATAGAAGAACTTTTTCTAAATACAAGATTATGTGTTATTATGTACTGTTGTGTACTTTGCACAACAAGCTGACTGATTTGTTTTTTTGCGTGCCCCCGCACGCGCTCCCCCTTTGCTTTTTTATTTTTTATCGAATGAGCCGACGGCTTGTCGTCGGCTGTCTGTAACTTGCGTGGTGTTTTTCAACGAAGCCCACTGGAAGTGGGCGTTCTTTCCGGGACGTCAATGTGCATCAGGTGTGCAATCTCCCTGTAGACCAACCGGCGGCTCCCGGGGAGAGCCGCCACTTACTGAGAATCATCGGGGAACTGTATCCAAGCTGTCGGGGTGAGCGCATTACACCGAGCGGAGCAAGTGCGGGAATGAGCAAGCCAGGATGGCGCAGCGAATGGAGCACTTGCGGAGCGTTGTGCCTGAGCCATGGACGGCGAAGGCAACGGCGGAACCAAGCATCAAGCGACTTTTACCATGCGTAAAGGCCAGCAGATGGGGGTACTGATGCACTGTCTTAAACCAACTGTGGCGCATGCAATGCGCAGCCCCCAAAAGAGGCCCCAAGAGTGCCCCCCACCTTGATGGCGATACCTTATTAGCCGGGTAAGCGGAGCGGCCGGCGTGAGGTTTTGCCGGGGATGCCTGGGGGGAAGCGGCCCGAATGGGACGCGGTGGGGGGACGGCGGGGCCGGCTGGGGGCGATCCACGGTTGGTTTAAGACACTGGCTAACCATGCTCCCAAAGGTATGAGGTGAAAGCACATGGATTCCCCAAGTCTGTGACGAAGTGGAGGCATGATGCAGCTTGTCTGCATGCCGGAGCAGAGGAACTGTCTTGGGATGTGACTTAGGGATGCTGGGCTGAACATGATGCTGATGGGAAGCTAACCCGTAGGGCACATGATTGTCTGGAATGCTTACTGAGCAGGAGTGTGGGATGCAACTGGCATTGCCTGTGCAAGGACAGTTGCAGTCCGGAACGGATGCGGGCTTTGACGGTTTGAATGGTCTTGTGGGTAGCTGAAGCGTAGCTGTTCAATCCCGCAACCGGTCTGAATGCCGCAACGGGAGCACACCCAATATGTGCGGGAGTGAAGGCATGAAGACGGGTTGCGGTTCCTTTTCTCCCGAGGAGAGCTGACTTGCTTAGCGGACGAGCAGTCGGCCTAGGGGCCGTCTGCGAGGTAGCGGGATAATACATCAGACCAACAGAGTGCCGTTCTGTTGGTCCATATGCTTATTTTAACTTTTCAGTGATACATGCAGTGTGTAAAGTGGTGTTACAAAAAATGTGTTAAACCATTGAAAAATATAGACTTAATGGCACTGTAATGATAAAATATAGAAAACTGCGAATAATATTATTCGGTTAATATTGACATAAACTAAATGAACCGACCCTCTTAATCTGTGGGTCGAAGGTTCGAACCCTTCGTGGCTCAAATTCAAGGTCATTGGAATAATCCAATGACCTTTTTTTATGTCCGCCCAGTGTTTTCAAGGCTCTGAGGGGGATGTAACCGAGAAAGACGGCCCGGTTGGTGGTTCTATCTGGCTGTTTTTGGCGGTGAAAAAGTAGCGGATTATCGCTCTTTTTTTGCTATTTTGCACGATTTGACAAAGATTTGGAAAAAATCGGGTATTTTTGCAAAATAAAAGAAAAGGCATAGAGGCTTCTACTTGATTTATCAAGGAGTATCTATACAGTGTAGCCACCTTCGGGTGACTAGTATGTAGGTTCAACTCCTACCATTCATGAGGTCTCGACCTTACGCACCCGCTTGTACGGAGTTCTTTTATATACACTGATATACCAGAGCAAACAATTAAAACAACGGAATACAACTGGATTCAGAATAAGTATATCTACCCAGAAACAGTTAAGTGTCCCTTCTGTTCATTCTGCAGTTCATTTGGAAAGAGCATTCAAATACTCAATATCAACAGGCTCCATATCCCACTTAAGGCAGCACGCCATGGGATAAACTTTTTGCTCAGCTTATGATTGCCGACCGCCAGAATAAGTGCTTTTTCTACCAGCACCTGCACGTGCTCTGCCATGGTCCTTTTTCTGTTCAGAATCCATAACATAACCTCCCAAAAAAACGTGTTTCAAAAAGAGGAATAGTACGATGTGGCTGAAAAATACAATGGTAAGGGCAACGGATGCAGCCGGTACCATGTACGATATTGAAATTCAGAGATCTGATGACGGAGCCGGAGTAAAACGGGCACGGTATTACAGTTCCATAATTGATTCAGATTTCCTGCTGCCCGGTAAAAAAACAGAGACGTTACCGGAAACGTATGTTATATTTATTACGGAACATGACGTGTTGAAAGGCGACAAAGCTGTATACCATATAGAAAGGACAGTTGCAGAAACCGGCAAGCCATTTGGCGATGGTACCCACATTGTCTTTGTGAACAGCGCATATGCAGGAGATTCACCGGTAGCAGAGCTGATGCACGACTTTAAGTGCAGCAACCCGGATGATATGAAAATCAAGCTTCTTGCCGATAAAGCAAGATATTTCAAAGAAAACGACAAAGGAGTGCAGCAGATGTGTAGAGCAGTTGAAGAACTGATTAACGATGAGAAACGCGAAATTATTGTTCAGTTAATCAAAGAAGGCACTCTTACTCTTGGCAAGATTGCTAAAGTCTGCAATGTTTCCATTGAGTATGTAGAAAAAGTTAAGGCTACAATGAACGGAGCTGCATAAGGCAGAATTGCATTGATGAAAATCAGACCTACGGGTCTGATTTTTTTCCCAATTGCCGATTAAAGACATGGCAGTTCATTGGAAAGAGCGTTCAAATACACAATATCAACAGGCTCCATACCCCACTTAAGGCAGCATACCAAGGGATAGGCTTTTTGCTCAGTTTTAGGAATGTATTCATCAGCCCAACCTTTGGATTTTACAAAGTAAAAATCGCCATCATCATAGACTTCTGTCTGATTGTTTCTGCAAAGTCATTTCATGAGATTATTTACAATTCAACCATTTCTTCCCGGTGAATTGCATCATGCTGATTCTTTGTAAGCATAATCAGATTATCAGGACTGTTGTTATACCCGTTGTTATCAATATGATGGACAGCCCGGCCTTCACCTATAATACGAGCGCAAAACGTATCAGCGATTAATCTGTAGACCAATATGGGAGTCTGAAAATTCTTCAGGATCAGGTAGCCTTTTTTTTCTTTGCCGGGAGAGTCTGCCTGTTCTTGAACTACATACACCCCATTAACGCGTATTTTTACACGCCCCAGAGTACTGCACATATACATAGATAACGTTGGATGCTGAACCCACTGCTCACCTGGCAGAGTTTCAGTGGCTAAGTTCTGTTTCTGTTCTGTGAAGAATTTTTCCCAAGCAGACTCAACCGTGGCCCGGTATTCTGGAGTTCCATAAGCGCTGGGTCTGGGACAGGCATTAAAGAGGAATTCGTAGCACGTTTTA
>JAZLJW010000019.1:0-24092 GCA_045597345.1 Treponemataceae bacterium
ACTGGGTGACATTGAAAAAGCAGGCGGCGTGTATTACAACGCCCGCGGCGAAGAAACTGACCTTTTTGACATCCTTAAAGAGAACGGTGTCAACTGGGTACGCCTTCGTGTATGGCACACTCCAGTAATTGCCGGTAAACCCTACGGCGGTGGAAACAACAGCGTAGAAAATGACCTGCCACTGGCAAAACGGGCAAAAGACGCCGGCATGAAACTGCTGGTAGATTTTCACTACTCAGATACCTGGGCAGACCCTGGAAAACAAAACACGCCAAAAGCATGGCGCAGCATGAATGCCAAAGAACTGAATGCCGCCGTAGAAAAATATACCAAAGAAAGCCTTCTGGCATTTGAAAAAGCCGGAGCCCGCGCCGACATGGTTCAGATAGGAAACGAATTAAATAATGGTTTCTGCTGGCCTCTGGGAAAAATCTGGGCCGATGAAAAAGACGATGCCGTTGGCGGCTTTAAAGGTTTTACTGACCTTTTAAAGTCAGCAGCAAAAGGCGTTCGTGCTGCTCAGGGCAGAGGCCAGAAAATGAAAATCGTCATTCACCTGGCAGACGGTGGCGATAACAGCCTGTACCGTACCGTTTTTGATGAAATCAAGAAAGCAAAAGTTGACTATGACGTTATCGGCCTTTCGTTTTACACCTACTGGCACGGCACCTATGACGACCTGCAGAAAAATATGAAAGATCTGGCAAAACGCTATGGCAAAGAAACCATGGTCATGGAAGCCGCCTACGCCTTTACCCAGGACGACGGCGATGACCAGGGAAACGTTTTCAAGACATTCAGCGAAGACACCACCGGTTACCGCCCATCTGTTCAGGGTCAGGCAACCTGTATCCGTGATTGTATTGCAGCTGTACATGAAGCAGGCGGCACCGGCGTATTCTACTGGGAACCGGCATGGATTCCGGTTGCAGGTGCAGGTCTTTCATCTAAAGAAGGCGATACCTGGGAAAACCAGGCCATGTTCGACTTTACCGGTAAGGTTCTGCCTTCCATGGCCGTATGGAATCTGATATATGGCAAGGGTGCTGTCAGCAATGTATGGGGTGGTTCTGCTTCCGTAGCAAAAGAAACACCAGTTCCCTATGCCATGGCTGACACCGTAGCCGTGCTGACAAAACCGACCCAGGAACCAAAACTGCCCAAACAGGTAAAAGTAGTATTTACCAATGACCGTGAAGGCCTGGTAAACGTTACCTGGGACAGCTACGACTGGAAAAATCAGAAAGACACCGGCATCGTTACCCTGAAAGGTACCATCGCCGGCAGCAGTTTCCGCCCGGAAGTAAAGGTAGAAGTTTCAAACAAAGTGAACCTGATGACCGATGCCAGCTGGGAAAGCGGCAAACTGGGGGAATGGAAACTGAACGGCAGCAGCACCGCCTGTTTTGTTGAAAACAACAAAGGAAACGCTCACACCGGTAATTGGACCTACAAGTACTGGCTGGGGCAGGGATTTAAATCTGCCCTTACCCGTGAATTTTCCGGCATTGAAAACGGTACCTATATCTGTTCCATCTGGGCCATGGGTGGTGGCGGTGAAAACCAGATCCGCCTTATTGCCTCAGACTTTGACGGAACCAACAGACAGATTACAGCAAAAATCGAAAACACCGGCTGGCAGAACTGGAAGCAGTACACCATTGAAATTCCTGTAACCGCCAAGCAGGTAAAAATCACCATTTACCTGGATACCAACAGCGGCAACTGGGGCAATTTTGATGACGTGGAACTATACAAAGTAGATTAACCGCCAGCATCAAAAAAACATAGGAGACACCATGAAAAAAGTATTGAGTGCACTGTGCTGCACACTGCTTCTGACAACCATGTTCTGGGCTCAGGAAGCAGATGATTGGGAAGAAGACGATTTCTTTCTTGATTTATCTGAAGACCTGACCTATGCCATCTCTGATGATGAAGAAGGCAGGGCTGTCACCGGTGGCAGAAACCGCTCTTCAATCCTTCAGGGAATCTGGATTGAAACCGCAAGCCATACCGATGCTATTATCCGCGATCTGGCAACCGGGGAAAAATCCGGTTATGAAATTGATGATTCACGCCTCAAGTCAAATGCCAACTGGTGGTTCTGGGGCGATATTACTCCCACATTCCATCTGGATGCAGAAATCGGCGTATGGAGTTTTGACAAATACCTGTACCGGGCCAACAGCTGGGGCGCCAATGCACCACTTGTTACCTGGGCCGGTGGATTACAGGATGTTGCATCGCTGGCATTCAGTCCGCTGTACAATGCCAACGAAAACTCCGTTGGTTCATTGAATAAAATGGGCTTTACCATTCAGACCACAGCTGCAAACGTACGATTTGGCTACGGAAATCTGGGAAATAACGGTATGTCCAGCTGGACCGGTATTTACACCGTTCTTGACCGCTGGCCTGATGTGGGAAAAGGGTATACAGAAATTACCAACGGTAAAGGCTGGCAGAAAATTGGACTGTTCCAGATCGATGTTCTGGCAGGACTTTCCATGACACGCGGCACCTACGGAACCTATGATATTGCAAGTATTTCCTGGAACGACACCGTAACCGGTGCAGTAACCTTTGGCAGCTACACCACACAGGAAAAGTTGTTTTTCTACAACAAGGAAAACAAAAACGCAGCATCAGCCTATATCAGCTATGCGCCAACTTCTCACCTGACCATAGAAGCTCACGGTCTGAAAACCTTTGGTACTGATATTACGAACGCCGGTAATGCATGGGCAGGTGCAGGACGGTTCACCTGGCAGAAAGGAATGACTGATGCAACCCTGACCGTAAGCTATGCCGGCAGCGAAGCAGATTCCGTGTGGGGTGCCGAAAGTGCCCCCTACGACAATCTGCATGCCGACTCATTAACCGCTACCTTTGACGGAGCAATTAACTTTTCCAACGTTGTTACCCTGCAACTGGATGAACGGTTTACCATCAACGAAACCGCTGACCTTACCAAAGGCCTGCGTACTTTGACAAACCAGCTGAATCTTGATGTAAATCTGGAACAGGTTATTAATCTGCCAGTTTCCATTGGCAGCTACGCATTGATAAATGTAGACCAGCTTTCGTACAAGACCAGCAAACGCGGCCGCGAAATTGTTCCGTATTTTTCAGAAGCCGGCATTGAGTACATAAGCGAAGGACTTTTTAATCTGAATAAAATTACCCTGGACTACGCCGTAAAAGCCGAATACGGCAGCTGGAAAAGCGGTAATACCTACCCCGTTGATATGATATATCACTCATTGATGGCCAACGTTGACGTAAACGACCGGCTGTCACTTCATTCAGGTGCCCTTATCCGCTCTAAAAAAGAAGCAGACCCTACACTGGTGCCCTTTGGCATTGCTGTTGGTTTCAGCCTTAAAAAAATCAGTATGCCGGGTAATCCAATGCTCTATCTGCATGGAACCTACGGTATGAACCCCTATTCAGAAAACCAGTATTCCCTGTATCGGGCAGATAACAGCCTGAATCAGGCCACCCACAGAACCTATCTGCTGAACGACCTGAACAGTGACACCACTACCAGTCAGATCAGTATCGGCTGTATCTGGGACCTGCAGTAACGACAAAAAAAGTGAAGGAGTCAATGATGAAAAAAATGAAATCCATTCTTCTGCTGCTGGCCTGTACACTTCTTCTGGCCGGCTGTGCTGATGTAAACGGACTGCATAATCAAATGGCAACAGAAGTAACCTTTGTGTTCAAAAACTTTCCGGACACTGTTTCCGGCCAGTATACCATCCCCGGAAACTTCAACAACTGGGACAACACGCAGACTACCATCACCATGAAAAAAGGTAATGGAACGTCCGAACCGATTCTGATAGCAGAAAAAAGCATTCAGTTTACCCTGGTAAAAACCGGTGAGTGGCTTCGGGGCTGGTACCCGGAAGTAACGGGGAACGGGTCAGATGCCGGCGTTATGCGGAACTTTTACATTGATAATCTTGATTTAACCGCAGGAGAAATCGTGCTGGTTATTGATGGCAGTGCTGCTACAGCAACACCGGTAGTGGAATAAGTTATGAATGGTAAAAGCGTATTTTTCCGCCTGATTTTCAGTATAGCAACTCTTTTATGCCTTTCCTCATGTGAGTTTCTGCAAAATAGACTGAGTTCCAATTCTGATTTCCAGACCTATGCACCGGTTGCTGCAAAACTGGATTCAGACTTTATGCGTGGCTTTGATGCCAGCGAAGTAAAAGCTTTGGAAGAAGCCGGCATCAGTTTTTATGACGAAAACGGAAAGAAAACCGATATCTTCAAGATTCTGGCTGATAACGGCGTAAACTGGATCCGGCTGAGGATCTGGAACGATTACACAAAGGAAATGAACGCCGAATGGAAGCCCTACGGATTCAACAATCTGGAGCGGACCATCGATATGGCAAAGCGGGCAAAAGCCAACGGGCTGAAACTGCTGCTGGATTTTCACTATTCAGACAACTGGGCTGATCCCCAGAAGCAGAAATGTCCTGATATGTGGAAACGCATCACGACAGTCGATGAACTTGCTGCCGCAGTTGCCACCTGGACCGGTAACATTCTGACTCAGATGAAAACAGCAGGATGCGCGCCAGACATGGTGCAGCTGGGTAACGAAATGGAAGGCGGCATTTTCAAGACCAATGCGGGATGTACAGTTTCTGTTGCTGACAGTGCGACCATTCTCAATACAGCCGCCAGCACCGTGCGCAGTACCCTGCCCGGCTGCCAGATTATGCTGCATATGTCCCGGGGTGGTAACCCACAGGTTCTTTCCAATTTCTACACCAATTTCATCAGCAAAGTTGACTGTGATGTGGTAGGTCTTAGTTATTACCCCTTTTATGAAGACCATGGAACCATTACCCAACTGCAGCAGAACGTCAACACCATTGTTACCACCTACAAAAAGAAAGCGGTTATTGCAGAAACATCCTACTGCTATGACACCTCAGTCTGGATGGACAACACCAACAATGAGTTCTGGACAGATAAGGAACCTGTTGCGGCAAAAAATCTGACCACCTATGCCGGCATTACCAATGGAAAGATTACAGCCAGCGTAGAAAACCAGGCCGGTGTTATCCGTGAAATTATTGAAAAATCCGCACAGAAAAGTGGAACCGGCGTGTTCTACTGGGGCGGCGCATACCTGGGCGTAACAGGCACGATGGACAGTTCCTGGGAAAACCAGGCCCTGTTCGATACCAACGGGAAAATGCTGCCATCCTTAAAGGTGCTGGCAGTAAAAGGAGAATAATATGAAAAAATGTACAAGTATTGTGATGGCACTGATTGCCATGGTTTTGCTGCTGACAGGATGTCCTCACCCGGTAAGTGGTGATGAACCTGATGTAATGGTTCTTACCCTGGATTACAGCGGACTGAGCAGAGCCGCAGATGTAGACAAGGTAACAGTAAAATACGGCTGGGCTGGTAACGATGCCGGTGACGAGCATTATGCCCAAGAAGTTACGGCAACCATCAGCGGTTACAAAGCCACTGTTGAATGCGATAAGACGTATGCAAAACCAGGCGACTGGGTTGGATTTGACCATACAAAAATCAAACTGCTTGATGCAAGCGGAAATGCTATTGCCTGCAGATGGAACGCTGACTGGTTTGAATATGATGAAGATGGCGTAACACTGACCGCCAGTGATGTAGTTTCTGAAAAAGCAACCCTTACCCTGAGATTTACCGGATTTGAAATTCCCGGTGGATCCGTATCTGTTCACTACGGTGCAGATGACGGAACCTACGTTGATGCCACTGCAACAGTAGCTGAAGACGGAAAATCTGCAACAGTACTTCTTGATAAACAGTACACCAACAATTCCGGCTGGTTCAACGGCATGGTATTTACCGTAAAAGATGACGGTAGAAACGAAATTTCCGGCGTAACATACACCAATTACTGTGAATACAACAAAGACGGTATGAGTTTGGAACTGATTGTAGATTCTGCAGACTACATTGATCTTGATCCAGTTACTTTTGAAAACAAAGAAAAAAATTCATGGATTGACGCAAAAGCCATTTGTGATATAACAGCAACCATTTCACAGCTGAAAATCACCGTAAGTAATGTTACTGGCTACACCTGGATGTGTTATGGCTCATGCTGGGTAGATAGCGACAACCCAGGTGGATGGATTGGCAATTTAACGGATGAAGGAAACGGAACATTTACTGCTACTATTACTGATTCCACTCATATTGCAAAACTGCAGAGCGCCGGAATCATCGTATACGGTGGCGAAAACACTGGTTCCGGAACCGTAACCGTATCCTACGTTGCCGCCAACTGACGGTAACGTTACAGCGGGGGCGTTGCGGGGGCGCAGTGCCCCGCAGAGGGGGTAGCGGAAGACCGCAGGGCGGGCTGCAGCGAGGGGGAGACTTCCCCCTTTGCACCGTTCCCCTTCCGCTACCGTATTAAATAAAACAGTAATCCGTGGTAGAATATGACAGAAAAAAAGGGCAGATCAGTGGACAAAAACGTAACACAGAACGACGTAGCCAAAATGGCTGGCGTAACCCGCAGCATGGTCAGCTATGTCATCAATGGCAACACTGACAGAAGTGTTGCCCCTGAAACACGACAACGCATTCTTGACGCCATAGAAGCATTAGGATATCGCCCTAATAAGGCAGCTCAAGCTTTACAGCAGGGTGATGTAGCCTTTGTTTCACATAAGATTGGTGTTGTTCTGAGCTCTGCAGAAGTGTTCCGCCGTCCCTACTACACTGAAATTCTTGAAGGCATTCATTTAACTGCCCACGAAAACAACTACCACGTTGCATTCATCCGTTTTTTTGATGAACTGAAGGATCCGGTGCTGTTCAATGACCTGATTCACGAAGAAGAAATCGGCGGACTTATTCTGATTGCGTCTGACCTGTGCATCAAAACATCGGAAGACGTAAAGATTATTGAGCGGATTAAGGAACGTCTGGAAAAAGTAATCTGCGTAGACTGGAAATGCGATGATTTATCCAGCGTATTTTTTGACCGCCGTAATGCCGCCTACAAAGCAGGAGAATACCTGCTAAGTCGTGGCTACAACGACATTGCCTACATTGGCCATGAAGATGACCGTATTCAGGGAGTAAAACAGTTCTTCTTTGACCATGAGTTAGGAGAACCGCAGCTGCTGCCTGCCATGAACATGGAAACGGGCTATTTTGCCATCCGCCAGCAGGCTGCCACTGGGAAGCTTCCTCGCGCCATTATCTGCGGTTCCGACGAAGTTGCCATCGGAATTCTCCGGTTCTTGAATGAAGCCGATATTGCCGTTCCCCAGGAAGTGGCATTAATCAGCATTGATAACATCGAAATGGCAGAATATACCAATCCTCCCCTTACCACCATTGACGTGCCCAAACGGGATATGGGTGCTAAGGCTGTAGAAATGATTATGCAGAGTAACCTGTTTTCCAACGGCATGACTATTACCCTGCCTGCCACCGTAATTCCCCGAAAAAGCTGCTGATTGCAGTATACTGATAGCATGAACGTAACTGAACTGCTGATTCACGCCGGGAAAACCATTACTTTTATGGAAAGTTGTACCTCTGGTCTGCTGGCTTCCATGCTTACGGACACAGAAGGAGCCTCTGCCATATTTATGGGCAGTGACGTTACCTATGCCAATGAAGAAAAAATCCGCTGTGGTGTACCGGAAGATATTATTACCCGGTACGGGGTGTATTCTGCTGAGTGCGCCCGGGCCATGGCAATTGCCTGCAGAAACCGGCACCACGCTGATATCTCTGTAGGTATTACGGGAACCACCGGTAATCAGGATCCCAATAATCCCGGTTCCATTCAGGGTACTGCCTGGTACTGTATCTGCATTGATGACAACTGCTTTGACTTTACTATTGAAGAAGAAGTTGCCGGAATAAGCAGAAATGACATTAAACAGCGGTATGCCAACCGGGTATACCAGAGCCTTATGGAACTTCTTACAAACCGCTGCTGAATCAAGTTGTAGTTACACAATCTGATAATAGGGTTCATCCCAGGATTTGAATTTTATGTCGTGAGTAAGCAGTGTCATGCCATCACCTTTTGCCTGGGCAAGAAGAATCCGGTCAAAGGGGTCTTTGTGGTCAAAAACAGGCTTGCCGTCTGCATCAAGATGCTGCTGCAGGGTTTCCAGTGCGCAGACATGACGGTCATCAAGGGGGAGTTTTTCAAAACCTGCCTGCTCGCACCAATGAAGAAACGCTGTTCCACTCATAGAAAGGTTATCAGCATTGACCGTATGCTTCAGTGCCACTTCCCACATGGAAATAATGCTGTAGTATATCCGGTTACGCGGATTTGCAACAATTTCCTTAACTTTTGATGATGTCCGCTGATCGCCCTGCAGGTACCAGACTGCTATATGAGTATCAAGAAGAAAATCCATCAGATTTCCTCCTTCCTGGAAAAAAGGTCATCCAGTAAATCATCATGATGATTGCCATTCATGCCGAACAGTTCAGCTATTTCATCAGCCATCATGTCGTCAAAATCATCCGGTACGGTAAACATACCTTTTGCAATTCCAAAGGCTTTTGAACGATCTCTTTCGTAGGGCGTAATCTTTGCCACCGGCGTTCCATTCCGGCAGATAATCACTTCACTTTCTTCGCGCCGTTCAAGCATGGCAAGCAGTTTTGAAAAATTAGTCTTGGCTTCAAGAACATTCACCTGGCACATACACACCTCCGCTTAGTCAACCTGACTAATTATAGTATATGCCGCTTAGTCAACCTGGTCAAGAAAGCGGCCCAGTCTGTATGACCTTCTCAAGAATCTCCACAGCTGACCTGACCATCTTAGGGCAGGTATCCGTAAAGAGATTGTGTTCCCTGGCATAAGAAAGGCCTTCTGGTGTTGAAATATCACAGTGGAGCAGTCCGCGGCACAGATAGGATCCGAATACTGCCTGTGAACACAGGAATCCACTGGAAAACAGTTTTTCTGCTTTGTCTTCTTTATTCATTTTTTATCTCACAATTCATAGCCGGTACCTTATACCGCAGATTTTCAGTCATCAAATCTGCGAACCATCATGATTTCGTCATGGAAGGTGCCGTCTTTCAGTTGAAAGGCGCGGGGCTGGCGTCCCCATTCGGTAAAGCCATTTTTTCTGTACAGGGCAATGGCGCGGGGATTATCGTCAAAGACTCCCAGTTCCACCTGCATAATGCCGTTTTTCCGGGCGGTCTCCATGGCAATTTCCATCATGCGGCTACCCAGTCCCCCGTTGCAGTACTGTTTCCGTATGGAAATGCCCAGCCCGTAGCGGTGACGGGTCTTTATGTGGCCGCTGATATGTCGCACGCATAAATCGCCTACAATAGTCTCACCATCAAAAGCCGTTACAGAAAACTCAGTATCGCTGTCTTCCATTTGCTGGATGGTATCACTCAGTTCTGCCAGGTCATACCGGCATTCTTCAGGATACCGGGCCATAAAGTAGGTTTCGCGGGATGTTGCCGTACGATGTTCTGCCAGCTGCAGGGCGTACTCTGCTGTCACGCTGCGGAGTATCAGTGTTTCGCCTGATGGCAGGGTAAACGTTTCTTCTGGTATCAGCATATTGAATATTATTCACCTGAGGAGTTTTTAGTTCCGTGTCGTTTTACCAGTGCAACTGAACCATTCCAGTACCGTTTTACTTCTTTAAAGCCTATATGCGTATAAAAACCATAGCCTCGTGTCTTCCGGTTCTGTGTAATAAGATACATGTTCTCAATTCCCTTAGCTGCCAGGTGCTCTGCCATGGCATTCATAAGGACAGGACCAAGTTTCTTTCCCTGGTATGCAGGGTCAATATTAATATGGAATCCACCACCATATTTCCTGTCAAATTTAATCGACTGACCTACACAGATTCTATGGAAATTTCCTAAAAGCCAGGACCGTTTCAGTATTTCCGGAATATACCGTTCTTTCTGTACACGAGCAAATTTTTCCTGATCCGTAGATGCCTCTATATATCCTGCAGCCTTACCGGTTTCTGTGTCGCGGATAACAAGTACATTTTCAGGCTCCTGTTCCAGCCAGTAATCAACATACATCAACTCCACGCAGCGAATATGATCAGGTTTTCTGGTGAATTGTTTCCAAGCGGTCTGTACACAGATGCTGCGTACTGTTTCTTTATCTTTTTCTTTGTAGCTATCTACAATCAGCGCCATATATATCCCACTTCTCCATACTTCAATTTATTTAATGTATCCGGCAAGCACTTTCAGGGTATTTACGGCACCGTCTTTGTGGCTGCGTTCATAGCCGTGGCTGGCATACACACCAGGACCAATAAGCCCATGCTTAATGTCGTAACCAGCGCTTAATGTTGCTTCTACGTCACTGCCATAGAACGGGTATACATCGACAGCGTAATCAGCGCCGGTAGCTTTTGCAGCTTCGATAAGCCCCTTAACAACATCGTAACTGTACGGTCCGCGGCTGTCTTTGGCACAGATACTTACCTGTCGTTCAGTACAGGTAAGACCGTTTCCTACACAACCCATATCAACTGAAATTGCTTCAGTAACACCGGCTGGTACACTGGCAGAGCCTCCATGACCAACTTCTTCGTACACCGTAACGTGGCCGTATACAGCACGTTCCGGATGAATGTTGTTATCCTTCAGGTATTTTGCATAGCCTAACAGAATGGCAACTGACAGCTTGTCATCAAGGAAGCGGCTTTTAATGTAACCGGTTTTTGTAATGCGGGTATTCGGTTCAAAGCAGACAAAATCCCCTACTCCGATACCAAGTTTTGCCACATCCTCCGCCTTTTTCACATCTTCATCAAGCACAACTTCCACTGTTTCCCAGCTGCGGGCTGTTTCATTGTATTTTCCGTTTACATGAATGCTGGCATTGGTAAGCTGGCAGGTTCCTTCATACACCCCGTTGAATTTCGTTACTACCCGTACATTCTCCGTTTCAGCATTATTGGCATTCATGCCGCCAATGTTGGTAAGCTGCAGCCGGCCATTCCCCTTAACAGAACAGACCATTCCACCTAACGTATCGGTATGAGCTTCAAGAAGAATGCCATTGGCACGTCCTGCATCCGTAGAGCCTGCAGCAAGTTCAGCAATCACACCGCCTTTTCCGGTAATTTCAGCTTTACAGCCAAGTGCTTCAAATTCTTTCCGTACCCAATCTGCAGCCTCTGCAGTGTATCCCGTTGGTGAATCAATGCTCAGCAACGCAGAAGCCTTTTCTGCAATATAATCGCCATATGCGTTAAAATCTGTCATATCAATAACTCCTTCAATTCTTCAACAGTCTCTGCTATCCACTTTGCCCCGGCATCTTCAAGCTCTTTCCGGTCTCCATATCCAAAAAGAACACCGCAACAGTCCAGTCCCATTTCGGCTGCCCCTTCTACATCGTAGAACCGGTCGCCTATCATCAGGACCTTTTCTTTATCGGCATCTGTAAGGCCTGCCTGCTCCAAAGCATACGCAATAACTTCTGCCTTACGTCCCCGTGATTCATCAGGCGCACTACCGCAGATTCTTTCAAAATACTGCATAAATCCGAACTTTTCGGCAATACGTAGGGCAAATGGCTCTGGTTTAGATGTGGCCATAAAAATACGGTATCCTGCAGTCTGCAGTTTTTCAAGCAGTTCTGGAATACCCTCATATACTTTATTTTCAAAAATGCCGTTTTCTGCATAGTATGCCCGGTAATTCCGGACACAATCGGCCACTATTTCTTCCGGGAATCCCAGTTTTTCCCTGAAAGTCACTGTCAGCGGCGGTCCGATAAAACTGCACAATGTTTCATAAGAAGGAATTTCTTTTCCCATCAGGGTTAGCGCATGGATAAAGCTGTTGGTTATTCCTTCTGTAGGGTCTGTCAATGTGCCGTCAAGGTCAAACAACAGTACGGATTTTCCGGTAATTTTCATGGCCGTATCATAACATAAAAAGATAGGCGATGTCCGTAAAAAGATAAAATCTGCAGGGATGAATTCTGTATTCCGTAGGGTGCAACCTCTCGTCAACTGTGCAGTATTATATTCCGAACGCTACGAATTTATCCAAATCTGGAGCATATATATATGAAACTTTCACTTTCAGGACTTTCTGATACTTCCTCATGGATATCCAAGGGCTATGATCTTCCCACATTCGATATGGCCGCTGTACAGAAAGCCACAAATGAAAACCCCTTCTGGATTCATTTTGGAGCCGGAAATATTTTCCGCGCTTTTCAGGCCAATGTTGTTCAGAATCTGCTGAATACCGGTGTTCTTGACCGGGGACTGATAGTTGCAGAAGGCTACGATTATGAAATCATCGATAAAATGTATCGCCCCCATGATAATATCGGGGCACTGGTAACCTTAAAAGCCAGCGGTACTGTCGAAAAAACCGTGGTAGCATCGATTATTGAATCCCTGACAGCTGACAGCAGCAATACCGAAGACTGGAACCGGCTGAAAGAAATATTCCGTAATCCCAGTCTGCAGATGGTATCGTTTACCATTACCGAAAAAGGGTATCTTTTAACAGCCCCCTTTGTTGAAGACGATATGAAAGCCGGCCCTGCGCAGCCAGTATCGTACATGGGAAAAGTTGTATCACTGCTGTATGAACGCTTTACCAATGGCCAGGAGATGCCTCTTGCCATGGTCAGCATGGATAACTGTTCCCACAATGGTGATAAGCTGAAATCTGCCGTTTTAGGTTTTGCAGAAGCATGGGAAAAAAACGGCCTGTGTAAGCCGGGGTTCCTTACCTGGTGTACTGATACCACAAAAGTATCATTCCCCTGGTCAATGATTGACAAGATTACCCCTCGCCCGGATGCTGCCATCGAAAAGATTCTTTCAGATGACGGCGTTGAGGAACTGACACCGGTTATTACCGCTAAAAAGACATATGTAGCCCCTTTTGTGAATGCAGAAGAATGTCAGTATCTGGTCATAGAAGATGCATTCCCCAACGGTCGGCCGGCACTGGAAAAGGGTGGTATTATCTTTACGGACCGGGAAACTGTCGACAAAGTTGAGAAAATGAAGGTATGTACCTGTCTTAATCCCCTTCACACAGTCCTGGCAATCAGTGGATGTCTTTTAGGCTATACAGTGATTTCAAAAGAAATGGCTGATACTGATTTAAGAAAGATAGTAGAAATTCTGGGGTATGAAGAAGGACTGCCGGTTGTAGTTGACCCGGGAATTATTTCTCCGCGCCAGTTTATTGACGAAGTAATAAACACCCGTATTCCTAACCCCTTTATGCCTGATACCCCACAGCGAATTGCCTGCGATACCAGCCAGAAACTGCCCATCCGTTTCGGTGAGACCCTTAAGGCTTACCTACGGCAGGGAACCGATTTTTCTTCACTCCGCGTTATTCCGCTGGTTTTTGCTCTGTGGCTCCGTTACCTTATGGCGAAAAATGATACGGGGGCTACCTTTGAACTGAGCCCTGACCCGTTGCTTTCGGAAGTTGCACCACTGGTTGCCGGTATCTCTTTAGGCAAACCATTTGATGTACACAAAGTCTGTGCACCAATTTTAAGCCGGTCTGACATTTTCGGTCTTGACTTGTACACGACCAGCCTTGGTACCACTGTTGAAAAGCTTTTTGCAAAACTCTGCAGCAGTCCGGGAGCTGTCCGCTGGGTAATCCATCAGACAGTACGATAAGACTGCTTATTCTTCCATAAGATACGCGGCTGCTGTCCAGTCGCCAGTAAGGGAACCAAACTGACAGAGAATAGTTCCCTTAGGAGGCATGACGTCCGGTGACTGGGCAAAGCGGTGCATAACCGTCAGCTTTTTATCGCCAAAGACTTTTTCCACAATCTGGTACCCGGTAGGTGCCGAGGTACAGGTTGCCGTGTTTTCAATGCGCGTTATGGTACCATGCTCAATAACCGGGGCTACTTCCCGGTAAAAGTCCATGGCTTCATCCACCAGCTGCCACTGCCAGTCTGCCAGATTGTACACATCACCGCTCAAGCACATACGGCCCAGCATGGCGTTTGCCAGCTGCCAGATGACCCGTTCCTTACTGTCTGTACCGTGCAGTACACACCAGATCTGATTCTGCCGGGCCGGCATTACCCGAAGCACATTGGCTGCTACCACCGGAATGTAGTCACATTCGTGGGCATCAGAAAAACTTGCCTGGCTTGCCAGCTGCAGAAAATCAGGTACCATGCGGTGGCCACCTGAAGCACACAGTTCAATGACCAGATCCGGCAGCTCCCGCTTGATTTTCTGGAAAAACCGGCGGGTTCCAGCCATCTGGGCCCGTAATCCTTCTCCCACCGATTCATAGCCGTCACATCCCAGAGGAATCTGGCTGTTATAATCGATTTTGATGTAACCAAAGTTGTTGTCACGAAGGAAATTGATGACTTTTTCCGTCAGGTAGGCGTCTACCCAGGAATCCGTCATATCCCAGAACCGGCTGCCGCCTACAGATAAAGGAACTCCATCCCGATGCACCAGATGCTCTGTCTGATGGAAAGCACTGACACCTTTAGACGCAATTTCCATCTCAAACCAGATGCCGGGAATAAGACCTGCATTCCGGATGGTATCCGTTACGGCTTTCATGCCGTGGGGGAACAGGTTCTTGTTCACGTTCCAGTTACCCTGGTCGCAGAACCATTCTTCGTTTTCTTTATACCAGCCGGCATCAATAACAAAATACTTTACCGGCCGTCCTTTCAGGGTTTCAAGAATTTTCAGTACGTTTTCCTCGCTGGGGTTTCCCCAGGTGGTACAGTATTCATTGAATATGACCAGCATGCCGTCATCGTTTTTTGAGTAATCAGGCGTCTGGGCCGCAACCAGTTTGGCACACACGTCTTCAAGAGAAGTGCCGGTAGCAACGTAGACATTGTCGGTGGTAAAGGTTTCTCCGGCTTTCAGGTTCTTGCGCCAGTGTCCCACATCAGAGTCAGCCGGTCCGCAGACCAGATGATACCGGTCTACCCGCCAGAACAGTTCAAACTGCCAGGGATTTCCGCCGCCCATCATCATGGCCAGAAACTCGCCCGTTTCTGAGTTTTCCAGGCAGATAAAGGGATGAAACTTTTTATTGGGAGCAGAGCTTGCGTTATAGAACTTTTCCATGCGGACGCCGTTGGCACCCCAGGCTGGCCGCAGCTGCAGGGTATCAAGGGTATCCGTCTTCAAAGTGCATTCTTCACTCCAGAACGTCATAAGCCGGTGCACCTTATCAAAGTGCAGGTCCTGCAATGCCAGGGCACTGATCATTTCAAGAGTCGTGTCCTGTGCCACCGTCACAGACGTAGAAAAGATGCTGGTACCGGAATTACCGGCTTTCTTTTCAGAAAGGGTAAAAACGTTTCCTTTTGCGTCTCTTCCTTCGCCATTTATACTCAAGGTGGTACTGCTACCGGTCAGAGTCAGCCCTGAAGCAAAGTTCCAGTCATAATCATCCCCGGTAAACCGGGCTTCAAAGTACTTTTTATAATCCATTTTTCTATCCTTTTTAGAATCCCACACCGTCAGCTTTTCAGCATCATGTTGATGATTTCCTTATCAGTCTGCCGCATACCAACTTTACCGATATAGCCGACACAGCTGATGGTTTCTCCCGCATCTTCTTTCAGAATACCGGTATAGGCTTCATAGGCCTTGTTCCGCATGGCAAGAAAGTGAGCCATCATGGCAGCATCTATGGAAGATGCAATTTTAGCAGCGCAGGAGATTTTTGCACCGTCACAGATAATGCCCGGAATGTTGGCCAGGGTGTTATCAATGGTGTCAGTAATCTGCTTGATGGAACCACCGCACAGATAGGTAATGGCTGCCCCGGCAGCACAACTGGCAGAAACAGCCCCGCAGAATGCCGAAAGTTTTCCGATGAACTCTTTCTGATAAATGGTCAGCAGGCTTGAAAAACACAGGGAGCGATACAGTTTTTCCTGGGGAATGTTGTTTTCCCGGGCGTAAATGATGACCGGCACAGAAGACGCAATACCCTGATTACCTGAGCCGGAAGTAATGATTACCGGCATGTCGCAGCCTGACATACGGGCTTCTGATGCGGCAGCAGCGTAGGCTTTCATGCGGGTAACAACACCGTCCGGATACTGTTCACGAATGGTGCGGCCCAGATTCAGACCGTATTCACCGGAAATACCTTCATAGGCAATATCCATATTGCAGCGGATCTGTTTGTCATACAGGGCCTTGATATCAGCGATAGGAACCGTGTCAGCAAATTCCTTGATGGTTTCAATGGAAAGTACACTGCGGTCAGTCGTTACATCGGCATCTTCCGTGTCATTTTCGGCCGCAGCACCTTCCAGCTGTTCAACGCCATTTACCAGAACAGACACAATATGGGTATGGCCGTTCCGAACTTCTACACGAACAATATCAGAGCCGGCTTTTGCTTCAATGACAAAGTGGAGGGGGATTTCAGAATCCAGGTACTCAACCCGGCATTTACCAGCCTTAATGTAGGCACGGGTAGCTTCTACATCTTCCGGCGTTACGGCTTCAAGCACTTCCATAACCCGGTCGGCATCACCGCCAATCATGCCAAGCACAGTGGCAACTTCAATACCCACCATGCCTTCTGCATTGGGAATGGTTACGCAGCGCACATTTTTAATCATGTTACCGCTGCAGTAGGCAACCACAGAATCGGGTAAGGTTCTGCAATAGGTACGTGCAATGGCTGCGGCGTAGGCCAAGGCTATCGGTTCTGTACATCCCATTGCCGGAATCAATTCTTCCTGCAGGATCTCTATCAGTTGTTTTTTCAGTTCATCAGAAATCATGGTATCCTCCATTACCTGTAGTATATCACTTATCTACTTAAGTTACTCTGGCCTCTTTATCTCCAAATCCTCAAAAAATTTACCCAAAAATAATCCACTATTCGTAAAAATTTACACTTTTCGTGCAAATTTTATCGGTTTAATACTTTAAGTTAATTTTATGTTATGTTAAGATATCTTTATCTTGATACATTATAAGTAAATGTAAAAAAGAAAAAGGAGGAAAAAATGAATATTACCGTTGGAATATTCAGTAAACGAAAAGGATTCAGTCAGGACATGGCTGATATCATCACTGGAATGGGGCATACATGTACTATACTGCCATCATTTGGAAAATTGGTTGCTTTTGCAAAAAATACACCTGATCTCAAATTACTGCTACTTGATGAACAGACATTTCCTACACCACATTACGATCTTCAGAAATACGTCATTAAACATGGATATCGTTTTGCCGTTCACTTTTTTTCTGAACTAATGGCATCCAACATGACTCTTGATCGTCTTGAGTACAACGCCTACTATGAAATCATTCAGGAAATCCGACCAATGCTCCGCCGTAACCGCGACTATTATCAGATTCTGACTTTCAAGGGACCTAAATTTTCGTCTGAAGAAAAGGAACTCCTGCATCGGTATAATCTGCGCCCTGGTCATGTCATTCTGCTGAAATACCTTAATTCACACATAGGACGGTATATTCATCTTGATTCCATGTCCCGGTATCTTTGGCCGCAATCAAAAACAGAACACATTGATACTCTGTATACATACATTCATCAGATGCGCGATATTCTGCCGATTCTGTACCCCAACATGGTGATAGACCGCTTGTCAAACGGTATCTACTGTTACCACGATACACTGGACTCTACGGAAAAAGAAGTCTTCTGGTACTGATTCCCTGTGAGTGAGGCAGTCTGATTAATTCTGGTATGCTCTGTTCGGTTCTGCATACCGGAACTTTCTGACATCCCACCCAAACTATGACAGCAGTTTTTCAACAGCGGCGTCAGCCATCGCTTTATAGGCGGCGCTGCTGGGATGCAGATGATCTCCGCTGTCAAAACCGGGTGCAAACTGTTCAGGATGAGAGGAATCCCGCACAGCAGCATCAAAATCGATGCAGCCGTCAAAATCGGAAGCAGTCCGGAGCCACTGATTAAATGCGCCCCGCAGTTCTTCGCGGAACGGCGCATAGGTTCTCCAGCCATAAATAGGCAGCAGGGTACCGCTGAGCACCGTCAGATTCCGCTGTCGGGCATAGGGCAGATAGAACTGCCGGTAGCCTTCTATCATATCATCTACCGTTGGCAGGTCGCTCATGGGCCGGAATCGGTTTACCTCTACTCCTACAGGGTGAATGATGTCATTTATACCGTGCTGGATGATGACGGTATCACAGCCGGCCACATTGATTTCAATGGGAAACCGGGTTTCGCCCTTGAGCCCATATGCCTGATAGGTAATGCAGTCATACTGGCGCAGGATTCTGGTCCCGCACACAGCACGGCGTACCACGGCCACATTCTGCATCCCCCGATTCTCCAGTGCCAGCTGCATGTAGTCGGGCCAGTCCTGAGCCGTAATGGAGTCCCCGTAACAGCAGATAGCCCGTGCACCCTCATCAGCGGTAAGCACATCTACCGTGTTCAGAAAATAGTACCAGCTGGTATTGCGGGTCAAATCTGCCGGAAGTTCATCCGATGCAGCAAAATCGCCATAGGCATACTGGCCGCCTGATAAAGGACCGGTGACCAAAGTTCCTGCATTCATCTGAGTACAGTTACCAAGATACATACTGACAGTCAGTGTTGAACCGGCAGTTGCATGAAAGGATATTTCATCGGATACCAGTTCTGTTCCCGGAGCAATGGCCAGTTCGTACCTTCCCTGTACCGTCACCGGTGTTGAATCAACATACACCTTAGAAAGAATTACCGTCTCGCTGCCAGTCAGGTTTGAAAAATGCAGCCGTATCTTAGTACCATTAAAACAGCAGTGAATGGGATACCGCAAAGTCAAATCCTTTGCATAGACACATTCCTTACGGTCAGAAATAGAAGTTGCAGTACCCCAGGTGGCTACCCATTTGGCGTTTTCATTCATACAGCGTACCAATTAATAGTCGTACCAGCCAGATGCGCTCTGGTCTGCAATCTGAATCAGCAGAACAAGTGGATTCTGCAGAAAATTGGAGTAATTCATTTTTTCAGTATCAGTAAGGTCACTGAACCCCATATGCCGGCTGATGGCTTCAAGAACCGGCCGCTTTTTCAGGTATGACGGCATGGAATCAAGCAGCAGTAATACCGATTCATTCCCGTGCCCCAGATTGCGCACATCACTTTTAACCGTGTAATAGGGAGTTTTTTTCCAGTTACCGAATATGTCTTTTGTGTTCTTGTAACTGGTTGAATAAAAGCCTGCCTTACAAAAATCATGAGATAGTGCCGCAACAAAAATATCTTCTGCAGTAAAGGTATATTGTCCGGCAAATTTCGATTTCATCCAGTCAGCAAAAATTGCAGGTGCCAGTTTCAGCGCCTGGTAGGCAACCATCAGAGAGTGAACAGCAAGCCCACCTGTAAAATTACCGTGAAATTTTGTAGATGCAGGCGATGTGTAAAATTCGTGCTCCTCCATCCAGGCAAGAAACGCGGACCGCTCTTCTTCATTGGCAATACAGCCGGACATATCGGCAATACAAGCCTTTACTTTTTCAATATCAAAGCCTTCATTGGTTACCGGGGCAATTTCGTCAAAAATGCCTGTCAGTTCTTTTGTTCCAAGGGTTAAAATTTCCAGTTCTTCTGTAGTCATGACCATATTGTACTGAAATCACTGTTCATCGTCTGTAATGGTTACCACTTTTACATCAACAGAAACCACCGGACGTGCCTTGGTAATCCGGTTCATAAAGTAGCCGTCATAAAAGAATTTTTCAAAATGCGGGTAATCTCCCGGCACATCAACAAAACTGAAGGAGAACTTTTTCATATCAATGGTTTCCAGATCTTCGTACGAAATAGCGTATTCGTAGGTTCCCTGGGGACGTTCATATACTACATCAACAAAAACAGATCCCTCATTCCGGGCAAAGAAACGCTGTACCTGTTTTGTTGTGGTATCGTCACGGTTCCATTTTGCAATATTGTGACCATGATACTTAACGGTATTTTTGACATGCTCAATACCCCATCCACCATCAATGGTCCAGCAGGGTTCTGTAGGTCCTATAGGATATTTCCAGAGTGGCTGGTGGGCAAAGCTTTCCTGAACTTCACCGTTTTTCTTTATCTGAATGATTTTCCCCGGTGACAGTCCGGAAAGAAGATGCAGAGAATCGGTACTGATCGCTTTTACTTTTCCAAGGATTTTTTTCTGGTCGTTATCGTCATACTCATAAAAATCTGACGGGAAACCATCATATTCTTCTTTGAGTGCTTCCCACTCATCGGCAGCAATTGCGTAATAATGATGAGCATAGAACCGTGATTCAGTACATGCCATTGTCCATACAGGGTTTTCGCTTTTCATTTCAGCCTCCACATCTTAGTATAGTGATGTTTTCAGCTTAAAAACAAAAAAAGCATAAAAAACGTACGTTTTAATATCATATGTAGGGAAGGTGAAAAATCGAGAGGCGGGATGGTGGCTGAAAAAAATTGTTGAAGCCCGGAACGATAGTTTCTTTGCCGGGCTTCATCAATAGCGACGATATCGAGCGTTTTTTCAGTCATCAGCACGCCGGTAGATTTTTCAAGTAATTCTGATGCATTATTATTAAAACGTACGTTTAAGAAAGCACACTGAACCAGGGACACAGTTTGATAAAGGCAAATCCTACAATGATAGCAGTTGCCATACGTCCCAACGTAATCAGAATTCCGTCTTTCATCAGCTTACCAGGTTCAAGGCCGTAGCCAACCGTAATTGCACGTACTGATACAGGCAGCAGCGATTCATAGTTCAATGCCATGGTGGCAGCAAACATATACGGAATTGGATTCAAGCCCATTTTCTCTGTTACCCCGATAACAATGGGTAACGTAACAGCGGCCGAAACAGTACTGTTGGTCATTTCAGAAATCACGCAGCCAAACAGGGCAAAAACCGTAACCATGACAAATTCACTGTTCATGTTACAACTGGCGATAAATCCAGCTATGGCATCGTTTGCACCGGAGCCGGTAAGAATCTGACCCAAGGCAAGACCTCCGGCAAAAAGCAGGAGCATTCCCCACATCACTTCATTCTGGGCAGTTTCCCAGGAAAGCAACTCCTTTTTATCTGAGCCAACCAGCAGGAAATTAACAAATCCCAACAGCAGGAACAGGTAGGCCGGAACAAGACCAGGAAGAATATCCGCATACAGAGGACGCAGAAATGACCCCAGCATGGCAGTAACAAAAAGAATCAGACTGATAACTTCATCACGCTTAACCGGTCCCAAATCTGCATAGCATTTCTGGAAATACTCTTTTGTGCCTTCCAAAGATGTTACCTTCATGGGGCGAAGCAGCATCATGGCCAGTACCACTATCGTTGCAATAATGGTATAGGGCATCATGCGGGTAAGCCAGTCAATATACATGAATTCTTTGCCGGTACTTTGTTCAAGGAATGAAATAGCCAGAATGTTCATGGCTCCCCCCAGCGGAGTTCCGGCACCTCCAACCTGAGAGCCCCAGGCGATGGCACACAGAATAGGAGCAGCCGGTTCACAGGTCCTGATATCTTCATAGCCGGCAGCTTTCAGCATGGAAACAGCAATAGGGGTGAATATAGCCACTACTACCACGTTTGGCATCATGTTAGACAGCACGATGGCTGAAATAAGCCAGACTGCAATCTGAGATTTCATGGAAGGTCCGATGAGGGACAAGGCTTTCAGTGAGATACGACGGTCCAAACCGATGGAAGCCCAGGGAGCGGTAAGGAGACAGGAACCGAAAATAAGGACGATACTTCCAGATGAATACTGGCCGATAACGGAATCCATAGGAACGATGCCAAAAAGGGCATTAACGACACCAGGCAGAAGTGCGGTAACCGTAATATGCACCGGACGGGTAATCCACCAGTAAATCATCCAGACAGCGGTACCCATGCCCTGAGCCGGTTTCGTACCGATAAAATTCTGTGCTGCAAGTACAATCAGCGTAAAAAGAGCAGGACCGATAATCAGGTTCACGCAACGTTTTGTGTTCATACAGCAATTATACCTGCCAACAGCAGATAATGCCTATTCCAGGCTGATAGTAACGCTTCTATCCTTTGATCTAATTATCAATTCCGTCATATATTTCCAATATCTGTGTTACCTTGCTGTATAACTCCATTAATGCATCTTTTACAGGATCCTTATTAGATGAATCTTTTATTTCTTCCAGATTTACTTCAGATACAGCTTCCTTCAGGTCGTCAAAAATACCCTGATACATATTAACTAAACCTTGCAGACCGTAATACGTCGATTCATCCTGGGTATCTTCCAAATCTGATTGCAGTTCTTCAATCTGCTGATCATATGATTCACAAATATGGTTATGCCATTCTTCAAACAGAGGGGCTGCGTTTTTCAGAATTTTCAGTCCCTTTTCACCAAGCTGGTCCTTATTGAGGGTACAAAGAATCCCAAACCAGGTATCAAAATCATCAATATTTGTTACTCCGTCCAACTTTAAACTCCTTTTATTTACGGACATAGTATTCATTTATCCGGATGTAAAAATAAAGTGGTATGTACGGTTATCGTATTCTCTTTTTCCACCGGCAGAAATCCACATTTCCCATACAGATGCTTTGCAGCCTCGTTGACTGTGTCTACCTGCAGAGTCATACACTTTTCTCCATTTTCCTTCATTTCTTTCTGTGCATACTGCAGCAGTTTCCGGCCATATCCTCTGTTCCGGAATTCCTTTGCCACCCGGATATCAGAAATCAAAGCCTCTTCAGATGCGTGAGACACATCGATATACCCAACCACCTTTTCTCCATCCACTGCGATAAATACCGTAAAAGTCTCAGGGTTCTCCAATACCCGTTCCGCAGTCCACCATACATCGGTTGAATGAAGTGCACAGTATTCGGAAATGTATTTTGCTTCGTATGGAACAATACATTCAGGTGTTTTTAACTTAGCAGGATTTCCTTCATATCGCATGGATATCTGCTCAATTTCAAACACACCTTCTTTTTGTCTTAAAAGGTCAGTAACAACATTATTTCTTGGATTAAAGACAAAATCACATTGCCAGCCTGGATACTGTTCTACAAGGTAATTCCACATTTCCCTGCACGCTCCAGAATCATCCGACAGCACCATAACAGATTCCAGATATGATTCTTCTGTAATTTTCAGAAAAGAAAACAGTCCGGTTATAATTCCATCACCGCTGGTAATACAGAAGGTATCCCGGTCCTCCCGCTCAAAACAGCGCTTTACCGCAGCCCATAAATCTTCCGGAATATGATGATAGGGGTCCAGATACCGGTCATCCATGCACAATGCAAGTGCAAATTCATAAGCGTTTTCAAATGACACACTTTTTGTAATCATTAACTTACCCAAGGCTTAACTGTCGGATTTTGCTGCGACTTTCTGAAACAGCCGGTCTATAGCATCCCAGTCAGGACAGCGGTGATACAGGGAGCTGGGAAGTTCTGCAGTCTGGTTCCAGAGCCGGGCAAAAACAGCAACGGTACAGTCAGTCAGATGCGCCAGGTGCTTAAACGCCATGGGTGAATCCTCTACGGCAAAATCAAAGGGCATCCGGTAAAAGTCTTCCAGTTCCAGACTGAACGTGCTGTCCTTGATAAAGGCATCGCGACCATATTTATTCAGACAGAAAAGTTTTGCCCGCTTCAAACCGTGGGCATCAAGCCACTGCCGGCTGGGTTCATAGGCACTGTAGGGACGTCCCGTAATGATATGTACGTTGTGCCCTTCATCTATCCAACGGTTTACTACTGCCGAAGCTCCAGCCGTTTCCTCGTAGTTCAGCAGGACTTCCGGCACATGGCCCTCAACCATCATTTTTTCGTACTGTTCCGTCGTCAATCCAAAAGACTTCTGTAAATCAAAAAACTTCACGTTTTCATAGGGAACATCGATATCGTACATCTGCTTTACCAGCAACACAAAATATCGTGCCGTTTCGCACAGTACATCATCAAAATCAATATATACGTTCATACTTTTTCTGCTTTGCTGCAGCAACACTGCTGCGCTCCCTCCATTATACGCCAAAGCAAATCTTGC
>JAZLJW010000020.1:0-1006 GCA_045597345.1 Treponemataceae bacterium
CTATAACCAGGTTACCAAAGTAACGCACTGCGGATGCTGGGCACATGTCCGAAGAAAGTGGCGTGAGGCCATGCCGGATGGCGCAACTGTGAAAAACAGTAAGGCTGCTGTGGGTTTCCAGTACTGCAACAAACTGTTTGCAGAAGAACGCAAATGTGCCGTGTATAAACCGAAATACCGTTTTGAATACCGCCAGAACAAGGAATTGCCGCTTCTGGAGGAGTATTTTGCATGGCTGAATACGCTCCAACCAGAAAAAGGAAGTAAACTGGAAGAGGCCGTACGTTATAGTCTGAATCAGAAAGCTCAGCTAACGGCATTCATAAATGACGGTGAAATACCTATTTCCAACAATCTGGCTGAGAATGCAATTCGGCCGTTTACGTTGGGAAGAAAGAATTGGCTGTTCTGCGATACAGTAAAAGGCGCAGAGTCCAGCGCCATCGTCTATTCCTTGGTTGAGAGTGCCAAAGCAAACGGCGTTGAACCTTTTGCATATCTCCAGAATGTTTTACTGCAACTACCTTACTTGGGAAAAACTCAGTCACACGAGGAACTGGAGTCCCTGATGCCCTGGGCTCCAGACATACAGAAAAAAATACAAAATACCAAATTCCAACGCTTATGAAACTGTGTATTTGGATTGACGGCAAGTCTTCAAACCTGGAGACTTGCTTTTTTCTTGCCCCGTGTGGTTATTAAGCGCTTACAAAACACTAATGCCCATATACAAATAACACCACTGCCATATGGCAGTGGTGTTTTAGTATGGCCGACGAAAGTATGGGAACACAGTAGTATCATTTTTTACAGAGTATTCTATACTGGAAGTAGACCGAGCATCATCAATGAAAAAACGAGAATAATAATTGTGAACGCTGAGAGAACACTTGTCCAAAAAACGTATTGTGTTGCTAATTGTTCGTCATTTCCCATTTGACTTGCCATTACAGCACTTGATACGGCTACTGGGGATCCTAGTAGGGCTACTAAAGAAGGATACTCA
>JAZLJW010000021.1:0-4190 GCA_045597345.1 Treponemataceae bacterium
TGCTGTCACATTACTGATAACCGGAGCTGCATAGACTGTTGCAGTCACGTTAGTGAATGAATCGTATGAATCAGATTCACCTGCTGAATCTGTTACAACCACCTTGAACAGGTATGTGCCTGCTGGTAAGGTGAATGATGCTGATGCTGTTGTTGCTCCTGGAATTGCCGTCCACGTTGAACCTGAATTGCTTGACTGATACCACTGGTATGTCATGGTTCCGGTTCCGGTCGCTGTTGCACTGGCTGTGATTTGTGTTGATTCTCCGGCACTTGTCGGATTAACACTCACGGCCGTTATTGATGGACCAGTGACTGCAACAATCGGTGATGATAAGCTGACTGTGATACCTGTCGTATTCAGATCATTACTCAATGTCAGTTTTGAGGAGAATGTTCCGCTTTCTGTCAGTTCTTTCGTAAGTGCAAAATTTGTTTCTGACGCTGAGGATGACGGATAATAATATTGCCAGTCCATACCGCCAGTAATCAAATTATTGGATGATCGTACACCGGCACCTTTCTGGCCGGTCACGGTATATGTTGCAACACCTGTGCCGCTATTATATACTGCTGTTAAACCACTTGCAGTAATATATAGATTAGACGAGCTGGATGTTCCAGTACTCGTATCTGCTATAGATGGTGCAATGCCATTTACGGAGGATGTTCCGTAAATGTTATTGTCTGATACTGTTGCTCCTGTAATTGTTGCAGCACCAGCTGCTGATCCTACCAGGATCACTGCTGCAAGAATGAGGGCACAGATAATCTTTTTACAATCCATTGATACCCAAAATCAGGGTTATATATCATTATTTTTAAGTCTCTCCCATTTCCCTCAAATAGTTAGATTTTCCATTATTTACCCAAAATAAATCATCATTACGCTTGGATGGGGTTTTTGTAACCTTTAATAAATCACAAAATACCATCAATTAATGTCGTATCAAGAAAATTTACCTGCAAAGAATTATCTTCTGCTGCTTTCGGGCAAGTTTGAATTTATGCAGTAAATCAATGTGATATGGCTTTACGTTTCAGTCGGTCATCCCCCTTATGGGGGATTTTACCGATATTCACGTTTATCATGTTACTCTATATGAATGAATAATCATTCATTCCAGCAGCAACAACGTGGGCGGTATTGCCGGCAACGGGGCGAACTCCTCCAGCCCCAACCCCTTCCTGGGGATATTATTCTGACAAATTCCAATTAATTTCATTTTTTATGTGTATGTTATCTAATTCATACACCCAAGGAGATTCAAATGAATCTCAGTTCTGGAAACAGAAATTGGCACAGCAGAATATTCTGCTATGCGACAAGTACGGCATTCCGTCCATTACAAATGGAAGTCCTAAACAAATTCCCTGGGCAACTGACCTGAGAGCAAAATTTCTGATTGATTTTGATAGTGTTCAATCAACACTGGATGAATCTATCAAACAGGAGATTCTTCAATGGTTATCACATACAGACGCACGTCACTGGATTGATAACAAGAAAATCACTTTTAAAATGTTTCTTGCAATGCACGGTTCCCAGGCAAGACTCACGGAGAATACTCTACCTATTCATTCAACTATTGAGATTGATACCAGAGATTCCAGCAAGGTGACTGTTCACACAACAGACAAAGAACTGGATGGTATTCTGTCGGGTTTTGGATTCACTGCTTATGCGGAGAATGTATGGATCCGCCAGATTGCACAAAATGATGTTGAACGAACCGGATTGGTGGAAACACTATCAATGCAGATTCTTCAGATGGGCAAGGCCATGAAGATTCTCAGTAATCCGGCACCACTTCCTTATCATGATGCTCAGATTATGGTGCATGACGGTAAGCTATGTGTTATCTGCAACACTGAGGCAACATATCGTGCATTTTCGCATCTCGGTTCAAGATTGATTTATCTTGACGGAGCTGACAAAGAAAAGCTGAAATCAACCATATCAATGTATGATGTCGGTATAACAAAGGACGCAGAGGACTTCCTATGAGGCCTATAGAACGATTTCTGAAAGGGATTGCTGATCAGTATAATTGCCATACTGTCTGCATTGTGTGGAGTGATGGTGTTGTTACGATTTACCAGCTCCTTCCTGATGGTGATATGATTGAGCTCAACTAAATACTGGGATTCACTGGACTGGAAAGAAATACACTTCCATGTCAGGAAAATTCAAAAGCGTATTGCTGAAGCAGCAATGGCGGGAGATTGGAAACGTGTTAGAAGATTGCAGAAATTGGTCTTTGCATCCTGGGATTGTCGTGTGATAGCAGTTCATCGCGTAACCTGTAAGCAGAATATCCGGACACCGGGAATTGACGGCAGATTCTGGGTAACTGATGCAGAACGATTTGCAGCAGTTGATAAGCTCCGTGATTATCAGCATTACAAACCGCTTCCTTTCAAGCGGACCTATGTGCCCAAAGAGAACAATAAAAACAAGAAGCGGCCGTTATCGGTTCCGGTTATCTTTGACCGTGCTATGCAAGGCCTGATTCTGATTGGTGTTGATCCAGTGATAGAATGTTCCGCCGGGATTCATGATTATGGATTCAGGATGTACCGGAGCTCACAGGACACCATCAGAGATGTTAAAGAAAACTTTGGATTTACAACAGGCCATCCTTATGTACTGAAAACTGACATCCACCAGTGTTTTGATCATGTATCACATGACTGGATTCTTGAACATTCTCCAATGAACCGGAAACTGCTGAAGAAAGTCCTCAAATGCGGATATGTTCACGATGGATCATATTATCCGATGGATGAAGGAGTTCCACAAGGAGGCGTGTTGTCACCGGCATTAACCAACCTGGTTCTGAATGGATTTGGGAAAATTGTCGAAAAACATCATGATGTTCGTTTTGTCAGATTCGTTGATGATTTCCTATTCTCAGGCACATCGGTATCTGTTCTTGAATCAGTCCTGGCTGACTTGAAATTATTCCTTGCTGAACGTGGTCTGGAGTTGTCGGATGAGAAAACAACCATCCGCCATATCACTGAAGGAGTTGATTTTATCGGATGGCATTTTCACCGATATGCTGACCGGTTGGAGATATTACCAACCGAACAATCTACAGAGGCACTGAAAAAACGAATTGCTGACGCTATATCCCAGGGCCTTGGATGGACTGCACGAAAATTAATCATAAAATTGAATGGTTACATCCGCGGATGGGGTATGTACCATGTGTATCTGTGCACCGCAGATCCGTTCACGGCATTGGATGATTATGTTCAGGATTTGCTCTGGAAATGGGCCTGTACCAGGCACCCAAAACACAATCCAAAATGGATTTACCACCATTACTGGAAATACCAGGAATCTACCAGGAAACGTGAATTTTCATCAGTTGATGTGTTCCTGTTCAAATTCGTAGATCAGAAAGTGAGATTGAAAAATGACTTTGACCTATCTATGAATCCGTATCTGGATATTGGATATTTCAGAAACCGGCAAAAGAGATACGTTCAAACTGAGTCGTGTACTGTTTTGAAATACAGAATGTGGTGACAATAAAACGGATGGGGGTTATCCCCAAACCGTTTTTGTTCATGCTGCAAATGTTCCGGATACACCGCCAACATTAGTTGCACCTATTATTGAGCTGTTGGTTACGGTTGGATTAGTGATAGTCACTGTTGATGAACTATTTGCACCACCCAATATACCGCCAGTATGTTTTCCGCCAGCTGATACAATCGTGCATTTATCCACAATACATCCAGTGGCAGTAAATACCGAACTATTACACCTTCCGGCAATACCGCCCACGAAAGCATCACTTGATGAACTGGTTACTCCGCTGTAGATTAGCGTATTCCGCACTTCACAGTTATTGTAAAAGCCGCCATTGCTTCCGCTGGAGGAGTTCGCCCCGAAGCCGGCAATACCGCCCACGATGTTGCTGCTGTCACTCCTTACCACCGAATCCAACACCTTACATCTCGTGTATGTTCCGCTGGAGGAGTACGCCCCGTAGCCGGCAATACCGCCCACGGAGTTGCTGCTGGTTGAGCGTACAACCTCCCGCTCCACCGTACAATCCGTGTATGTCGCGGTGCTGGAGGAGTACGCCCCGTTGCCGGCAATACCGCCCACGTAGTTGCTGCTGGACACTACATGCCCATCATGCACATATATGTTGCTATAATTTGCCCGGCTGG
>JAZLJW010000022.1:0-2716 GCA_045597345.1 Treponemataceae bacterium
GTTGTAGAAGTAGGTGTTGATGTGCCCAATGCAACCTGTATGGTTAAAGAGTGCGCTGAACGGTTTGGTCTTGCTGCATTACACCAGCTTCGTGGCCGGGTAGGCCGCGGTGATGCTCAAAGCCAGTGTTTTCTAATCTATGGGGAAAAGTTAACAGATCTGGGCAAAGCTCGTTTACGGGTGCTTCACGAGTCTGTAGACGGCTTTTTTATTGCAGAAGAAGATCTGCGGCTTCGTGGTCCTGGTGATGTTACCGGTATCCAGCAGAGCGGTTATTTTACCTTAGGGCTTTCAGATCCGGTTCGTGATCGTGCTATTCTTGAAGTTGCCCGAACTGATGTAATCAGCGAACTCAATATCCGGTAAGCAGATGGGACAGCGGTTCTATTGCCTTATCAAGTGATTCGCACTGCCAGGTTACGTGTTCCAATACATCTGGTGTCACTACAGCAAGATCTGGTACATACACGCTCATCATGCCTGCCCTGTGGGCTGCTTCAAGACCTGCAGGAGAATCTTCAAATACAACGCACTGCTCAGGTGGGGTATTGAGCCGTTCTGCCGCCATAAGAAAAATATCAGGTTCAGGTTTACCGTGAGGAACTTCTGTTCCGAATGCATAGGCATCAAAGAATGGTTCAAGTCCTGACCGATGGATCATGTCGCGGGCATGGGCTTCATTGTTACTTGTTGCAAGGGCAAAGGGAACATCATGTGATTTAAGAAAATCAAACAGCGGATGTATCCCTGCTTTATCGGGAGTGCCATAGGCGTCAAAATGCTGAACCATTCGTTCGCGAACAAGAACAAAGAAGTTTTCACAGGGAAATGAATCTCCATACATATCGCGTAAAATAGCGATAACATCTTTTTCATTATGACCAATACAGCGGGAATACTGTTCAGGGGTGCAGGTAACACCATGTTCTTTGCACAGTGTTACCCAAATGGAACGGCATAATTCTTCTGTATTGAACAGAAGGCCATCCATATCAAAAATACAGGCGATGTTCATGATACAGATAGTATCAGACCATCGCCTGTAGATTCAAGTTTATACTGTAAACTGCTGTATCAGGCAGCTACGTAACTTTCAAGACGGATTGCGCGGGTAGGGTGCTGTAACCGTTTGATAGCTTTTTTCTCAATCTGACGGATACGTTCTTTGGTAAGATTAAAGATATCTCCTACTTCTTTTAATGACATACTGTCCTGACCGTTTAATCCGTAACGGTAACGGATTACTTCGGCTTCTTTCTCGGTCAAAGTACCAAGAACAGCATCAATGTCGTTAATCATGTTTTCTTCAATGGCAAGGGCTTCAGGATTACCGTAACCGTCATCTTCGATAAAATCCCCTAAAGTTGCACTGGTTGAGTCACCATTGCGAACTGAAGCATCAAGAGAAACCATATCACGGCTGATGGCCAGCAGATCGCGTACATGATCTGCATCCATTTCAAGAGAAGCAGCAATCTCAGAAATCTCTTCTTCTTCGGTATGTGTTCCAGTTACTGTTTTACGGGCTTTTTCAATCTGAACAAGTTCATTTGCTCTATTCAGAGGAAGTCTGATCATGCGTGATTTTTCGCAGATTGCCTTCAGAATGCTCTGACGAATCCACCATACTGCATAAGAAATGAAGTGATATCCTTTTTCCGGATCAAAGTGGTCAATAGCTGTTAACAGTCCGATATTACCTTCACTGATCAAATCAGTTAAATCAAGTCCATGATTCTGATATTTCTTAGCTACAGAAACGACAAAGCGCAGATTTGCATTTACGATACGGTCCTTTGCTGCTTTATCACCGGCTTTGGCCTTCATGGCAAGGTCATTTTCTTCTTCACGGGTAAGCAGTGGAATTTTGTTAATATCTGCTAAGTACATTGCTAATACAGCATCGTCATTGTTCATGTCAGTCACTCCTTGTTCAGAATGAAATATCTTACGTAAAATATTATGCAGTTTTCGTGCCAAGTTTTTAAAAGTTAAAATATTGATCATCGATTAGTGTTATGCCAGGCAAAAAGCTCAAAAATAACAGGATTTTAATATTTTTTTGTTGCCGATAGGGTCAAATTGTTAGTATATTCATTACAGTGAAATTCAAATGGTTCATTATGACACACTGCCTTTTTATGGAAAGTGAAGTGGGTCATTTTGATACACTTTTATGGAGACTATTATGACTGTACGTCCATTAGGTGACAGAGTTCTGGTAAAAACAGAAAAGACTGAATCAAAAACTGCAAGCGGAATCATTATTCCGGAAACTGCACAGGAAAAAACTCAGATTGCTACTGTTGTTGCTGTCGGCGATGACAATGAAAAAATCTCAAGCTTGGTAACTGTTGGTGCCCGGGTAATGTATGACAAATATGCCGGTACCAACGTAAAAATCGATGGTGAAGATCATCTGATTCTGAAAGCAGCTGATGTAATTGCCATTATTGGTTGATGTAAGCACTGCTGCTGTACCTGTGAAACCGTCTGAATTATATTCAGGCGGTTTTTTTCGCTATGTCCGTAAAAAGCGTTGCTGAATACTACACAGCAACGAAGATTGTACAGGAGTGCCACAAATCGAGAGGAGGGACAGTACAGGCAAAAATTGTTGAAGCCCGGCGTTCATGCGGCAGCATGAACTATATATAGTTTCTACGCCGGGATTCACCAATAGCGACGCTAGCTAGCGGTTTTGCATGTACTGGCA
>JAZLJW010000023.1:0-3645 GCA_045597345.1 Treponemataceae bacterium
ATCTTTGTTGAGCAATATCTTCAGAATATACTCAACACATTCATTTTGCCCCGCCAGACATGCTGTCATAAACACATCGTCAAAGAGACACATGTCTTCCAGCGGCTTACCGTACTTTTCTTCTTCCATAAGAACCTCGAATAACTAAAAATCTGCAGCGCTCAATAATGAATATCGCTGCGTTATAGTTATTAGCCCTGAAATGAAAAAAAATTGCAGTTTAGAAAAAAAAATCGAAAAAAAGTCTCTGAAAAATAATATCCCAACTTTCTTCTGTATATTATACATGTTCTTAAAAAGGAACAAAACTGAAGAATCTGGAGATACCGACATGACCAAAGCAACTAAAAACACTTATAAAGTTCTTTCACAGGAAGAAGTAATTGAACTGGCAAAGAAAGCAGAGCAGGGTGATGCTGCTGCCCGCGAAACCCTTATTCTTGCTAACGTAGGTCTGGTAAAAAAATATGCCAAAGAAATGCTCCAGAAAGCCGGCAGTTCAATCCTTGAATTTGAAGATCTGGTAAATGAAGGCATGATTGGCCTTTTTACCGCTGTAGACAAGTTTGATTACCGCCGCGACATCAGTTTTGCAACCTACGCTACTTACTGGATTTTAGATTCACTCCGCCTCTGCGTAAAATTCAATAATAACGCAATCCGTCTGCCGGTTTCAAAACAGGCACAGCTGAACAAAATCCTTTCTGCCAGAAAGTTTCTTACCGAAGAAACCGGAAAAGAACCTTCTGTAGAACAGATTGCAGCACTTACTGGTATGTCTGGGAAAATTGTACTGAACACTCTGAAAGCCCAGAAACTGGTTATTTCTCTTGATACCCCGTGTGGCTCAGATGACGATGAAAACTGTACGCTTGGTTCGTTTATTGCAGCAGAAGATCAGAATGTGGCAGAAAATCTTGAACTGTCTGAATTGAAAAACTTGATTGCTGAAGCTTTTGAGGTTCTTGATGACCGTGAACGGGCAATTATTACCTATCACTATGGGCTTGATGATGGTGAACCAAAATCATTGACTGAAATCGGTGAGCTGGTAAATCTTACCAAGCAGCGCACCTTCCAGCTGGAAAAACAGGCTATGTATAAACTCCGCTGGGTAAAAAACGGCCGTCTGTTCGAAGGGTATGCTGCTGCCTGAAACTGTTTCATCTGTTTTCCGGGTATGCAATAAGGCGGAATGTGTGATACAGTACGCTCATGGCGCACACAGAGCAGTTTATTCCGCCTGAAGATAATCCCCAGTATTTACGCACTCAGATTCTCACCTACATTGGAAACAAGCGGGCCCTGTTACCCATGATTCAACGTGCAGTATCAGATGTTGCCGGTGAGCTTGGGAAGAATAAACTTACCATTGCCGATGTGTTTTCTGGCAGCGGCATTGTAGCCCGTGCCTTAAAGCCCTATGCAAGCACGTTATTTGCCAATGATCTTGAGGAATATTCTGCAATCCTTAACCGCTGCTATCTGGCAAACAGTACATCTTTTGACCGGAATCTCTATAATCAGCTGCGTGACCATATACTTTCGGAATCATTACGCAACCCGAAACCAGGGGTCATTACTGAAACCTATTCTCCAAAGGATACGGAAAATCCCCAGAAAGGTGAGCGAGTGTTTTATTCCCGGGAAAATGCCATCCGCATTGATACCTGGCGAAGCCTTATAGAAACCGATGTTCCAGTCCATATGAAGGATTATTTTCTGGCACCCCTTATTACGGAAGCCAGTATCCATGTAAATACCGGTGGGGTATTCAAGGGATTTTACAAGGATCCCGCCACAGGAATCGGGGCTTTCGGGGGGCATGCTCATAACGCACTGAACCGTATTCTTGGCGAAGTAACGCTAGAGGAACCGGTACTTTCCCGCTACGACTGTCTGAGCCGGGTGTTCCAGCTGGATGCTTATGATTTCGCAACACACATCGCCGCCGAAGAAGGCATCATCGACATAGCCTATCTGGACCCTCCCTATAACGAACATCCCTATGGCTCCAACTACTTTATGCTCAATGTCATTGCTCAGAATAAATTGCCTGATAATGCCCGCCTAAGCCGTGTGTCGGGAATTCCGGATACCTGGAACCGCAGTGACTACAATTATCCGAAAACTGCTCTTGCCAGCCTTGAAAAAGTTGTGGCACATTTACAGGCCCGGTATCTCATTGTATCTTACAATTCGGAAGGGTATATTTCTTTTGAAGAAATGACCGGTATGCTGCAGAAATACGGAAAAGTTTCCACGGCCGCAACGCCATATATTGCATTCAAGGCAAGCAGGAATCTGCAGAACCGTGATTTATATGTAAACGAATATCTGTTTGTGCTGAAAAAAGATATTTGAATTGTTTTGAAAAGGATATTTGATGAAGAAAACAGTACTAAGTATGATGGTAATGCTGGCGGCTGTGCTGGCTGTAATGACCGGAATTACCGGATGTGCAAAAAATGAGAAATCAGAGGATAACGTGATTGTCTGCACATCCTTTCCGGTGTACGATTTTGCCCGGGCTGTAACAAAAGATTTGCCGGTACAACTTGTGCTGCTTTTAAAACCGGGGCAGGAAGTGCATTCCTATGAGCCAACTCCCCGTGACCTTATTACCATTCAGAACGCCAGACTGTTTCTGTGTGTTGGTGGCGAAAGCGATGAATGGGTTGACACCTTGATGAAGGGTAAGGAATTCCAGAAGGTGCCGGTTGTGCGGCTTATGGAATCGGTGTCGCTGCTGGAAGAACCGGAAGCATTGGAAGGTCATGAAGAGCATGATGAGCATGAAGATCATGACCATGAGGCAGTGCATGATGACGGCGTTCATATTGATGAAGCCGATGAACATATCTGGACCAGTCCTGCCAATGCCAGAAGCATGGTGCGGACCATTGCCCGTTCAATACGTGAAAATTTTCCGGAACTTGACGGCAGCGTTATAGAAAGTAATGCCGAACACTACTGTGCAGAAATTACTGAAACGGAAGAAGCTTTCCGGACCGTTGTCGGCAATGCCCGGGAACCGTTTATTGTCATGGCAGACCGGTTTCCTTTGGTGTATATGGCAGAATATTACGGGATTTCCTATGCAGCTGCTTTTAACGGTTGTTCCAGTGCTGTTGAAGCTTCAAGTGCCACCATTGCCCGGCTTATGGAAATTGTCAGGGAAAAGCAGTTGACCTGCGTATACTATATTGAACTGAGTAATCACAAAATTGCTGATGTGGTAGCAGAAGATACCGGTGTTGCATCCCGAATGCTCCACAGTGTGCAGAATGTAACCAGAGACGAATTTGAAAACGGGGAAACCTGGGTAAGTCTTATGTGGCACAATATTGAAGTGCTGAAACAGAGTTTGAATTAAGAAGGAAGACCATAAAGATGGGGAAAACGCTCATTAGTTGCAGTGGCATTGGCGTGCAGTTTGGTTCATTTACCGCTTTGAAGGATGTTTCTTTTGAACTGCATGCCGGAGAATATCTGTGTATTGTCGGGGCTAACGGTTCCGGTAAGACTACACTGGTAAAAACACTGCTGGGGTTGCAGAAGCCTACTGCAGGAACGGTTGAGACAAAGGATACGGCCATTGGGTATCTGGGGCAGAAAAATGCCATTCAGCGGGATTTCCCTGCA
>JAZLJW010000024.1:0-5832 GCA_045597345.1 Treponemataceae bacterium
TGCATTTATAAAAAATCAGTAGTACCATAAAACAGTATGAGTGGTACTACTGATTTTCATTACAACAAAGCACTATTTGACAGCATGTCACAGTTTGTAGACGCCGTATGGGAAATAAACCTTCAAACTGAATCAGTTGATATTATTTATGATCGCATAGAACCACAGCGAAGTAACACTCAACATACACTGTCCCAGGTCCAGGATTGGATACGTTCACAACACCATCCTGATGATATTCAGAACACCCTGAATCATCTTTCAATTGATTATTTACGTAATCTAAAAAAAAGCGAATCTTTTAAATCACGTTCATTTATTAAAAACACTGACATGTCAGAAGAAACAACTCTTGAATACACCAGTACTCCAGAGTTTGATGATACTGGTAATGCAGTCCGTATTTTCATTACATTCAGAAACATTCAGAACGAAATTGATAAAGAACATGAGAAAGAATCCCTGACACAGATTCTACAGATGTTCCAGATGGCTACCCAGGTTACTAATACTATTGTGTTCATTTTTAATACAAAAGAACAGTCGATTCTGGTAAACAATGCAGATGCAGAAAACTGGGGGGTATCTATTGAGCAGAAAGGCGTTCCCTATGAAACAGCGTACAGCTCCATAGTTTCTCCCAAATATCGCGATAAATACATCAGTCTTCATGAAAAAATGATGAGAGGGGATGATTCTGCGTACGGCATTATCGGGTTGTGTAATGCAGACGGTGAAGAAGGGTTATATGAACTGACTTTCAGCCGGATTTTTGATAAAGACGGAAATCCTACAGATAAAGCCGCAGGAATATACCGTAATGTAACCGAATTTTCCCGTGAAGCCCGAAAATCACAAGCCATCGCTACGGTTTTAGGAAACGACTATGACATCATTCTTGTAATAAATACTGAGAAAAGAACCATACATAGTCATAAGGTTACCGGTGATTTATGGGAGAAACTAGGGTTAAAGGAAGGTGAGTCATATAATTATGACGATTTTATAGAATTATGGGCAACAAAAGGTTCTCATAAAGATGACATAAATATAATACGGACAAAATGTACCATTGAGCACATTGTTGAAGAAGTAGACAAAAAAGGCTCATATACGTACACATTCCGCTGTATTAATAATAATAAAGAACAGACACTTCAGTGTACCCATCAACGTCTTAACGGTACCACAGACATTATTTCATCATACCGTAATATTGATGCGATTCTGGAATATGAAAACCACCAGCGTCAGGCCATAGAAAATGCACTTGCTGCAGCAGAACATGCAAACCGCGCCAAAACCGTGTTTTTGAACAATATGAGCCACGATATCCGTACACCAATGAATGCAATCATTGGTTTCACGACACTGGCTTCATCTCATGTATCTGACAAAGATAAAGTATTAGACTATCTGAATAAAATACACACATCATCCAGTCATCTGTTATCCCTTATCAATGATGTTCTTGATATGAGCCGCATCGAATCAGGTAAAGTAACCATTGAAGAAAATGAAGTGTCTCTTACGGAACTGATGCAGAATATTAAGAATATCATTCAAGCCGATATCAATAACAAACAACAGAAACTCGTCTATACTATTGCTGGTATACAAGATGACACTGTCTATTGCGATAAGCTCCGTTTGAATCAGGTATTATTAAACTGTATTTCCAATAGTATAAAGTTCACTGGATCTTATGGAACAATAGAAATTGGCCTGACGCAAATTTCTAATGATAACTCTGCAGCCGGTTATGCGACATATCAGTTCAGGGTAAAAGATACGGGAATTGGAATGAGCCCGGAATTTCTGGAACACATGTTCGAACCATTTGAACGGGAACGTACATCTACAGTCAGTGGTATAACCGGCACCGGACTTGGAATGGCAATAACAAAAAACCTTCTGGATCTTATGGACGGTACTATTGATGTTAAAAGCAAACAAGGAAAAGGAACTGAGAGTACCATAACACTGACCTTCAAAGTTGCAGGAAATAATGCTCAGAATGTAACTACCGGTCAGGACACCAAACGTGCGGATAATGTATTACAGACAGGCGGCCTCGAAGGAATTAAGATTCTCCTGGTTGAAGATAATGCATTGAATCGTGAAATTGCTCAGGAACTTCTAAAAGAATCGGGAGCCATCATTGATACTGCTGAAGATGGATCTGAAGCACTTGCCAGAATCCATACAGCAAGACCTCATCAATATGACGTCATACTCATGGATATTCAAATGCCCATTATGGATGGCTACGAAGCAACCCGAAGAATCCGTGCATTGAAAAATAATTTCTATTCTGACATTCCAATTATTGCAATGACCGCAAACGCTTTTCAAGATGACAAACAAAAAGCACTTGAAGTTGGTATGAACGACCATATCGGTAAACCGATTGATGTACAGGTAATTATCACAACAATCACGAAAGTGCTGAACAATGCTTAAGCAGGTTAGTAAACCTTTCTTCCTTAAAAATTGGTACATTTTACTGCCGATAATGTATATTCTGTCTACCAAAACATTATCATTCTTTTGTTTGGATAATACAAATTACCATAATTATGTTTTTTAACGCTATTCTATGGGAACTTCGCCGTCAAGACATTTTACGACATGGGTATTTATATCGGCCGCCCAGTCGCGTTTTTTTTGTACCATAGACCACTGTTCGATAGTCCCCAGGAATCGGATATCTTCCAATTCAAAACAACCGCTGAAAGCACGGGCTCCAATTTTTTGTATCCCCTGATAAAAAATGACTTTCTGTAACTCTGGAGTGTCCATGAAGTTTTCCGGATTTATCCGCTGAACCTGTTTGCCAAAACTCAGATATCGGATTTTGTCATCCCTGCTTGGTATATAATACAGTTCTGCAAAATGAACAGCCACTTTTTTGTTCTGACTATACACCTCCCACGATACCAGATCAAAATGCCGCAGTCCAAAATTGTAAAGAGCTTCCACATCTAGATTTTCAAATCCAGCGTTTTGTTTGGAAAATGATTTCAGCTCGCTGAAAAACTGACTGATATTTTCCTGCATGGTTTCTGTCTGCTCCAATACATCTTCTAAAGAAATGACCAGATTATCCCTGATGTATATATCAAACCAGCGGTTTCGTAAAAATCGGTTTGTGTTTTTATCTCTAATCTGTAATTGTAAATTCAACTCAGAACACAAATTTTCAAAACAAACCTGAACAGAAACTTTTCTCATGTTCTCTAAAATTTCCTGTTTCAGAACAGATCTTCTGTCGTACACTTTTTCAAGTTCTTTTGAAGCCCGCAAAAGTTTTTCTGTTGCAGAACCTTTTTCAACAATCAGCTGCAGTTTTTTTGAACACAGATTAAATGCACTTGGACTGATATGAGTCATATTCGGTGGAAGATACACTTTCTCCAGTTTTGAATCACCCTCAAAAACATCAGTCTCAAGGGATTTGACGCCATCAGGGATGACGACTTCTGTTAGTTCAGAACAATGTGAAAATGCATTAAACTGAATGGTTTCTACTGACTGAGGTATCTGTATGGATTCAATACCAGTGTTCATAAGAAACTCTGCAGGGATAGCAGCAAGACCTTCTGGGAGAATCACTTCCTTAAGATTTTTGCAGTTATAAAATACATATGACTCACATCGTTTTAACGGTGCCAGAATCGTAACTTTTCTGAGATTAACGAATCCTGAAAATGCATGTTTATGAAGACTTTTGGTCTTTTTTGCGATTATGATTTCATCTATTGTATTTCGTTCATCGTCAGAAAAATCTTCCTGCCGTATGGTGGCCTTGTTCGTTATATATGTCATAAATTTCTATTGCCAAAAATATAAACAAATTTTTTATGGATGTAAATCCGTTATATTTTGCCGATAAAGCATCTCATTCAGAAAGCTTTGCACCGTCGCTATGTCCTTAACCGTTTTTTCATCGCTGAACCTGGTTTTCAGGTCTTCAAAGCAGGAATTACTGATCCGGTTGTTCTGGATGATGGTAGTCCGGGTGTATTGATGAAGGTTTACGGAAATTTCGACGTAATGAGAAAAGGCCTGATAGAATAACTGAACCAGGTCTTTTCTGGTATTTCTGATGAAATCATCAGAAAACAAGGCGGCAAAACTAGCGGCGGATTTCCTATCCTTTTTCTGAACTTCCTCAATCAGATAATTGCGGTACAGGGAACGTTCCGGCATATCAGAACGCCAGTCGGTTATGCCGATGGCCTTTAGCTTTGCAAGAATCTGATTAAAAAGCATGCCATGAAAAGTTGATTCAACAGCAATGTTCTTCCTCTGGAGCAACGCCACGGCCTTTTTGTAGTCTTCAATAACACTGGGAATGGTTACATTCCGGTCAGTCCGGGTACTTAGCTCCATGATGTTTTGAAGGTACCTTTTTTCGAGTTCCTGTTGAGTCTGTATTTCAGAAGTTTCTACTTTTTTCAATAAACTGGTCATTATGACATTACCGCTGTATTACCGCTGGGACTTTTCAAAGATCTGTTCCAGAAGGTATTTTCCGCTTTCGGTCTTGAAAAGATTCTTTTTCATTTCCAGCACCGTATCACGATTCCAGTATCCTTCCATGACGTTCACGATGTAATCGGCCTCTGCCAGAATCTGAAAATCAAGACCGTCGATGGCTTTGTAGGTGTGATGATGACCGATAATATAGCAGATTCGGTCCACATCTTCTGCAGGCAAATCCAGTGGTTCAAGCAGAGTTTTTGCAATTGCAGGGCCTTCTGCTTCCTGGTGCTGATGCTGGCTGTTGCCGTATTTTTCCTTACTGATTTTTACACCGATATCATGTAGATATGCTGCAAGTTCAGTAATCAGGAGAGTGTGTTCATCAACATTTTCCATCTGTGCAATCAGAACGCTGTATCCGTGAACAGCCATGAGATGATGGATATTAGGTCCGTCTGGATCGTAATCGAAAATTGATTTTAGAAAGTTGCTGAAGTTCATTGTATCACCTCTGCACTACTTCAAGCTCAAAACAATATCAGTCTTCCCCTTGCCCGCCTGAAGGAAAGTTTTGATTTCTTTTACATCAGTGATATCGAGTTTTCCAAGCATGGTGTAGCTCCAGCCGTTGGTATCATAGAAAAAGCTGATGGAGTTTCCCTGATACAGAACGATATCACCTGGAACCGTATCAATCTGAGAATTGGCAGTTGGAAGACGTGTTCCGAAAGTTCCGACTTTTTCAAATCCGCCGTAGTCATCGGTTTTTACAGTTACATCGCCTTTTGAAAGCAGTTCAAGAAGAGCTTTTGTTGCAACAGTATCAACCAGTGTTGCAGTTTTTGTTACGCCGTTTACAGTTACGTTTATTGTTGTTCCCATTGATTTATCACCTGTCTTTGAAGATTGTGCAGATGCTGAAAATGAAAGTAAGCAGAGTGCAAGGATTGTCAGGAGTGATTTTTTCATGATTATTTACCCTCACCTTCAAAGCGTTTTTTCAGAACTTCGTAATGATTTCTGTTGCTTTTGTCTCCGCCGTTATCTGGAAAAAGACAGAATGGAAGACTGTCTGTGGTGCGGTGTTTGATTACGCAGTCGCAGCACTTTCCGTGATTAGGACAGGTTGTTTTTGGACACATACATTCTTTTACGTTGGGACAAGGCATATTAGTTTTCTCCTTCATCTAATAGGTCAGTCAAAAGTTTTTTATGTTCTTCATATTCACCTGGAAGCACAGTTTTTAAATACTGCAGATAATTATTATAATCTTCTCCAGCAAGAACACCACCAAAACCGAGTACAGAATCAAGAACAATATCTGCATAACGATCCAATATGTT
>JAZLJW010000025.1:0-23655 GCA_045597345.1 Treponemataceae bacterium
TATAATAAGTATTGAATTAATGTAATCATTGCGCTTATTTTCGGCGCACGGAGGACTATATGACAATTTCCACTATGCTCGGACAGAGTGCTCTTCTGACCGGACTCGGAATGGGTGTCGTGTTCACGTTCCTTATCATCATGATCCTTTGTATGGAACTGACCCACAAGGTTATCCATGCTATGGGTCTTGATAAAGAAGAACCGGCAAAAAAAGCTGGACCTGCAAAACCTGCAGCTAACCAGAATCAGGCTGCTGTAGTAGCTGCAATTGCTGCCGCAGTACATGACAAACAGCTTAACTAATTAGGAGAACAAAATGGCTAAGAAAGTTGGAATTTCTGACCTTGTACTGCGTGATGCTCACCAGTCACTGCATGCAACCCGCTTTACCACTGCTGACATGCTGCCTGCATGTGCAATGCTGGATAAAATCGGTTATAACTCACTGGAAGCCTGGGGTGGTGCTACTTACGACTCTTGTATCAGCTTCCTGAACGAAGATCCATGGGAACGCCTCCGTGCAATGCACAAGGCTATGCCTAATACCCCCATCATGATGCTTCTGCGCGGACAGAACCTTCTGGGGTACCGCCACTATGCAGATGACGTTGTTGAAAAGTTCGTCGAAACTGCTGCCAACAACGGTATCGGTGTATTCCGTATTTTTGATGCTTGTAACGATCCACGCAACATGGAATGCGCTACCAAAGCTGCTAAAAAAACCGGTAAACACGTACAGATGGCTATTTCTTATGCCAATACTCCTGTACACACCAACGAAAAATATGCTGAACTGGCTAAAACCTATGCTGACTTCGGTGCAGATTCAATCTGTATCAAAGATATGTCAGGTCTGCTGCGTCCATACGATGCATACGAACTGGTAAAAGCCATCAAATCTAAAGTAGATATTCCAGTACAGATTCATACTCATGCTACTACCGGTATGTCTGTAGCTACTCTGGTAAAAGCTGCTGAAGCTGGTGCTGACGTTCTGGATACCACCATTTCTTCAATGTCAATGCTGACTTCTCACTCTCCAACCGAATCTATCGTAGAAATCCTCCGCGGAACTGAATATGACACCGGTCTGGATCTGAACGCTCTGGTAGAAATCTCTGATTACTTCCGCGGTGTTCGCGCTAAATATGCAAAATTCGAATCTGCAATGAAAGGTGTTAAACCACAGATTCTCGTTTCTCAGGTACCTGGCGGTATGCTTACCAACCTGGAAAACCAGCTGAAAGAACAGAATGCTTCTGACAAATTTGATGAAGTACTGAAAGAAATCCCACTGGTACATAAAGATGTTGGATACGTTCCACTGGTAACCCCAACCTCACAGATTGTAGGTGTTCAGGCAGTTCTTAACGTACTGCAGGGCCGCTACAAGATGCTGACCCCGGAATTCCAGGGCCTCTTAACCGGTTACTACGGAAAACTGCCAGCTGATGCTAACCCTGAACTGGTTAAAGTTGCAGAAGAAAAGAGCGGCAAAAAAGCCATTACCTGTCGTCCTGCTGACCTGATTGAAAACGAATGGTCAAAAATGGTTGAAGAAGCTAAAGCTGCTGGTGGTAACGGTTCAGACGAAGACGTTCTTACCTATGCAATGTTCCCTAAAAAAGCTCCTAAATTCTTCAAAGAAAGAGCTAACGGTCCTGTTGATTCAGCAAGCTTCAAAGTTGAAACCAAAGCTGCCGGCGAAAACAAAGGTGGTTCTTACACCATCACCGTAAACGGAACCAACTACAACGTAACCACTGGTCCTGCCGGAGACAAGATGAACGTAACCGTTAACGGTACTGCTTACAACGTAGCATTCGGTGCTCCAAGTGCTGCTAAAGCAACCAAAACCGTTGTATCTGGCGGTGCAGAAGTTAAATCACCAGTTGCCGGTACTGTTCTGAAACTGAACGCATCTAACGGTGCAGAAGTTAAATCTGGCGAAACCATCATTGTTCTTGAATCAATGAAAATGGAAATTGAAGTAAAAGCTACTGCTGACGGTCCTGTAACTCTGGCTGTTGCTCAGGGTGATTCAGTTCAGGCTGATCAGGTTCTGGCTTCTATCGGTGGTGGAACCGTTACCGTTGTAGAAGAAGCTGCTCCAGCTGCCGCTGCTGCTCCTGCTTCTAACGGTGGAGCTGCCATCAACGCTCCTGTTGCCGGTTCAGTTCTTAAGCTGGCTGTATCTGAAGGTGCTTCAGTAAACGCTGGTGATGACATTGTTGTTCTGGAATCTATGAAAATGGAAATCCCGGTAAAAGCAACTGCTGCTGGTACCGTACACTTCCTGGTAAGCCAGGGAGATTCAGTTCAGGCTGATCAGGCTGTAGCTGAAATCAACTAATTACGACTGATTGAGTATCAGGGAGGACTGGAAAACAGCCCCTTCCTGATATCCAATAGTTTGGAGAATATGATGTTAGGTAAATCAAAAACTAATACACAGGTTGTACGTGCAATGTGTGTAGTACTGGCAATTTGCGCAGTATTCTCATTCGCTACAACTACTTTTGCTGCCAATGACAATGCTCCTGCTGCCCGTGGCGGACAGAAGATTGTTAAAGGTTCAGAAAATGTTCCTCTGATTTCGGCTGGTGAATTTATTAAAGGTATCGGTAAATCAACCGGTATCTACAAAATCATTCACACTGAAACTGCAGAAGAACGCGCTGCTGCAGAAGCAGAAAAAGCTGCTCAGCTGGCTGCTGAATCTGAAGAATACGGTGCTGGTGTAATCGTTCCAGGTTGGCAGAAGGTACTGATGATTGCCATCGGTTTCCTTATTGTATACCTGGCTGCTGTAAAAGGCTTTGAACCACTGCTGCTGATTCCAATCGGATTCGGTACCATTCTGGTTAACATTCCAGGTGCCGGAATGGGTGATGCTCCACATGGTATGCTGCACATTATCTATTCAGCCGGTGTAGGAAACGAATTCTTCCCGATGCTGATTTTCATGGGTATTGGTGCAATGACCGACTTTGGTCCACTTATTGCTAACCCTAAAATGGCACTGCTTGGTGGCGCTGCTCAGTTCGGTGTATTCTTTACCCTGTTCGGTGTAGCTCTGCTGAACTTCATTCCTGGAATTGACTATACCATGTTCCAGGCTTCAGCTATCGCAATTATCGGTGGTGCTGACGGTCCAACCTCAATCTACGTATCAGGTAAACTTGCTCCTGAAATGATGGGTGTTATTGCCGTAGCTGCTTACTCATACATGGCTCTGGTTCCAATGATTCAGCCACCTATCATGAAAGCACTGACCACTGAAAAAGAACGCAAGATTAAGATGAAACAGAGCCGCCCGGTTTCACGCGCAGAGAAAGTATTCTTCCCTCTGATGCTGCTGATTCTGACCGCTCTGCTGCTTCCACCGGCTGCACCTCTTATCGGTATGCTTGCATTCGGTAACTTCGTTAAACAGTGTGGTGTTGTAGAACGTCTGTCAAAGACCATGGAAAACGAACTGATGAACATTGTATCAATTCTGCTTTCTCTTGGTGTTGGTTCACAGATGACACCTGAAAAGATCATCAATGCAAACTCACTGGGTATTATTGCTCTGGGTCTGCTGGCATTTGCTGTTGCTACCGCAACTGGTATTCTCATGGCAAAACTGATGAACCTTTTCCTGAAAGAAAAAATCAACCCACTTATCGGTTCTGCCGGTGTATCAGCTGTTCCAATGGCTGCCCGTGTATCAAACAAAGTTGGTCTGGAATATGATCCCGGTAACTTCCTGCTGATGCACGCTATGGGTCCAAACGTATCAGGTGTAATTGGTACTGCTATGGCTGCTGGTGTATTTATCGCAACTTACGCAAAGTAATCAACCATAAGGTATAGGGAGATAGCGTAGTTTTGCGAAGCAAAACTACGTAAGGTCAGGCGTAAGCCTGACCGACGTGCTCAACGGCCGACAGGACGCCTCCGCTCTCAGCGGAAGCCCTGCCTAGCCATCACGAAAAATCTTCAATATCATTCCCCGCTATATGAGGCGGGGATTTTTTTTTGCCTGAAGAGTGTTAACCCATCGGAACCATACCGGCCGACAGGCGTAGCCCACTTGTACCACGGCATAGCTTGTGATATGTTTGTTTTTGTGAGGTAAGTTTATGTTTTCAACTAACATAGTAACATCAGTTGATGAACTGGGCCTTGTGCCACAGCCTGAAGTAGTGCAGCTGAAAAAGGGCACCTACGAACTGGAAGATGACTGGGAGAAGAATTTTTATGTAGGTGATACAAGTCCGGAAGCAATAGCTGATTACGCAGCTAATCCTGCAGAAGATGAATCCTACATTCTTGATATTTCAAAAAATGAACTTTCAGTAGAAGCATCTGGATCTGCCGGCTGGTTTTACGCTTTTCAGACTGTCCGTCAGCTGTATCTGACGTTTGGTAACCGTATTCCTTGCGTACACATTGAAGATACTCCGGCTTTTGCCTGGCGTGGATTTATGCTTGACTGCAGCCGGAATTTCTATTCTCTAAGTTTTATAAAAAAGCTGATTGATACTGCAGCCCTTCATAAACTAAACCGTTTCCACTGGCACTTAACCGATGATCAAGGCTGGCGTATAGAGATTCCTGAATTTCCACAGCTGACTGAAGTTGGCGCATGGCGGGATGATTATCGCCGGCATTACGAATGGCCCAAATATGGTGGTTTTTACACTGCTCAGGACATCAAGGAACTGATTACCTACGCTGCAGAACGCCACATTATCGTGGTACCGGAAATAGAAACACCCGGTCATGCTTCTGCAGTGCTCGCTGCTATGCCCGACTTAGGCTGTACTGGTGGTCCCTACCAGGTTGAACAGCGCTGGGGTATTTTTGATGATGTGCTCTGTCTGGGAAATGAATCGGTATTCGACGCCTACGAAAAAATCTTTGCGTATGTCTGCAACCTGTTCCCTGGTCCCTATATCCATATGGGTGGTGATGAATGTCCTCATGTCCGGTGGGAAACCTGTCCTAAGTGTCAGGCACGCATGAAAGCAGAAGGCATTACCTATGTAAAACAGCTGCAGAGTTACGGAACCGCCCGGTTTGCCCGCATGATTACCAGCCACGGAAAACTTCCGATTGGTTGGGATGAAGTTCTTGACGGTACCGAACAGCTGGGCCTTCCAAAAGAAGTAATCGTTCAGTCCTGGCGTGGAGTTGCCGGTGGAGTGGCTGCCAGTGCCCGGGGGCATAAGGTCATTATGTCGCCCAATACCATGGGATGCTATCTTGATTATCAGCCCTATGACAGTGACATTGAGCCGGGCGTGTATCAGGTAATTACGGTAAAACAGTCCTATGACTATACGCCGGTGCTACCGGAAATGACTTCCGAACAGGCAGCCTGCGTTATCGGAGGGCAGGGTAATCTTTGGACTGAAGCTGTTTATTCGGGCCGTCAGGCTGAATATATGCTCTACCCACGATTGTCTGCAATTGCCGAAAGTTTGTGGTGCGGTACAGCACGGAAAGACTGGAACAGTTTCTCAAGGCGGCTTCCTGCCCATAAAGACCGTTTGCGGAAAACCGGTATTCTGTATTACGACGGACCGCTGGAATGATAAAAACGTGTAGCAGAAATTGTCTGTTACACGTATAATGCACCCATGAATCAGTCAGTAAAGAGAGCAAGAGTTTTAGGGTATTGTATGGGTGTCCGCCGGGCAGTGGAAACAGCAGAAAAATGTCTTTTGGATTACCCGGATAAAAAAATCTATTCTTTTGGGCCTCTGATTCATAATGATCTTGCTTTACAGCATTTGGAATCAAAGGGGCTCCATGTTCTTCCTGCAAATGATGAAGGCATAGAATCTATTGTGGCGGAAGAAAATCCTGTTGTTATCATCCGCGCTCATGGCGTTTCTCCACAAATCAGGAATCGTCTTGTGCAGAAAAACTGCATCATAGTAGATGCAACCTGTCCCCGTGTTGTAGCAAATCAGAAAAAAGCATCGGTTCGAGCTTCAGAAGGGTATACGGTTATTATTGCCGGAGATAAAGACCATGGCGAAGTTATGGCGGTAGAAGGTTCTGCCCGAAATGCCGGCTCTCCTTCAACCTTTACCGTTGCATCTGCTGCAGAAGCTGAACAGTTACCGATCACAGAGAAACTGGAAGACCACCTGAAAGTTCTGCTTTTAAGTCAGACTACTTTTTCAAGTAAAGTATATACAGCAATAGCAAGAACTCTTTCCATAAAACTTCCCAGTATTGAAGTAGTTGACACCATTTGTCCTGCCACGCGGGAGCGTCAGGATGCGCTTTGGGAATTGAGTGAAGAAGTGGACGGCATTATTGTAGTTGGTGGAAAAAACTCTGCAAATACCCAGCGTCTGTACACAACAGCGGCCAGTATCTGCCCTCATGCCTGCCATATTGAGTCTGCAGATGAGATTCCCGAAGATTTCTATTCTTTACCAAGAGTTGGTATAACAGCTGGTGCCAGTACACCGGATTTCATTATTGAGGCTGTTGAAGCAGCGCTGGCTTGCCGGTAAACAGTATCCGAAGTTCCAGTTTGAACCAGGCGGCGATTTCCCGGAGGTAATCATGGGGAATATAGAATAAAGGCGTTTCAGCAGGTATGCCTGATACGTTGGTAAAGCCTGATCGCCGTGCAATGAATAGCGCCCTGTTCATATGAAACCGGCTGGTGACCAGAATTACCGGCATAGTAAGAACTTCATCCATGGTTCGGTTTTCATTCCGGCAGATAACTGCTGCGCTATACGCAATGTTCTGTATGGTATCAAGGGCTTCACTTTCTTCAATTATTCTGTTTGCGTCTATGCCGGATTTTTCCAGAGCAGTTTTTATAGCGGGAGCTTCAGCATACTTAAGGTGGTCAAGCGTTCCTCCGGTTACAATACAAATGGTTTCCGGATGGTCTGCCAGGTATACAGCAGCAGTTGCAATACGGTTTTGCACAGGAATTACCAGTTCTCCGTCTTTGGTAATGCCGCCTCCCAGCAATAACAGGTATTCCGAAGTTTTTGTTCCAGCGTCAGATTCGGGAATGGGAAAGAATATCATGCAGAAATTAATTACTGCAGAACAGGCGAAAAGGCAGATAATGGCAATAACCCATACGGGTACTCTGATTCTTTTTTTTAGTTCAGGTTTTGCGGCAAACAGAATAAAAATAATACCGATTACTGCCCAAATATTGACAAAGGAAAAGATGGCATCAATTAAAGGGTTTGGGTTGAGAACTTGGAGAACCAGTGAATACAAAATCCCTGAAATACCAAGGATAGTAAGAAGAATTCTGGAAAACATAAGGACGGTCCCTACGGGAATCGAACCCGTCTTTCGACCTTGAGAGGGTCACGTCCTAGCCGATAGACGAAGGGACCAGTAAAAAAAAAGCTGGTTAAAAAACCAGCTGTATTCCCCAAGGAGGATTCGAACCCCCACAAAAGGTACCAGAAACCTTTGTGCTACCATTACACAATCGGGGAATGGTTTGTATTTTGTTTCAGCGTGTCGCTGTCACTCAACGTTTGATACTATATAAATTACTCAAAAAAGTGTCAACAGGGTAAAGAAAATATTTATAAAAAAAATCGTAATAAAACACATGATAGCGTAAATCAATATATTGATAGCATGTTGTTTGACTGATAAACTTGTAAACTGAGTATGAGTACACCTGACTCTTTTGAAACCTTAGCCCGCTCAATTGACAGCAACGAACGTAATGAAATGCTGGAACGGTTGAATGCGGCAAGTAGGGATATGACAAAAGTAAATTCCTCATTTGACTTACCGGAAAATAATACGGCGGAAGTAGAACGGGATCTTACGGTAAATTACCAGTCAGAATCTATTATCCTGAAATTCTGGATTGTACTCAAATCACTGATTACCGGCTCTACCCAGGAGATTCTGTATAACGATATTCTTGTGTCAAAAAAAGGTCATGAAATAAGTAAGACGTATCCGGAATTGTATGATTATAAAACGGGTACCTTACTGAATGGCATGTACGAGCAGGTACGACACCTGAAACTGGTAGCTGAATATTTTAAACCGGCTGTAGCTGCCTATAATCAAAATCCTGGCGAATTCTATGTTTTTTTAGGCTCTCTTCTTATTCCTGAACTGACTAAGGAAATCAACGAAGAATCCAGTCCTTTCAGTATACCTTACGAACGGGAAGTAACAGGAGAGTTGCGTCTTTCTCTTATCAGGCGTTTGGACGAAATCCTTTCCAACCTGGAACCCGGTGCGCGCAATGTGTTGTATCAGTCTGCGCAAAGTATCGACTGGCTGTCACGGTTCTGCGATTTACCTTTTGACAAGATCATCAGTCGGTTTACCAGTTTTGAGCCTGGTTCCTATACCTGTCCGGTAGAGATATTGAATACCGATCTTGCAGCATTATCCCGGGTACTCTGTCATCCAAAATCAATTTCCATGGAGCTGATTGCGGCCATGTACTACCTTGTTTCTGATCCTGAACATCGTAATGATGAAGATGCAGCGAAGAAATACCGGCAGAAAAGTGTGCAGCAGCTGCAGGCTCTGAAAACGTTCCTTACAGTTGTTCCGCTACGGGATATTACCTGTGTAGCGTACAATTCAGCCATGTGGTTTCCTGATTCTTCTGGTGGTGTTGAAGACTGGTTTGTTAAGTTTAAAGGACACTGGCGGAAAATTTTTGACAGTCAGTGGGAACAGTGGCTGTCAGACCGTAAAAAAAATCAGGTTTTACAGACAGTAAAAAAGATTTTCAATACAAATCAGCTGTACCTGCCTAAATACCGGCCTTGGGAACATGTTTGGGGAGGAGTGCCTTTTTCCAGAGAATATACTTTGGGTTATTTACAGGCTTTCTTTACCCTGAAGCTTCCAGAACTCGGAAATCTGTTAAAGCGGCTTGCCATAGAGGGTGCCTTTGTATTAAAGGAAAACCGAACGTTATGTGCAGAAATGTGTAATGAATTGATTCAGCAGGATGCTGCTATCAAAGCCATTAATGATAAATTAAAGCCGGGAGGCGTCATCGGTACTAATCTGCTGCGCATCTCAGGTGACCGGGCGGCAACTTTAACAAGCAAGACCGAGCTGGAATCCATAATGCTTAATCTTGAAGGGGAAGTAGCCTTGCTTGCATCCCGCTTTGCAGGTACTATCCGTGAAATAATAAATATCATTGAAGGCGTGCTGCAGATAAAACGGACAGCGAAATATGATACGCTGACAAATCTGAATGAAATTGGTGGCGGTGGTGCTGAAAATATGAAGTTCCGTGGTTTACTGGACAAATCACACACTGATTTTCTTTATGCACTGTCAATTCTTCGCGAAGTTGAGTCTATTGAAAAGGCTTCATAAAACGAGATTGCATCATGGCTTTTACCCCTTTTATGTCACTTAAAGACGATGGTTCCATGCGGTTCCGCTGTAATGAATCAAACGAAAACCGGACTGTCTTTTTTGAACGGCAGGGCATTGGACAGCCAGTGTTCAATGATTCCGGTTTCGCCCATATTTCTACAGTATATGATAAAACTCTGGTAAGTCTGGAACTTATTCATTCTCATATTGTGTATGATGTATCCTGCAATGAGAATGGTGAAATCTGTATTTATGACGACGAAGGTAATTCCAGGCAGCTTAAAGGATTGCAGGGAGATGGATATATTACCAGGGATATCCGGCTTGTTCCTTGTGTAACCGTTGCCGACTGCATGCCATTGTGGTTGTATGATGAAGAATCCGGCGTTTTTGGGGTAGTACATTCCGGGTGGAAAGGTACGGGCATAATTGTAGAGGCTCTGAAACTTGCTGAAAAGAGGTACGGTACCCGGCGTGAATCAGTTCGGATTATCATGGGACCTCATATTCATGATTGCTGTTATAACGTTGATCCGGAACGGGTTTCTTTTTTCAGTGAGAAATTCGGATCTGACTGCATTTCTTTCCGCGATGGAACGCCCTTTTTAAGTCTGCAGCAGGCAAATCTGAATGCTCTGAATGATTTTGGTGTTCCCTTAAACCATATCACAATCAGTAATCAGTGTACCTGCTGCAGCAAAGGATTTCTGCGCAATAATGAGCAACACTCATTGTCGAAGGGGCCTGATACTTACCTCTACGGTAGTTTCCGCCGCCAGACAGCAGATTTGCCGCTTAATATGCCCTTTGAAGAAAAGTCCAGATGCTTTACCGTTATGGCAGCCGCTGCGGTAATGAATTGAATCCCCTGTATTAATAATTGACATCCCCCTGAAAACCGTAGTACTATATACTTAGTTGACAAACGCAACTAACTAAGAGAGTTCGTTTGGGAGAGAAAGAAAGTATCATTTTAAAGTACGAGGTACACAATGCAGTACGGTCATTTTGATAATGAACACCGTGAGTATGTTATTGACCGGGTAGATCTACCGGTATCATGGACAAATTATCTGGGTGTTAAAGACACCTGTGTGGTTGTTAACCACATTGCAGGCGGTTATATGTTTTACAAAACCCCTGAATATCATCGTGTTACGCGTTTTCACGCCAACACTATTCCTATGGATCGTCCTGGTCATTATGTATACCTCCGCGATAACGATGACGGTGATTACTGGTCAATCAGCTGGCAGCCGGTAGGAAAACCTCTTGATCAGGCAAAATACACCTGTCGTCACGGTATGAGTTATTCAGTATACGAATGTGACTATAAAGGCATTCAGGCATCCCAGCGTCTTTCCGTACCACTGAACGATGATGTAGAGCTGTGGGATGTAAAGGTAAAGAACTCTTCTGACAAGCCCCGTACTCTTTCTGTTTTCTCCTATGCAGAGTTCTCTTTCCATCATGTTATGATTGATAATATCAATCATCAGATGTCGCTGTACTGCGCAGGATCAAATTACGATGACGGTATTATTGAATACGACCTGTTCTACGAAGAATTCGGTTATCAGTACTTTACCTGTAACAGAACTCCAGACGGTTTTGACTGTCTGCGTGATGAGTTCATCGGACCATACCGGTCAGAAAACAATCCTATCGTAGTAGAAAAGGGCGAAATGACCGGTTCTTTTGAAAAGGGGAATAATCACTGTGCTGGTTTAATGAAGAAACTAACCCTGCAGCCTGGTGAAGAAGCCCGTCTTGTTTTCATGCTTGGTGAAGGTGGACGTGATGCAGGACGCGCTATGCGTGCCAAATATGCCACCAATGAAGCAGTAGATGCCAGTTACGCTGAAATGAAGGCCTTCTGGGAAGCTAAATGCAATAAACTGCAGATTAATACCCCCAGTGATGCCATGAACACCATGCTGAACACCTGGACTCTGTATCAGTCAGAAATCAACGTAATGTTCAGCCGTTTTGCGTCATTCATTGAAACCGGTGGACGTGTCGGCCTTGGTTACCGCGATACGGCTCAGGATGCCATGACCATTCCTCATTCCAACCCGACCAAATGCCGCCAGCGCATTATCGAACTGCTCCGCGGTCTTACAACTCAGGGGTATGGTCTGCATCTGTTCCAGCCTGAATGGTTTGAACCGAAAAAAGCTGATGAAAAGAAACCGTTCAAATCACCAACGGTTATTCCTACCGGAAATAAAGACGAATATGTTCACGGTCTTGAAGATGCCTGTTCAGATGATGCTCTGTGGCTGGTTCCCAGTATCATTGAGTTCATGAAAGAAACCGGTGAATTCAGTCTGGCTGATGAAATCGTTACCTACTGTGATGGCGGTGAGGGTACCGTTTATGAACACATGCAGAAAATCCTGAACTTCTCTGCTGAGCAGGTTGGCGCTACCGGTATCTGTAAAGGTCTCCGTGCAGACTGGAACGACTGTCTGAACCTGGGTGGCGGTGAAACTGCTCTGGTTACCTTCCTGCATTACTGGGCTCTTGATAACTTTATTGCACTGGCAAAATATCTGGGGCGCACGGAAGATGTAGAAAAATACACTGCAATGCAGGCTAAGGTTAAGAAAGTATGTGATGAAAAACTGTGGGATAAAGAATGGTTCATCCGCGGTGTAACTGCAAAAGGTAAGAAAATCGGTACTTCTGAAGATCCGGAAGGTAAAGTACACCTGGAATCAAATGCCTGGGCAGTACTTTCTGGTGCTGCCACCTACGAAAAAGGTATCAAGGCCATGGACAGCGTGGATAAGTGGCTCTACACCGACTGGGGCCTTATGCTCAACGCTCCAAGTTATACCGTTCCTGACAGCGATATCGGTTTCATTACCCGTGTATATCCCGGTATCAAAGAAAACGGTGCCGTATTCAGCCATCCGAACCCATGGGCATGGGCTGCTGAATGTGTACTTGGCCGTGGTGACCGTGCCATGAAGTTCTATGATGCACTGTGTCCTTACAACCAGAACGACAAGATTGAAATCCGCCAGAGTGAACCTTATTCATACTGTCAGTTCATCATGGGTAAAGACCATACGGCACACGGTCGTGCCCGTCATCCGTTCATGACCGGTTCAGGCGGTTGGGCATACTTCAGTGCTACCCGGTATATGCTGGGTATCCGTCCTAACTTTGAAACATTGGATCTGAACCCATGTATTCCTCATGACTGGAAAGGCTTTACCGCTCACCGTGAATGGCGTGGGGCAGAATTCAACATTACCGTTGAAAACCCCAATGGCGTTCAGAAAGGTGTTAAGGAACTGTACCTGGATGGTGCAAAAGTTGCTGCGATTCCGGCTCAGGCTGCAGGCACAAAACACGATGTAAAAGTTGTAATGGGTTAATAGAAAAGATGAGAGAGGTAAAAGCCCCTTCAGAGCACCTTGTCATGCTGAACTTGATTCAGCATCTGGGATTCCGAAACCAGTTCGGAATGACAAATGTTCTGAAGGGGCTTTTTTTTATGCTATCTGATCAACAAGTTTTGATTCGACAACAGCCATGAATTCAGACAGTGAAATGTGAAAGTAGCTGGTTATGCTGTAAATGATTGTAAGTGATGGCAATTTTAACCCATTTTCGATTTCAGATATGTATACCTGATGAGAATCAATGGCTTCTGCAAGCTGTTCCTGTGAAACTTTGTTTTTTTTACGAAATTCCCTGATGGTATCACCAACTGCTTTATTCACGACATGAATATATAAATATTTTCTACTTTACCTTATAAGCAAAAGCTTATAAAATATAAGTTATTGAGTATATTTTCAGTTCAAAAATACAATTTCTGTGTTGAGGATTATGTCATGAAAATTGCGGTTCCCGCATTAAAATATAGATTTCTCTTACATGAACTGGTTAAAAAGGGCATCAGGTTAAAGTACCGAAGGTCGTACCTTGGTGTTGTCTGGTCTCTCATTGAGCCAATTCTTACTACCATCGTACTGGTAATCGTTTTCGGAACCCTTTTCAATAACAAAAATCCAACCTATCCGTTGTATATCATTATTGGTCGTCTTATTTACAGTTTTTTCAGTACCGGTACTAAAGGCGCTTCCGGTGCAATACGGTCAAATGCCGGCATGATTACTAAAGTATATGTGCCAAAAATTCTGTATCCGCTAGCCAGCGTGCTGTTTAACTTTGTTATTTCATGCATTTCACTTCTTGTAGTGTTTGGGGTGCAGGGGTACTGTCATGTGCTTCCTACCTGGCATATTCTGCAATTCATTCCATCGCTGCTGTTACTTCTGCTGCTTACCTTTGGCGTTGGTCTTATTCTTTGTACCTTGAATGTGTACTTCAGAGATATTGAATACCTGTGGAACGTTGTACTGCTTCTCATAATGTACATGAGTGCCATTTTTTACTATCCGGAACGGCTTCTTAACAGTAAATATGCGGTGATTCTTGTCTGGAATCCTTTGTATCAGATTATTTCACTTTCTCGGGGTGCTTTTTTAGGTGAAGTCTGGAATGGAGAAGGTGCTCTCATTGCATTGGTGTGGGGAGCCATGAGCTGTCTGTTTGGTCTTCTTGTTTTTTACCGGAAACAGGATTCATTTATTCTGCATCTGTAGGTAGCTGGGTAATAGTAATGAGTGACGATGTAATGAAAACCTCTGCAGTTGTAGTTGATAACGTAACGGTAAAGTTCAACCTGGGAAAAGAGAAAAACGACAGCTTAAAGGAGTTTGTCATAAAACTTCTGAAACGACAGCTGAAATATGATGAATTCCTGGCATTACAGGATATTTCGTTTTCGGTAGAAAAAGGTGAACGGCTTGGAATATTGGGTTTGAACGGTGCCGGGAAAAGTACCCTGCTGAAGGTTATTGCCGGTGTATACCGTCCTACAATCGGCTCTGTTCATACTGAAGGTGTTATCGCCCCATTACTGGAGCTTGGTGCAGGTTTTGATGCCCAGTATACCGGGCGCGAAAATATTTATCTGTATGGTGCTGTGCTCGGGTACAGCAAAAAGTTCATTGAAGAAAAATTTGATGAAATAGTTGCTTTTTCTGAACTGGAACAGTTCATTGATGTTCCGTTGAAAAACTATTCCAGCGGTATGAAAAGCCGTCTGGGGTTTGCTATCTGTACGGCAGTGCACCCTGACATTCTTATTTTGGATGAAGTTCTCAGTGTAGGGGATGCAAAATTCCGGAAAAAGTGCGAAGCAAAAATTCAGGAACTGTTTGATTCTGGTGTTACGGTTCTATTCGTAAGCCATTCTATTGATCAGGTAAAGAAAATCTGTAACAAAGCCATGATTCTGGATCATGGCAGGATGAAGGCTTTTGGTGATATTGATGACGTTGCGTCTGTGTATGAAGAGATGGTGAGGTAAAAAAGGAGTATAGGCTGAATGAAAAACATAGCAATAATTATTGCGGGTGGAGTTGGAAGCCGTATGGGACAGGAAATTCCTAAACAGTTCATTAATGTTTTTGATAAACCTGTAATTATCTATACTCTTGAAGCATTTCAACAGCATCCCCTTGTTGATGATATTTTCGTTGTCTGTATTGATGGATGGCACGACATTCTTAAAGCGTACTCCCGTCAGTATGGTATTTCAAAACTTAGGGATGTATTTTCCGGTGGAAATAGTGCCCAGGAATCAATACGTAACGGTGTATTTTCAATTAAAGAGTACGCAAAAGATGATGATAATATCATTATTCATGATGGAGTAAGGCCTCTGGTTGAGCCAGAAGTACTTTCTGATGTAATTGCGAAATGCACGCAGTACGGAAATGCGGTAACTTCTATGCCTTACAATGAGCAAATCTTTGTTAAAAAAGATGAAGATACAACTAATCAATATATACCACGTGAGACATTAAAACGTGTTTCTACGCCTCAAGCCTATAAGTACTCAAAATTAAAATGGGCTTACGAAAAAGCGTTTAAAGAGAATATTGGTATCAGTGGGTCTTCGTATACAAACACAATGATGGTTGAGCTTGGTGAAGTTCTTCAGTTTGCTGGTGGTTCAGAGAAAAACATTAAATTAACTACCAAAGAAAATCTTGAAATGTTTAAAGCTTTTTTACAGATGGAAAAGAAACATGGATTATAAGACCCTGACTGAAACGGAAATATATCAGAATGATATAGCCAGTGTTTTACGTTTGAAATGTGATTGGCTATTGCTTAAAAATAAAACAATTCTCATTTCTGGAGCAACCGGATTACTTGGAACATACCTCACAGATATGTTCCTCAGACTTGATGAAGAATATGACCTTAATCTCAAGCTCGTCCTCATTTCGAGAAATGTTCATGAATCACGCAATAAAAGGATTACTTATCTCGCTCATGACATTAGTAAGCCATTAATGTATTCAGGGCGTATTGATTATATTATTCACGCTGCGTCCAATACACATCCATTAGCGTATGCAACGGAACCTATAGAAACTATAACGACCAATGTGTTCGGTACGACATACTTGCTGAATCTTGCTGCCTGCAACCCTGGATCCCGGTTCCTTCTGGCATCAAGTGTAGAGATTTATGGAGAAGATATCTCTAACTTGGATACCGGTTTTACAGAAACAGATATGGGGTATCTGGATTGCAACAGTGTGAGAGCGGGGTATTGCGAATCAAAAAGAATGTCTGAATCACTATGTCAGGCATATATTGCTCAAAAAAACAGTGACTGTGTAATTGCCCGCTTGTGCAGATGCTATGGGCCAACCTTAAAAAAAGATGATTCAAAGGCGCTTAGCCAGTTTTTAAGGAATGGAATTGAAGGAAAAGACATTGTACTCAAAAGCAAGGGCGAACAGTATTTTTCGTATCTATATGCCAGCGATGCGGCATCTGCATTGATATTCCTGTTACTCAACGGGAAAAATGGTGAAGCATACAATGTTGCAGATTCTGAAAGTAATATATCCCTCAAAGATTTAGCAGGATTGATTGCAGATATTGCTGGCACAAAAGTGGTTTTTGATTTGCCAGATGAAACAGAATCAAAAGGTTTTTCAAAAGCAACTCGTGCAATATTGGATTCATCCAAGATAAATGCGTTGGGATGGAAGGCTCAGATAAACTTTGAAAATGGCTTACGAAAAACAATTGAGATGATGGCATAAAGTAGAAAAAATGGACAAGATAATCACAATAAAACAAATATCTTCAAACCGAGCAATATTGCGATTAGAAGGTGTAAGTAATTTTCCTCTACATGTAAAAGACCTTTATTTTTGTTCTCCTGAAAACAGTGTTAGTTTTTTCCCGACAATTGAACAGATTGAAACAAATAAGTTTTCATTATTTATTAATGTTGAATCTGCCAATTGTCGATATCCCATAAACACTGGTAATTATTATCTGTGTTCAAAAAGCAATACAAAAATTCGATCTCTGTTAAGTCCCGAACTGCACGCAATACGTGATTATGAAGAATGGAATTTCAATATAAGTATTATTAAAACTCAAAATCATAAAATACAAATTGCATGCAAAGAAGATTTAGATACAGGTGACTTTTATGTTGAGGTTTTGACGAAACTTCCAAAACCAAAAAAATCACGAGTTCAAAAATTCAAAGACTCTGCTACGGTATTTCTTAGTGATTTACGAGAAAGTTGTTTTAAGAACTTATTTAGCTTTTTCAGTATGTTTTATCGGGAAATGGGCAATAAGATATTGTTTACATCTGGTTCTCGTGCAGAAATTGGCGGAAACGAAGAATTTATTTATAAGCGAATGGTAGAACGAGGGTTGGATAAAAAATATAAGATTTGTTTTGATTTCAGGTCGTCAATTAATGATCATAAAAAAATTTTCCAATCTATTAGTTTTGTAAGGAAATTGGCAACTTCAAATGTAATAATTTTAGATGATTATTACCCTCAAATGTATATTTGCGATTTTAAGCCATCTGTAAAAATATTTCAGGTTTGGCATGCTTGTGGTGCTTTTAAAACGGTGGGGTTAGAAAGATTGAATAAAAAAGGGGCCCCTGCATTAAATACCCGGGTGCATAAATGCTACACTCATGTTCCAGTATCATCAGAACTCTCTGCCAGACATAACCAGGAAGCTTTTGGAATCGATTATGACTGTTTTTATCCAATTGGTGTTCCTAGAACTGATATTTTTTTTGATCAAGATTATAAAAACCGTATTATTGGAGAATTAACTTACAAATATCCTCAGTTGGCATCTTATACGAAAATAATTACGTATGCACCAACTTTCCGGGGTGATAATGCTGGAAATGCATATTTTCCAATGGACAAAATAGACTTAAATAAGTGGGGCGCATTTTGTAAACAACATAATTATTTTTTATTAATAAAAATGCATCCCTTTGTTACGGAAAAAGTTGTTATTCCAGATGAATATAAAGATTGGTTACTCGATGTTGGCGATTATCGGGAAATTAATGACCTGTTATTCATTACTGATTTATTAATAACTGATTATTCATCTGTTATTTATGAATATTCTCTTTTGAAAAAACCAATGATTTTTTATGCATTCGATTTGAATATGTATGAAAAAACTAGAGATTTTTATGAGCCATATAAAGAATTTGTGCCAGGTAAAATAGTAAAAGACTTTGATATTTTGCTTCAAACGATTGGTAAGGCTGATTTCGATTATGAAAGATTAGAACAGTTTATAATCAGAAATTTTGCTTACAGAGATGGTAAATCAACTGATCGCGTTGTTGATTTGATTGAGAAGGAAATGAGTAATGCCGAAAATTAGTTTTATTATACCGTGCTATAACGTAGAAAAATATATTTCTGAATGTTTGGATTCCATTCTTAACCAAAATTTTACTGATTTTGAAATTTTGTGTATAAACGATGGTTCTACTGATTCAACACTAGAAATACTTGATAAGTACAGGAAAAATGATGTGCGTATTTTAGTCATAGATCAGGATAACCAAGGCCAATCTGTGGCTCGAAATGTAGGAATAGAACAGGCTCATGGTGAATGGATTTGGTTTGTTGATAGTGATGATTGCATTGAGGAAAACTGTTTATACCGAATATCCGAACTTATTCACGATAACGAAATAGATTTAATTTCGTTCATGAATAGTTATATTTTTGAAACGGAGGAATTTGAAAGAAGTACTGACAAAGTTCATAGATACGGTGAATATAAACTAATTTACAATGGAACAGAATTATACTCAGAATTTAAGAAGAATAATGAATGGTATGTTGCTCCTTGGCGTTATGTCATAAATACGAAGTTTTTAAGAAATAGTACTATAAAGTTTTATCCAGGAATATTTGCAGAAGATATGTTATTTTCAACAGATATGTTTTTTTCTGCGAAGTCGATTTTGGTATCAAAAGAATCTTTTTATAAATACAGAGTTAGAGAAAACTCTACACTAACATCTTCACGATGGTTATGGAAATCATATTCAGAAGTGATTCTCTATAAGGAATTGGAAAAATTAAAGTCTAAGTACAAGTTATCGGATAGTTGCTTAAATGATTTAGATGACGCATTGTATGGAAGAGTTAAAATGGCTATAGATTATTATCTAAAATATAAAAAGGAAAAAATTAAAACTGAGACTCTAGAAGAAATTATTCCAGATGAATACGAAAGACTGTTATTTAAGATGGCTGTCATTAATCCTTCCAAATACATCGAGAAAAAGAATTCCGAAATATCAAGTCTTAAAAAGCGCATTGACAGTAATAATACAAAGCAAACAAAGTTATTTTCCTTTTTTCATAAAAATAGATGATGCGAGACGAAATTTTTTTTAAAGAAGAGCTAAGAAGTAATTATTTAGTTTCTACCCCGATGAAAAAGGTTTGGTCCGTCGAACTTGATTTACTTCAAAATCTTTTAACTGTTTGTGATAAATATAACCTCAAAATATATGCCAGTGGTGGAACAATGCTTGGAGCTGTCCGTCATCAAGGGTTTATTCCTTGGGATGATGATATTGATATGATGATGATGCGTGAGGATTATGAAAAACTTTGCGCTATTGCTCCAAAGGAGTTTGAAAGTCCATATTTTTTTCAAACAGAAGACTCAGATCCAGGATCATTACGAGGCCATGCCCAGTTAAGGAATTCTGATACAACTGCAATTCTGGAGATTGAAAGAGGGAGAAAATATACGTTTAATCAAGGAATATTCATTGATATTTTTCCTCTCGATAGTGTTGTAGATAATAAAGTTCTTTTTTATATCCAGTATTTCCAGGCACTTTTTTTCAGGAAACTATCAACTGCCTATGGAATACTTATCGAAAGAAAAAACATATTCAGACAAGAGAGAGTTCCTCCCAATGTTTTCTTTAAAAAGTTTATCTCAGTATGCAAAAAATACAATTATATGACGGATACAAAAATGGTCTCCACATTGTCATTTATTTTTAATAAAAAAACTCACCAGAAATTTCGTAGTGATTTTGAAGAAATCGTTTTGTTACCCTTTGAAAATGTAACAATTCCTATCGTAAAAAACTATGAACTTGCTTTGGTTCAGGAATATGGGAACTGGAAGGAATTTAAACCAGATACCAGTAATCATCAGAAGATTTTTTTTGATCCTGAAAAATCATATGTTGAATACATATTTGATACTAAATAAAAGGTGATTGTGAGTGTGCATTCTGACTATCGCTATACCAGCCTATAATGTTGAACGCTATTTGCCTTTTGTATTATCAACGTATGAATCGAAAAAGTTTGAAAATGTAGTAGAGGTTCTCATAATAAATGATGGCTCTACTGACTTAACAGAATCCATTGCTCAAGAGTATGTACAGAAATACCCTTCAATTTTCAGAGTAATTTCCAAAAAAAACGGTGGTCATGGTTCGGCAGTTAATACTGGAATTAAATATGCAAAAGGAAAATATTTCCGGGTAATAGACGGTGATGATTGGGTAAATACTCAAAATCTTGAATTGCTTGTTGAATTTCTTAAGTTTACCGATGCTGATCTTGTCTGTGATGTTAAAAGAGAAGTAAATAGTAGTTTTAACCAAAGTCGAGTTTTTTCACTCCCGGCTACCGTCGAAGAAAAAAAAATTTATACTATTTCTGAAATATCTTGTAATAAGGATATATGTGCTTACATTATGATGCATATATCTACTTTTAAAACTTCCATTCTACGGGAGCACAATGTTTCACTATTGGAAAACACATTTTATGTAGATTATGAATTTATTGTAAAAGCTACCTGTTTCAGCCAAACAGTCCAGTTTATTAATTTGGAAGTATATCAATATCAGGTGGGGAATGCGCATCAAAGTATAGATTACAGGAATTACGTAAAACGTTACCAACAGCATCATCGAGTCATCAATGAATTACTCTTGTTCAAATGTTACGATAATGATGCTGCATTTTTCTACAATTTTAAAGTTAAGGCTCTAATTGAAACCCACTATAAAATTTTATTTATCATGATGGATAATAAGAAAGATGGACGGTTATTCGCAAAGTCATTCAATCGGCAGTTACAGCACGATAATCCACTCCTTTGGGAAAAGACTAAAAAAAGATACCTGCTTTTGTTTCTTTTAAACCTTCTTCATGTTAGTTACCCGTTGTTTCAGTTAATAAATGGTTTAAGAGGCCGTTGATGCTCCTTTCAATCATCATTCCTTGTTATAACGCAGAAAAATTCATTGGAACACTACTGGAAAATGTATGTACACAGGTTTCACCGTATAGTAATGAAGTTGAGATTCTTTTAGTTAATGATGGCTCTTCAGATAGGACGGAAGAAATTGCAGGAGAATTTTCTGCAAGGTATTCATTTTTACACATAATTACGCAGCAAAACAGGGGCGAAGGTGGAGCACGGAATACAGGCATAAAGGCAGCAAAGGGTGAATATCTGTCTTTTCTTGATTCTGATGACAGTCTGTCTTCGGGGGCTGTAACACAGTACCTTAAAATTATACAGAAGAATCTGTTGTGTGACATACTTTGTTTTTCTTATCAGTCAGTCACTGAAGAGGGAAGTCGGACAAAATACCAGGCACCACGATATAATCAGAGATTTTTTTCTGAAAAAAATGAATTTTTGAAAGCGTTTCTTTCCAAGAGGCTTCCAGCTCATGTCTGCTCCGTAATAGTTCGAAAGGATTTTTTGCTGGAATCTGGGATTCTGTTTACTGAAAGACTGAAAATTGGAGCTGATATCGAATTCCTTTTGAAAGTATTTTCAAAAATACAAACTGCGTACTACTCAGACTATTCGTGCTTCATCTACCAGATAAGAAATGATTCTGTAATGGCAGGATATCGTTCATACAGCGATGCTCAATACCACTCGTTTGAAATCCGTCGGGACATCCTTCTTGATAAGTTTTATCAGCAGCCAGACCTGAAGCGGTATTCAAATTTCTGGATACAGAATCAATATCTTTCGAATCTCAGATATTATCGAAATTCGGGAATACGTGACCCTGAAATTGCGGAATCATTAAAAAATGATGCATGCCTACTGAAACTTTCATCCATCCGGGGGAAGGGAAAATACAAGGCAGCTGTTTGTATAGCAAAACGTTTACCAAAAAAAATCCTTTTTACGCTGTTTAGAGTCTTATAATATTCACACGAGGTTCTAATTACATTTTCTGTACCAAAGATGGATCAATACTAAGTAAATGAATTAATTTTTTTGCTGTAGGTGATGGAGTACATTTGCCGGATTCCCAGGCTTCAACAGTACGTTTCGAAACTCCTATTAAAGCAGCAAATGCTTTTTGTGTCATATTAAGGGCTGCTCTTTCTTTTGCAACATCAACTTCAGGAAGACTTCGCTTTCTGGCATACGTTTCAGCTTTAGCCGATCCTTTTTCATAGGCTAAAGCTTCGTTTAATCCACTCATTAATCCATCAAAAAAAGAAATATTCTTGAAATTTTCTGCAATCTGTTCATCTGTTAATGAAGACTCAAATGTTAATTCTGCCATGATTATGCCTCCTTTTTTATTTCTTCGATTATATTCTTTATTGCTTTTTTCTGCTCTGCTGTCAAATTTTCCTGAACATTTTTTGGATAAGCAAACAGAAAATACAGTTTTTCTTTCTCAAATACATCCAGATAAATTACTCTGGCACCACCGCTTTTTCCATGATTACCAAGTCTTATTCTCAATTTTCTTGCACCGCCAGTACCTTCAATTACATCACCTGATTGGGGATTTTTCAAAAGTTCCTGCTCAAGTTCTCTGAGGTTTTCATCATTCAATCCCATTGCTTTCCAGCAATTATTAAATGTAGCAGTAAAAATAAACTCTCTGGTCATAGTTATATTGTATACGATAATATCGTATACTGTCAATTTAACAAAGCTTGTCATCCTGAACCACCGTGGCACTTACTTTAAGAACAGTCCCTTTGCTGCATGGTTTAAAATAAGAGCTGCGAGATTCTGAAACCAGTTCAGAATGACGTGCTGACTATGGCTTAAAACCAGTTCAGAATGACGTGCTGACTATGGCTTAGAACCAGTTCAGAATAGCGTGCTGACTATGGCTTAAAACAAGTTCAGAATTACGTGCTGACTATATTTTTTGCGTTAGCGATGTGCAGTGCGGCGGAGCCGTTCCGAAGGAATGGAGTGATAACGGAACCTGGAACGTAGCGACCGCCATTTATGGCGGGACCCTCCAAATAAAAAGCAGTCCCCAAACTGAGGACTGCCTTAAAAAAATCATACATACAGGAGGAAGAAATTTATTTTACTAAAATCTTTGATGCGACCTGAGTTTTTGTTTTTCCGGGATGGAGACTCAACATAACCCAGGAACCTTCTTTGATATCAGAAAGGGCATTTGACTTAGGGGCTTTATTTTTTTCAGAATTTTCAGTTTTTGGAGAAGTTGACATGATAGCAATACGAGTAAATCCAGAAACAGAATATTCAGTGTCAACACCATCGGCATCGGTCAAAATAATTTTATTGGCAGAAGTATCAACTTTTTTTACCTGACCAATAATTGTATTTTCATCAAAAGTCATACGGCAAGAACGTTGGTTTCTATTTTTATAGGAATCCCCCTTTTTAAAGTCAGTCTTTTTAGAATCCTCTTTTTTTAAGTCCGTTTTTTTAGTATCTTTAGACTTTGCCTCAACAACGACCTGCGGCTTTTTTTCAGGACTCTTTTTTGAACCATTTGCGAAGGCCCCCGAAGAAACAAGTGTTGCCAACAATATTGCGGTTGTAGAAATCATCATAGTCTTTTTCATTGCTTTACCTCCGT